>NZ_JBLIZW010000073.1:0-20673 GCF_048860245.1 Aquabacterium sp. | reverse complement strand
AACACCCCAATTGCGCCACTACAAAGCATTCATGCAGTTGCCACTACAAAACTTCCGCAAAAATGTGCATAAGTCGTTGATTCACATGGAAGCGGCTTCACCAAAAACGCGAAATCGGCATTTTGGTGTCGAACTCGGGAGGTCGAGGCCTTGAGTACGGAAGGCGCCGCCACAGCGGCGGGTGCCCAGGGTGCAGACACCCAAGCGTCACCATCGACGTTGCAGCCACCAGTGGCCGGTCAGGGTGATTCGATCATTTCTGAAGCCGCGCCGTCGGAGTTCCCGGCTGACTATCGTCAGCAAGTGGAAGAAACCGAGCCGGACGTGGATGAGCCACGTTCGGGGCTCCCGCTGATCGGGCATTTGCGCCTGGATGCGCAGCAACGGATGCTCGGTGGCGCCTTGGCTGTCGGCGTGCTCGGTCTGGTGTTGGGGGCGTTCTTGTCGGTGAACTCCGCAGACCGTCGTGCGGCGCAGACCGGTGCGACCGGTCAGGCACTGATGCAGTCTCAGCGTTTGGCGAAGTCGGTGTCTCAGGCATTGATCGGTCGTGTTCCTGCGTTCCAGGAAGTGGCCGAGAGCTCGAAGGTTCTGGCAACCAACGTTCGCGGGCTGTCTTCTGGTGACAGCAGCATGGGCTTGCGCGAACTCTCGGGCGGTGCACGCGAGGCACTCGATCCGCTGCTGCCTCTGGTGCAGCGCGCAGAAAAGAACGCGAACTTCGTTTTGAGCCAGAAGCAAACCCTGATTCAGGTGAGCCAGGCGCTGAAGGAAGTGAACGGTCAGTCCTCTGAACTGATGGACTTGGCGGAAGGAATTGCCGCCAGCCGTCTGGAGGGTGGCAGCGTGTCGCCCGCTGAGGCGCAAGCCTTGAACCAGTTGGTGATGCTGACGCAGCGTATCGGTAAGTCTGCCAACGAATTCCTGACGGTGGAAGGTGTGTCGACCGAGGCCGTCTTCCTGCTGGGTAAGGACTTGAACGCGTTCAAGGAAATCGCAGAAGGCCTGCTGAATGGCAGCTCCGAGTTGCACCTGGCTGCGGCCAAGAAAGCTGAGACGCGCGAACAACTGGAAGCGCTGTTGAGCATTTTCGAGCGCACCCGTACCCAGTCGACCTACATCCTGGGTTCGCTGCAAGGTCTGGTGTCTGCACGTGATGCGCAAGTGGCCGTGATTGACGACAGTGAACCGCTGCGCAAGGGGCTGGAGCAAGTGCAGCAGAAGCTGTCGGATGGTTCCGGTATCGGCGGGTTCAACGTTGTGCTGATCCTGATGTTCCTGGGCTTGACCGTGGCATCGGCTTACGGCCTGCTGCGCGTGTTCCTGACCGACCAGACGCATCGCCGTCAGATCGCTGAATTCCAGCGTCAGGAAGCGGAACGTCAAGAACGTGAAGCCAAGCGCGTCAACGATGCCAACCAGGCTGCGATTCTGCGTTTGATGAACGAACTGCAGTCTGTGGCTGAAGGTGACTTGACGCAACAAGCGACGGTGACCGAAGACATCACCGGCGCGATTGCTGACTCGGTGAACTTCACGGTGGAAGAGCTGCGTACGCTGGTGGCCCAGGTGCAGGGCACGGTGCAACGGGTGACCGACACCACCGGTCAGGTGGAAGCCACTTCGACCGAACTGCTGGCCGCTTCTGACGAACAGTTGCGTGAAATTCGCGAAACCGGTGAATCGGTGCTGCACATGGCAGGCCGGATTAACGAAGTGTCCGCACAAGCTCAGCAATCCGCTGAAGTGGCGCGCCAATCGCTGGCCGCTGCTGACTCCGGTCTGCAGGCCGTGCAAAACGCCATCGGTGGTATGAACACCATCCGTGAGCAGATTCAGGACACGTCCAAGCGAATCAAGCGTCTGGGTGAATCGTCACAGGAAATCGGTGAAATCACTGAACTGATTTCCGACATTACCGAACAGACCAACGTGCTGGCGCTGAACGCCGCCATTCAAGCGGCGTCTGCCGGTGAAGCCGGTCGCGGCTTCTCTGTGGTGGCCGAAGAAGTGCAGCGTCTGGCTGAACGTTCTGCCGACGCGACCCGCGAAATTGCGGCGCTGGTGCGTACCATTCAGACCGATACCCAAGATGCCGTGGCCGCTATGGAACGTTCCACGCAGGGTGTGGTGGAAGGGGCCCGACTCTCTGACGCCGCCGGTTCTGCACTGGGTGACATCGACCGCGTGTCTCGCCGACTTGCTGAACTGATTGAACAGATTTCTGCACCGGCTCTGCGCGAAGCTGAATCTGCGAACGTGGTGGTGGCCAACATCCAGCACATTTTCGCGGTGACCGAGCAGACTGGAGAGGGTACGCGTTCGACCACGCAACTGGTTCGTGAGCTGTCTCGTACCGCCCAAGAACTCCAACAATCGGTGTCTCGATTCAAGATTGCTTCCTGAGCTGGATGATTCATGGACAGCCTGCACCTCGACGCCTCGTCGCCCTCGGATGACCTCAGTGCCCTGGCGTGGGTGCATGAGGAACTGCGCAAGTCTCTGGATGCTGCCCACAAGGCGCTCCATCGTTGCCTGAAAGAGGTTTCCTCTCACGGCTTGTCCGACATGGATTCGCTGGACCCAGCTGTGCTTCGCACGGCACGCCAGCAAATTCACCAGAGTGTTGGGGCGCTCGAACTGGCAGGACTGTCCGCCGGGGCGACGCTGCTGCGGGCCAGTGAGGCCGTTGTGCAGAAGCTGGTGAACCGGCCTCAGTCCATCAACGAAGAAGTCGTGCGCGAGATCGAGCGTGCGTCGTTCGCATTGCTCGACTACATCGGGCGTCGTTTGGCCGGCAAGTCCGTGTCTGCGATGTCGATGTTCCCTCAGTACGAGGTGCTGGTTGCGCGATCGGGTGGTGGCATGGCGCGCCCCACTGATTTGTGGGCGCAGGAATGGCCATCCTTGTCTCTGGAAGCACCGTTGGCGCCGCCCGAGGGCGTGATGCCACGTGCGGCCGATGCCGCAACCGTGAGCGAGTTCGAGCACGGCTTGCTGAAGCTGCTGCGTCGCAATCAACCGGCCGATGCGGTGGCCTTGGCCAAGCTGTGTGCCGAGTTGGCCACCGATGCAACCCAGCGACAGGCACATCGCGAGTCCGCGACTTGGATGTTGGCCAGCGGTTTCCTGGAAGGCCTGGCTGGCAACCACGTGCCGCTGAGCGTGCACGCCAAGCGTGTGCTGTCTTCCTTGCTGAGTCAGTTGCGGGTGTTGGTGAAGGGGAAGGGTGTGCCTTCCGATCGCCTCGCCAGCGAACTGCTGTTCTTCTGCGCGCAAGCCGGTGAGGTCCCTTCAGATCACGACTCGGTTTTGGCCCGCGTTCGCCGCACCTTCGGGTTGCAGCGCCACAAGCCGGTCAATTTGTCCGCATCCAGCTTGGGCAAATACGATCCCGCATGGATCACGCAGGCGCTCAAGCGCGTGGCCGGCGCCAAGGACGGCTGGTCAGCCGTTGCCGCCGACGAATTGCTGCGTCTGGGGGGCTTGAACGAGCAATTCGCCCTGGTGTGCGACTCGTTGCGTCGCCTGTTCCCACAAGGTGATGAACTGGCCGATGCGCTGAGCCAAGCCGCCCAGACCACGGTCACGCAGGCCAAGGCGCCGGAACCCAGTCTGGCCATGGAAGTGGCGACCAGCTTGCTCTACATCGAAGCTTGCCTGGAAGACGGTGAGTTTGATCAGCCTGAGCAGCAGCCGCGTGTGTTGCGTTTGGCCGAACGCATTCGAAATGTCGCCCAAGGTCAACCCGCCCAGCCGCTGGAAAGCTGGATGGAGGAGTTGTACCGTCGCGTGTCAGATCGCCAGACCATCGGGTCGGTGGTGGAAGAGCTGCGTGGCACGCTGACCGAGTGCGAAAAGCACATTGACGAATTCTTCCGCGCGCCGCAGGAGCGTTCGCCTTTGGCGGCCGTCCCTTCCTTGCTGCAATCGATGCGCGGGGTGTTGGCCGTGCTGGGCATGGATCTGGCTGCGCAAGCCACGGTTCGCATGCGCGACGACATCAACCTTCTTTTGTTGCCCGAGACCGATCTGGATCAGGCTGCACAAGACGGTGTCTTTGATCGTCTGGCGTCCAATCTCGGTGCACTGGGCTTCCTGATTGACATGGTGGGCGTGCAGCCCACCTTGGCCAAGTCCTTGTTCCAGTACGACGAAGCATCGGGCATCCTGTCGCCTGTGATGGGGCGTGAAAAGAAGACTGTCACGTTGCCGGAAGACCCTGTCGAGGCGGTTGCCCAGCACGTCGAGCAAATCCAGCTGGAAGAGGCTCAGGCGGCTGCGGAAGACGTGGTGCTCGCCCTGCAAAGTGACGAAGCATCGCTCAGCGATGTGTCGGAGCATCTGCAAAAACTGGTTGAGACGCCACACGTTCAGGAACAAACGGACTTGGCGGACAGCCTGGCCGCCGCGCAAGCAGCGCTGGCAACCGCACAGTCGTCAGATGACTCTGATGCTGTTGCTGCCGCGCGTGAACAGGTCGCGCAAGTGTTGTCGGACTTCACGCAGTCGGTTTCTGACGATGCCACGCTGGATTTGACCCCTGCAGAGTCCGCACCTGCGCCTGCCCCCTTGATGCCTGCCGCCGTTGCCGCCCCGGTCGAGACCGGGTTGGAAGAAGACGACGAGATGCGCGACATCTTCCTTGAAGAGGCGCGCGAAGTGATCGAGACCGCGCGTTCTGGCTTGGCCGATCTGGCGCGTCATCCGAGCGATGTCTCTGCGATGACCTCCGTTCGCCGCGCCTTCCATACCCTGAAGGGCAGCTCGCGCATGGTCGGGCTCAAGGAATATGGTGAGGCAGGCTGGGCGTGCGAGCAGCTGTACAACGCTTGCTTGGCGACCCAAGAGCCTGCTGGCGAAGATCTGCTGGCCGTGACGGGCGAATTGCTGTCGCACTTCGAGGCATGGACGGATGCCATCGCCAATCGTGACGATGCGCAATGGCGCCACGAGCCGGTCACCAAGGTGGCTGAGGCGCTGCGACTGCACGGTCAGCGCTTGTCGTTGGCGGACGAGTTGGCTGCGGCGACACCGGTCGTTGAACTGCCAGAGGTGGATCAGGCGGTTGAGTTCGAGCTTGAGTCTGCGCCGGTTGCGGAGCCCGATGTGCTCATCGACTTGGTGGAGACTTCGGACGCGCCAGAGCTGGCGCAAGCATTGCCCGACCTGGAGCTGAGCACGGAGTTGCCCGCCGTCGAAGAAGCCTTTGAGCCGACCACGGTGGAGCCAGACGTTGCGCTGGAAGTGTCCGAGCCTGCTGCCGAGGTGATCGAGTCCGTCGAGTTGCCTGCAGAAGAGCTGCTGGAGTTGGACTTCGACTTGGATGCCGCGCCAGTCACCGAAGAATCTGAGCCGCCCGTTGCCGAAGTCGAGGCTGCGGATGATTTGACCGCCTTGTCGCTGGATGAACCTCTCATCGAGGAGGTGCCGTCGGATCTGGAGCTGGTCGAAGCATTGCCCGTTGAGGAGCCGGTCGCAACCGATGAACCGGTTGAGTTGGTGACAGAAGCGTTCGTGCAGGAAGTGCCCGAAGCATCGCTGGCGGGCGAGCCCGCGCCTGAGTTGGTGGATCTGCCTGACTTGGTGCTGGAAGACGTCGAGCCATCCGTCGAGGTGATCGAATCAGAAGCCGCTCTGGACGTGGTTGCCGAGACGGACGAGTTGCTGCCCTTGCCGACGCAGGCTGATTCTGAGTTGTCGATCGAAACGCCGGTGCTGGATGCTGACGCGGTATCGCCCGAAATCGAGCTGGATCTCAACACGCTGGAATTGCGTGATGTGGTGGATCTGGACAGCGATGAGATCACGCAAGCCGGTGCGCTGGATCTGGTCGAGCCAGAGGCCTTGTCTGCCGAGGTGGTGCCCGAGCTGGAAGAGCAGGCGCATATCGACGTGCCTGGCGAAGAAGTCGTGGTGCCAAATGAGCTGCCAGCCATTGCGGATGGCGCAGAGCCAGCAGACAGCATCGAGGTCAGCGACGCTGTGGATGTCGATGATGAGCAGGTGAAGGTGGTCGGTCCGCTGCGGATCAGCATCCCTCTGTTCAACATCTATCTCAACGAGGCAGACGAACAGTCTCGCCGTTTGAGTACCGCACTCAGCGAGTGGGCGTTGGAGTTCCATGCGCCAGTGGGCGACGATGCGGTGGCGTTGGCGCACTCTCTGGCTGGCAATTCGGCGACTGTGGGCTATGCAGAGCTGTCACAGTTGGCGCGCCTGCTTGAGCACTCGTTGATGCGCTCCCAAACACTGGGTGGCGGTGATGAAGCCACGGCAGAGTTGTTCAACGATGCCGCAGAAGAAATCCGTCGACTGTTGCACCAGTTCGCCGCGGGGTTCTTGAAGACGCCGTCTGACGAATTGATGCAGCGTCTGGAGCACTACGACCACGATGCGTCGCGTCGCATCGAGGCGCAGAGCTTGGTGGGTGATCTGGACGTGCCGTCGGGGGCCATCCCGCTGGATGATGGCATCCCCACCATGCCCGCAGGCGAGCGTCCACACCTTCGCTTGGTTCGTGCCGACGAAGCGTTGAGCGAATCGCTGCCGAGCGAGGTGTCGGCTTCGGATGTGGTTGAAGAGCCTGTCGTCGAAGAGACTGTGTCAGACGCGCCCGTTAGCGAGTTGGCGCAGTTGGTGCAACCGGTTGCACTGGGCGTCGCCGAATTCAAGTCTTTGGATGAGCTTCCCCAGTTGCCATCGTCTGGTGCCGTTTCCGTGACGGCCAGTGACCTTGGTCATTGGGAAGACGAAGCTGACATCGATGCCGTCGACCATGTCGACGTGGATCTGTTCCCGATCTTCGAAGAAGAAGCACAGGAGCTGTTGCCGCAGCTGGCAACCGAAGTGCGTCAATGGGCGCAGCGTCCGGATGATGTCGCGTCTGCGACGGCCTGCATGCGTACGCTCCACACCTTCAAGGGCGGTGCGCGCTTGTCAGGTGCGATGCGCTTGGGCGAGCTGGCCCACCGCCTTGAGTCGACCATTGAGCGACTGCTGGCCTCCGAGCAAATGACCGCTCAGGACGTCGAGCCGCTTGAGGCGCGTGTGGACCGTTTGATCGAGGTTTTCGAGGGCCTGCAAAAGCAGGACGCGCAAGCTTACGAAGCAGAGGTTCAGCGTGTCGAAGCGGAAGTGGCGCATGAGGTTGTGGCGCCCACCGCGGTGGAGGCATTGCCTGAGCCAGATCTGGTCCTGACCGATTCGCCTCTGAACGTCGACAGCGATCTGCCGTTGCAAGACTTGGTGCAGGATGAGTCCGGCGAAGTGGTGGCCATGTTGGCTGAGGCAGAGCAAGCCGCTGATGGCTCGTCTGGTGAAGATGCATCGAGCGAACCGGTTCGTGCAACTGGCCTGCGTCAGGCGCCTGAACTGAAGCTCAATCCGATCAACTGGGCTGCTTTGACGGCCAGCGGATGGCAAAGCTCGCAGCGCGTGGTGCGTGACATGGCGCAGGCAGCTTCTCAGGCTGCGGTGCGGGTCCGTCCTCAACTGCTGGATCGTTTGGTGAACCATGCGGGTGAAGTGTCCATCACGCGCACACGTCTGGAATCGCAAGTGGGTCAGATCCGTGGCTCGCTGAACGACCTGACCGATAACTTGGAACGTCTGCGTCAGCAACTGCGTGACATCGAGCTGCAAGCCGAAACGCAAATGTCGACACGGATGGAAGCCGCGCGTGCGGCCAGCCAGGACTTTGATCCGCTCGAATTCGACCGTTACACACGCTTCCAGGAATTGACACGGATGATGGCCGAATCGGTCAACGACGTGGCCACGGTTCAGCGCACGCTGCAACGCAACCTGGAAACGGCAGAAGACCAGTTGGCGGCACAGGCCCGTTTGACCCGTGACTTGCAAGACGATCTGCTGCGGACCCGGATGGTGGAGTTCGAAGGCGTTTCGGATCGCCTCTATCGCGTGGTGCGTCTGGCTGCCAAGGAAACGGGCAAACAGGTGCGTCTGGACATCGTCGGGGGCGCAACGGAAATTGACCGTGGCGTGCTCGACCGGATGACCGGCGCATTTGAGCACTTGCTGCGTAACTGTATTTCTCACGGGATTGAGTCGCCTGAAGTGCGCTTGGCCTCTGGCAAGGATGCTGCAGGTCTGGTCACCGTGTCGTTGCGCCAAGAGGGCAATGAAGTGGCGATCGAGTTCCGTGATGACGGCGCTGGCCTCAATTTGCCGCGTATCCGTGAAAAGGCGGAAGCAACCGGTTTGATCTCGGCATCTGATGCCCCATCAGACAACGAGTTGGCCCAGTTGATTTTCACGCCAGGCTTCACGACGGCTGATCGAGTGACCGAGTTGGCTGGCCGTGGTATCGGGATGGATGTGGTTCGTTCCGAAGTGAACGCCATGGGTGGTCGCATTGAAACCGCCACTTCACCTGGTCGCGGTACCAGCTTCACGCTGGTGCTGCCGCTGACCACCGCGGTCACCCAAGTGGTCATGCTGCGCTGCGGCGCGCACACCGTGGCGGTGCCGACGCACTTGGTGGAACTTGTTCGCCGCGCACGCCCTGCCGAGGTCGACACGGCATACCAGCAAGGCAGTTTCGCTGCTGGCGATCAACTGCTCTCGTTCTACTGGTTGGGCTCGCTGCTGGACTTCACGCCGCGTAGCCAGGAAATGGTTGCCCGTACCTTGCCGATTGTGATCATGCGATCGGCAGCACAGCGTATTGCGCTGCACGTTGACGAAGTGCTGGGCAACCAGGAAGTGGTGGTGAAGAACCTGGGTACGCAGTTGTCACGCATGCCAGGCTTGGCTGGGCTGACGTTGCTGGCGTCCGGTGCGGTTTCGCTGATCTACAACCCTGTGGCGTTGGCGACCGTGTATGGAGCTCGCGCGCACAGCTGGACGCAGCAGGCTCTAGAGGCCAGCCATCTGCCTGAGGCGGATCTGGGCACCACGACCCAGGAAGCCGAAGCTGAAATGCTGGCACCGCTGGTCTTGGTGGTCGATGACTCGCTGACGGTTCGTCGCGTGACGCAACGACTGCTGGCGCGTGAAGGCTACCGCGTGGCGTTGGCGAAGGACAGTCTGGAAGCGCTGGAAATGCTGGCCGAAGAGCGTCCATCTGTGGTGCTGTCAGACATTGAGATGCCTCGCATGGATGGCTTCGACTTGGTGCGCAACATCCGCGCAGACGCCAAGCTGGCTGATCTGCCGGTCATCATGATCACCTCGCGAATCGCTCAGAAACATCGTGATTACGCCGTTGAATTGGGTGTGAATCACTACCTGGGTAAACCCTATGGTGAAGAAGAGCTGCTAGCATTGGTTGCGCAGTACGTTGCCGGGCAACTGGCAGCGGTGTGATAGACAAACGAAGTAGTCATCTTGTCGCCCTCGGCTCAACCGTCAGACCCCCTCGAAGGCTCCGCTCAGGAGTCGGGGGATGCCATCTCCCATCTCGCAGCGTTGACCGCGCAGCGAGATCGCGAGTTGTTGGACGTTTCGCTGGCGCAGAGCGTGCTGGATCTGCTGCCAGTGTCCAGTGTCGGTGTGTACCGGCTTGTTGGCAGCGAGCATGAAACACGGCGGTGGCTCTGTTGCGGCTTGGCCCGTCGGGGCCAGGTGACGGTCAACGATCCCTCGTGGGTGGACTTGGAGTCGCTGCCCACTCTGGAAGCTTTCCCGTTGCGCCAACTGGTGCTGGATTCGCGACTGCTGGAGCAAGCCGAGCTACCCAGCGCCAGTTTGTTGGCGCCAGACCAACGCTTCGTGACGGTGCTGCCTTTGATGGTGGAGGTCGGGCTGCCTGGGGTGCTGGAGTTGCACGCAGATCAGCCCCTGACGGCGGGGGCCTTGCGCACGATTCAGACCTTGCTTCGAGTGTTTGGCAATTTCCAGAACCTATTGGAATCCAGTCAGCGAGACGCTTTGACGGGGCTGCTGAACCGGCAGACCTTCGATGCGACTTTCTTGAAGGCGTCGATGCTGGGTGCGTCGGAGCCCATCAACACCTCAGACAGCGATCGACGTGCGAACAGCTCAACCGGATATTGGTTGGGCGTCATTGACATCGACCACTTCAAGTTGGTGAACGACCGGTTTGGCCATTTGATCGGCGATGAAGTGTTGGTGCTGGTGGCGCGGATCATGCGCCAGTCATTCCGCCATTACGACCGCTTGTATCGCTTTGGTGGCGAGGAATTTGTGGTCCTGCTGCGCGGCGGGTCAGAGGCTGATGCGCTGGCCGCCTTTGAGCGGTTCCGTTGCAATGTTGAAGGTTACGCCTTCCCTCAGGTGGGGCGTGTGACGGTGAGTCTGGGCTTCACAGAGGTGCAGCCGAAAGACACGCCCAGTCAGGCGTTCGAGCGTGCAGACCAAGCGGTTTACCAGGCCAAACATCAAGGACGAAATCAGGTCCTGTGCTACGACGCCTTGGTGCGTGCCGGGATTTTGGAGAATGAAGGCCAGCACGTTGGCGATGTCGAGTTGTTCTGACCGCCATCCGCCGACACAGTGATCAGCGCCGCGTCTTGGAACGCGGCGTTGTTTTTTCTGCAGCCTCTTTGACCACCGCATAGCGGGCCAATGTCTCGGCGCGCGCTTCATCGTGCTGCACGATGGGCGCAGGGTAATCTCGGCCGATCACGAAGTCATCGCTGGCTGCGAGGTCTGCGGGCCGAGCCTCCCATGGGGCATGGATGGCAGCGTCCGGAAGATGCGCCAACTCCGGGACATAGCGCCGGATGAATTTGCCCTGCGGGTCAAACTTTTCGCTTTGACTGATGGGGTTGAAGATGCGGAACCACGGCTGGGCATCGCAGCCGGTGGATGCCGCCCATTGCCAGCCACCATTGTTGGCGGCCAGATCGAAGTCCAACAGCTTTTCGGCGAAGTAGGCTTCGCCCTTGCGCCAGTCGATGCCCAGGTCTTTCACCAGAAAGCTGGCTACCACCATGCGCAAGCGGTTGTGCATGTAGCCCGTCTGGTTGAGTTGGCGCATGGCAGCATCGACCAGCGGGTAGCCGGTTCGGCCCTCGCACCAGGCCTGAAAGTGGGCATTGGCTTTGGCCCCATGTGCCCACTTGATCCTGTCGTACTCGCGCTTGTAGGCATTGCCCACGACGTGCGGGTGATGAAACAGGATCTGATGGTAGAAGTCCCGCCAGATGAGCTCAGATAACCAGGTTTGCGCGCCAGATGAGCCGGCCTGGGCCCGTGTCCAAGCCAGATCCACCAATTGGCGGATCGACACGGTGCCGAAACGCAGGTGCGTCGAGAGGTAGCTGGGGCCTTTGATCCCTGGGAAGTCCCGCGTTTCGTCGTAGCGGTCGATGCGATGCAGAAAGTCGTCCAGCAAACGCTGTGCGCCAGACATGCCCGGTGGCACCTTCAGGGCGCCGACACCCTCAAATCCCATCTGGCTCAAAGACGGGATGTGCTGTTC
This sequence comes from Aquabacterium sp., assembly GCF_048860245.1. Classification (GTDB taxonomy): domain Bacteria; phylum Pseudomonadota; class Gammaproteobacteria; order Burkholderiales; family Burkholderiaceae_C; genus Aquabacterium. Next base: position 9,263 of record NZ_JBLIZW010000073.1, on the reverse strand, counting down.
GCCCATGGTGTCCACGCCAGACGGGACCGGTGCGAGATGGGCTGCATAACGGTGGACCGGATAGGGCTTGACGTAAAACGGTTCGATTTTCTTCAGCCACGCATTTTTGTAGGGTGTGAACACGCCGTAGGGCGTGTCGTTGCCCGTCAGAACTTCGTTGCGTTCAAAAATGACATGGTCTTTGAGCGTGTAAAGCGCCGCGCCAATGTCACTCAGTCGGCCCCGCACCGCAGCGTCGCGGGCCAAGGCGGCGGGCTCGTCGTCATGGTTGGCAAAGACGGTTTGCACGCCCAGCTCGGCGGCCAGCTGAGGGATTACAGCCCTGGCGGCGCCATATCGCACGATCAGCCCGCAACGCTCCGGGTGTTTGACCCCTGCTTGCAAGGCCGCTTCACGGAGCTTTTGATCCAGCTCGACGATGCTGTCATGGATGAACGCGACGCGTCGGTCCTGGCGTGGCAAGGATTCCAGAATGTCGCTGTCGAAAACGAAGGCGCACCACACCCTGCCGTTGCTCTTGAGAGCATGGAAGAGAGCGGCATGGTCCTCGCTGCGCAAATCGCGACGAAACCAGACCAAAGCGGAAGCGTTAGACACATTCATGATCGGGCATTCACATCAAGTCAGCAGGGGTGGGGCAGGGCATCTAAAATGACGGACATGTCCTCAGGCGCTTCTTCTACACCCATCAATCTGACCAACCAGTTTCTCATTGCCATGCCAGGCATGAGTGACGGCAATTTTGCCGGTACGGTGGTCTATCTGTGCGAGCACAACGAAAAAGGCGCGCTGGGATTGGTGATCAATCGCCCGATTGACATCAGTCTCAAGAACCTGTTCGAGAAGGTGGATTTGCCTTTGGACCGTGGCGATCTGGCTGAGCGCCCCGTGTATCTGGGTGGAACGGTGCAAACCGAGCGTGGTTTTGTGCTGCACGAAAGTCTGGACGACGAGGGTGGGCACTACAACTCCACCTTGAAGATTGCACAAGGCCTGGAGATGACCACTTCCCGCGACGTGCTGGAGGCATTGTCCAACGGGGCAGGGCCTCGCAAGGTGTTCATCACCCTGGGATATTCGGGGTGGAGCGCCGGGCAACTGGAAGACGAGATCTCGCGCAACGGCTGGCTGACCGTCCATGCAGATCCGGCCGTCATTTTTGATACGCCGGTGGAACAACGCTACGACCGTGCGCTGTCGTTGCTGGGCATCGACCGCAGTTTCCTGATGGGCGAGGCGGGCCACGCATGAGCGGGCTGATGTCCGGCGCCTTGCGACAGTACCTGGCCTTTGATTACGGTCTGAAGCGCGTGGGCGTGGCCACAGGGAACAGTGTGTCGCGCCAGGCGCAGCCCCTGCGCACCATTGATGCGGAAGGCAAGCTCCGTTTCGAGCAGATTGCACGCCTGATTGACGAATGGCAGCCCCATGCGTTGGTGATTGGCGTACCCTTCCACCCCGATGGAGCAGAGCATGAGAACACCGTCCGGGCGCGCAAGTTCGGAGGGCAGTTACGGGGACGCTTTCATCTGCCGGTTTACGAGGTGGACGAGCGGTATTCCACAACCGAGGCCCATGCCTATGGTGCCAAGGATCTGGATGCGGCCTCGGCTGCCATCCTCCTGCAACAGTATTTCAACGATCATCCCGAGGGTGATTCTTCTGGAGAGGCCTGAGTGAGCCATACCCTACACCTTGACGCAGAGGCCCTGTACGCCAACCTGCTGGTCGGCGTGCGCCGCATCGTGACCCCCGAGACTGTGCTGGTCGGCGTGTGGTCGGGTGGCGCCTGGCTGGCCGAGCGCCTCAATGCCGATCTGGGACTCAAGACCCCGCATGGCGTCATCTCGTCGGCGCTGCACCGCGACGACTTCGGCTCGCGCGGCATGGTGTCCTCCAAAGATGCGACCCATTTGCCTTTCGAGGTGGATGGCGCCCACATCCTGTTGATCGATGACGTGATCTATACCGGCCGCACCACCCGTGCGGTGCTCAATGAGCTGTTTGACTTTGGCCGTCCGGCCAGCGTCACCCTGGCGGTGCTGGTGGACCGTGGTGGTCGCCAGTTGCCGTTTGAGCCCGCCTTGTCGGCCGCCCGCATTACCTTGCCCTCTGAAGAGCGTGTCGCCCTTGACCGCGCTGAAGACGGCCGCTTCCAATTCCATTTCGAGAGGGACTGATGGTCAGGACCAACCCCCAACTCAACAAGCACGGTGAACTGATTCACCTGCTTTCCACCGAAGGCCTGCCCAAGGCCATCATTCACCAGATTCTGGACACGGCTGAGCAGTTTCTGAGCGTCAATGAGCGCGAGGTCAAGAAGGTGCCGCTCTTGCGTGGCAAGAGCGTGTTCAACCTGTTCTTCGAGAACAGCACCCGCACCCGCACCACGTTCGAGATTGCGGCCAAGCGCCTGAGCGCCGACGTCATCAACCTGGACATCGCCCGTTCGTCGGCTTCCAAGGGTGAAAGCCTGCTGGACACCATTTCCAACCTGTCGGCCATGAGCGCCGACATGTTTGTGGTGCGTCACTCCGAGTCCGGTGCCCCCTACCTGATTGCCCAGCACGTCGCACCCCATGTGCACGTGGTCAACGCCGGTGACGGTCGCCACGCGCACCCCACCCAGGCGCTGCTGGACATGTACACCATCCGCCACTACAAGAAGGATTTCACCAATCTGACGGTGGCGATCGTGGGGGACATCGTGCACTCCCGCGTGGCGCGCTCCAACATCCATGCGCTGACGACCTTGGGCGTGCCCGAGGTGCGTGTGGTCGGCCCTCGCACTCTGGTGCCCGGCGACCTGCGCGAGATGGGTGTGCGTGTCTGCCACAGCATGGAAGAGGGCATCAAGGATGCCGACGTGGTCATCATGCTGCGTCTGCAAAACGAACGCATGTCGGGCGGCATGCTGCCCAGCGCGGGTGAATTCTTCAAGGAGTTCGGTCTGACCGAATCCAAGCTGGCGCTGGCCAAGTCGGACGCCATCGTGATGCACCCAGGCCCCATCAACCGTGGCGTGGAAATTGACTCCGCTGTGGCCGATGGCAAGCAAAGCGTCATCCTGCCCCAGGTCACGTTCGGCATTGCCGTGCGCATGGCCGTGATGTCCATTCTGGCTGGCAACGAGGCCTGATCCATCATGAAGATTCTGATCAAGAACGGCCGACTGGTCGATCCCGCATCCGGCCTGGACCAGGTCGGTGACTTGGCCATCGCGGGTGGCCGTATTTCGGCAATGGGTTCGGTGAGCGCCGACTTCGCCCCCGATCGCACCATCGACGCCACGGGCCTGATCGTGGCGCCCGGCCTGGTGGACCTGGCTGCCCGACTGCGTGAGCCCGGCCATGAGCACGAAGGCATGCTCGAATCCGAACTGGCGGCTGCGGCAGCAGGTGGGGTCACCAGCGTCATCTGTTTGCCCGACACCGATCCGGCGCTGGATGAACCCGGCCTGGTGGAGATGTTGAAGTTGCGTGCGCGCAAGCTCAGCCGCTGTCGTCTGTTCCCCTTGGGCGCGTTGACCCGCGGCCGCAAGGGCGAGAACCTGACCGAAATGGCCGAACTGCAAGAGGCCGGTTGTGTGGGCTATTCGCAGGCCGAACACCCCATCAAGGACACGCAGGTTCTGGTGCGTGCCATGCAGTACGCCGCCACCTTTGGCTACACCGTCTGGCTGCGCCCGCAAGACCCTTGGTTGGGCAAGGGTGTGGCGGCCAGTGGCCCGGTGGCCACGCGTCTGGGCTTGTCTGGCGTGCCCGTCACGGCTGAAACCATCGCCATTCACACCATCGTCGAGTTGGTGCGCACCACGGGCGCCCGCGTTCACTTGTGCCGCCTGTCGAGCGCAGCGGGCGTGGATCTGGTCCGTCAGGCCAAGGCGCAAGGTTTGCCGATCACGGCTGATGTCAGCATCAACTCCCTCATGCTGACCGATCTGGACATCGGCTTCTTCAACTCGTCCATGCGTGTCACGCCTCCTCTGCGTCAGGGCCGTGACCGCGATGCCTTGCAGGCGGGGTTGGCCGACGGCACGCTGGATGCCCTGGTGTCTGACCACAACCCGGTCAGCGCCGATGAGAAGAATCTGCCATTTGGCGAAGCCACACCGGGTGCCACGGGGCTGGAGCTTCTGCTCAGCCTGGCGCTGAAGTGGTCGGGGGCCGACCAGACCGATCAGCCCGACGCTGAGAAGCTTCGCCGTGCGTTGGCCGTGGTGACCCAAGGACCGGTGAAGGTGCTGGGTGATGCGTTGGGCTCTTTGTCGTCCAGCGCTGGTCGCTTGACACCGGGCGGCGTTGCCGATGTGGTGGTGTTTGATCTCGCCGCCCGCTGGCCCGTGCAACCCGATGTGCTGGTCAGCCAAGGCAAGCACACCCCGTTCGCCTTCCAGACCTCTGGCTTCGAGTTGGCCGGTCGCGTGCGCCTGACGCTCGTGGCTGGGCAAGTTGCTCACGAAGCGGAATAAGCAAGGCTGAGCGCGGATGTCGACTGGCAACTTAGGTGTGTCCTCTTCTGTGGCATCGGTGCCCCCTGTGTCGCTGTGGCGATTGCCCGTGGCCATTTGGCGCCTGGCCCGTGTGTTGGGGCATGTTCTGGTGGCATGGGTCAAGTCATGGATCATCTGGCCCGGGCTGGATGAGCATGGGTGGCGTGACGAGAACTTGAAGTGGTCTTGCAAGCTGCTGCAAATCTTGGGCATTGAACTGCATGTTCGGGGGCGCGCGCATGAGGGTGCCAAGCTGGTGGTCGCCAATCACATCTCGTGGCTGGACATCGTGGCCATCAATTCAGTCGTGCCGTCGCGCTTCGTTTCGAAGGCCGAGGTGGGGCGTTGGCCGCTGATTGGGCGGCTGGTGACGGCCGCCGGCACGCTGTATCTCACCCGGGAGCGCCGTCGCGACGCCATGCGTGTGCTGGGTTTGATGGCCCAATCGTTGCGAGAGGGCCACACGGTCGCCGTTTTCCCGGAGGGGACGACGGGCAGTGGTCACAGCGTCATGCATTTCCATCCCAACTTGCTGCAGGCTGCCATTGACGCTCACGTGCCGGTTCAGCCCGTGGTCTTGCGCTATGCCGACCCAGATGCGCCGGTCAGTGCCAAAGCTGCCTATGTGGGGGACACCAGCCTGATGCAGTCTCTATGGTGGGTGGTGTCTGCCAATGGTTTATCGGTGCACGTCACTGTGCTGCCGTCGCAATCCGTGTCCCATGCGGATCGTCGAGCCATTGCTTCCGAACTGCGAAATGGCATCGAAAAAGTTCTGTATGACGAAATAGATGCTGCAAATGTGAAAATTTGCGCAAATTAATCCCGTCTTTTCGGACTGCAGGTGTCAAGTAGTAACTCTACTCTGACGACATCCACATAGCCCCTGAGGCAAAGTGGATGTACGCCGGTCCGGAATTCCAAAAGAATTGTGAAGCTGGATCGGTGTGGCATCCCGTCAACCATGTTGAGGAGCCACTCCAATGTCTGACAAGAAAATTCGGCGCCTTCCCCTTGCCGCCGCGGCCATGGTCGCGTGCATGAGCGCCCACGCCGGTTACACCTCCCCTGATGGCAATTTCAGCCTGTCTGGCTTCGGCACGCTGGGTGCGGTACGCACCACTACTGATGAGGCACTGTTCAACTACCCTGGTCAGGGTGGTGGTGCCGGAAAGACGTTCAGCTTGGATCCCGACAGCAAGGTCGCTGTCCAGGGTACCTATAAAGTGACCCCGACGGTGTCTGCCACCGCTCAGGTGATGACCAAGTACGATGCTGAGGGCTCGTACGTGCCGAATTTCGAATGGGCCTTCGTGAAGTGGCAGCCAGCCAATGGCTGGGCCGTTCGTGCAGGTCGCATGGGGGCGCCGTTTTTCATGATTTCGGACTTCCGTGATGTTGGGTACGCCAACGTCGCGGTGCGCCCGAACTTGGATGTCTATGGCCAAGTTCCAGTCAGTTACGTCGATGGCGGTGATGTGTCCTACCAAGCCAACGTCGGCCCCGCAAATGTGACCGCAACGGTCTGGGGTGGCAATTCGAAGGCGGAGTACTCCAGCGCGTTGCATTCCGCTCTACCTGGTTTGTCGTCGGTGCCTCCGGTCGATGTTGCGTTGGATCGGATGATGGGCTTGAATCTGCAGGCTGAGTTTGACGGTGGTTACTCACTGCGTGTGGGTCACATGACCAGCAAATTGACGACCACGTCAGCGATCGCGAGCACTTCTGTTGCCTTGGCGCCTGCATTAGCGTCGACTTTGGTGACTGACAACACCAGAGCGACATTTTCGGGGATCGGCTTCTCAGTGGACCGCGATAATGTTGTGATCAATGGTGAGTACACCAAGCGTCGTATTGCAAAGGGTTACGTAGCGGATACGACCGGTTGGTATCTGTTGGGAGGCTATCGGTTTGGCTCTGTGCTGCCGTATGTTTCGTTCTCCAGGTTGAAGGTGGATGATCCCAACGCAGATGTGTCAGGCTTTACGCCGACTAATTTGGCGGAAGGTACAGGATTGGCTGTTGCTAAGGGGGTTTTGAAAACACAAACCTTGGCTCAGCACACCACCAGCGTAGGTGTTCGTTGGGATGTCATGCCGAGTGTTGCCTTGAAGGCTCAGGTCGATCGCATCGTCAAGCCCGCGAACGGCAATGGTTTGTTCTTGGTGCCAGACTCGTCGACTTCTGCGGCTCAAAACTTCTATGCCAACAAGAAGAACATCAATGTGTTCTCCGTTGCGGCTGATTTCGTCTTCTAAGCCGAAGGGAGCATTAACATGAAATCCAAGTTCACCCTTCAATCTCTGGTTGTGGCAGGTCTGATGCTGGTGGCTCAAGCAGCCAGCGCCCAGGTCGCCGTCATCGTCAACCCCAAGAGCCCCTTGGCCTCCATGACTCAAGATCAGGTCGCTTCGATCTTCTTGGGTAAGACCAACACGCTGCCTTCTGGCGCAGCTGCTGCCCCTGCAGACTTGCCCGAATCCAGTGCGATTCGCGAACAGTTCTATAGCAAGGCCGCTGGCAAGACTTCTGCGCAGGTCAAGGCGACTTGGGCGCGTCTGACCTTCTCGGGTAAGGCCACCCCTCCCAAGGAATTGGGCGCAGCCAACGAAGTGAAAAAGTACGTGGCATCGAATCCGGATGCCATTGGCTACATCGAAAAGTCGGCTGTTGACAGCAGTGTCAAGGTTGTTCTGATCGTTGAATAACGCGCTCGCCGCGTTTCAAAGAGGGCTGTCGCGCTGGCATTGGCGTGGCAGCCCTTTTTTGTCTTGTGTTAAGGCAAGAACGCTTGCGCCGGGACCTCTACAATGCCGCGTTCCGTTGAAAGGTTCCTGATGTCTGATTTCACGTTTACTGGATGGCTGCACGACGGCCTTCTGTCGTGGGCGATCAATGGTGTAGCCGATGCTGCCTGGTGGCAGATCGTGGTTTACACCTTGGTGCTGACTCACATCACGATTGCGTCGGTGACGATCTTCTTGCATCGTTCTCAGGCACATCGTGCCTTGGAGTTGCACGCCATTCCGTCGCATTTCTTCCGATTCTGGTTGTGGTTGACCACCAGCACGGTGACCAAGCAGTGGGTGGCGGTGCACCGCAAGCACCACGCCAAGTGCGAAACCGTGGAAGACCCTCATAGCCCTGTCACGCATGGGATTCAAACGGTTTTGCTGCGTGGTCGCGAGTTGTATCGCGACGAGGCACTGAAAGAAGAGACGCTGAAGAAGTACGGGCACGGTACCCCCGATGACTGGCTGGAGCGCAATCTCTATACCCCCCGCAATAACTGGGGCCCGATCGTCATGCTGCTGATTGACCTGGCGTTGTTCGGTGCAATTGGCATCACCGTCTGGGCCGTCCAGATGGTTTGGATCCCGATCACGGCGGCCGGCATCATCAACGGTTTGGGGCACTACTGGGGTTATCGCAATTTCGAGGCCCCTGATGCGTCCACCAACATCTCGCCGTGGGGCATCATCATTGGCGGTGAAGAGTTGCACAACAACCATCACACCTATCCCACGTCGGCCAAGTTGTCTGTTAAGTCCTATGAGTTCGACATTGGCTGGGGCTACATCCGTGCCCTGGAGTTGATGGGGCTGGCCAAGGTCCGCAAGACGCCGCCGCGTCTGACCTTGGGCGACATCAAGCCTGTGGTCGATGCGAAGACCTTGGAAGCCATCGTTGCCAACCGTTATGAACTGATGGCTGGGTATGCCCGAGAAGTGCGTCGTGCCTGCAAGGCCGAGCTGGTCCGCCTCAAGGCGTCTGGCCAAGAGGCGGCTGCCAATCAACTCAAACGTGTGCGTCCCTGGGTGCACCGCGATGCGGCGCAAATGCCTGTCGGCATGGAGCAGCAGGTTCAGCAGGTTTGCGATGCCAACCCCCAATTGAGCAAGCTGTTGGCCATGCGTGAGGAGCTGCGTGCGCTCTGGACGCGTACCAACGTATCGGCGGAGCAGCTGGTGCTGGATCTGCAAGCCTGGTGTCAGCGCGCTGAAGCCAGCGGCATTGCTGCGTTGCAAGAGTTCTCGCTGAAGGTGCGTGCCGCTGCGGTCTAACGAACGCGCCCGTCGCAGAGCTCCCCAAAAAAACCGCCTTCGGGCGGTTTTTTCTTGTCCCGTTCAATGGGACTTGTGTGTCCTGGTCATGGGTTCGTGGTGTGCGGCAATGGTGCCGCGTCAGTGCCCGTGGCGGGGTAGGGTGGGGACTGCTGCGCGCAGTCCAACCGATTGAGGGTGGATTGAGGGTGACGTGCCCCCAGGAAGGCTCAGGCAATAAAAAACCCGCCGGCTTGCGCGAGGCGGGTTTTTTTGGGGAAAGGGCTGAATTACTTCAGCTTGATTTCCTTGTACAGCACGTGCTTACGAGCCTTGGGGTCGAACTTCATGAATTCCAGCTTTTCAGGCGTGGTCTTCTTGTTCTTAGCAGTGGTGTAGAAGTGGCCGGTACCCGCAGTGGATTCCAGCTTGATCTTTTCGCGTCCGCCTTTAGCAGCCATGGTTCAGTCTCCAATCACAGTTCGCCACGGGCGCGCAGGTCGGACAGGACCTGATCGATACCCACTTTGTCAATCAGACGCAGAGCGGCTGTCGAGATGCGCAGACGCACCCAACGGTTTTCGCTCTCGACCCAGAAACGACGGTACTGCAGGTTGGGCAGGAAACGACGCTTGGTCTTGTTGTTGGCGTGGGAAACATTGTTCCCGGACATCGGGCCCTTGCCCGTGACTTGACAGACGCGTGCCATGACGCTTCTCCGTTCGCTG
>NZ_JBLIZW010000072.1:0-50402 GCF_048860245.1 Aquabacterium sp. | reverse complement strand
AGCCTTGCAAGACTATTTCCACGAGGCCTGCCGACATGGTGGTCACACGCCACACCTGCTTCAACAGGCGTTCGCGTGGCATACCCGCTATCAGCAAACGGGCTCCATGCTCTGACTTTCGACCGGCCGACGGGGCATGCCAAAATTCCCGCATGCAAGAGAACTCCCGTCGACACCGCGTCATTCCCATTGCCGTGGCGCCACAAGCGCCGGCTCGTGCCTCTGCGTCGGGAGCCCATCACGATCACGACCATGAGCACATCGACACCTGTTGTGGCCCTGCCACCCAGGCCCAGCAGGTGTCACCTCCCCCCCCACCCCCAGTCGATGCCAGCCGCGTGCGCTACCGCATTGACGCCATGGACTGCCCGACGGAAGAGCGCCTGATTCGCCAGCGCGTCGAAGGGCTGGCCGGTGTGGTTCGACTTGACTTCAATCTGCTGGCGCGTGAGCTGACGGTCTATCACCGCTTGGACGATGCCAGTGCGGTGGCCGATGCCCTGCTCGACGTTGGCATGGTGCCCGTCTTGCTGACAGACGGCGAAGCCGCCGCCCCGCTCGCCCCTGCACTCAGTTCTCGCACCAAGGGGCTGCTGGTGGCGTCGGGCCTTGCTGCTGTGCTGGCTGAGAGCGTCGCCTGGCTCACCGGACAAGAGCAACACATGGCTGTGCTGGCCTTGGCTGCGTTGTCGATCGCCACGGCCGGTGGCCCCACCCTCAAAAAGGGATGGATTGCGCTGCGCCACCTCACGCTCAACATTTACTTTTTGATGACGCTGGCCGTGGCCGGTGCCTTGGCGATTGGCAATTGGGCTGAAGCCGCCATGGTCATCTTCCTGTTCGCGGTCGCAGAGGCCATTGAGGCACTGTCGCTGGAGCGTGCACGTCATGCCATTTCGGCGCTGTCAGAGCATGCGCCGGATACCGCTTCCGTCTGGCGAAGCCATGACTGGGTCGAGGTGCCAGTCGGGCAGGTTCAAGTCGGTGCGCGCATTCGCATCAGGACCGGAGAGCGCGTCCCGCTGGACGGCAAGATCACAGTGGGGCACGCAGCCCTCAATCAGGCACCGATCACTGGCGAAAGCATGCCGGTCGACAAACAGCCCGGTGATCCGCTCTTCGCCGGCAGCATCGTGACCGATGGCGTGGCTGAGGCCGAAGTCACGGCGGTGGCGGGCGACAGCACCCTGGCGCGCATCGCCAAAGCCATTCAAGAGGCGCAGACCCAACGTGCCCCCACTCAGCGATTCGTTGATCAGTTTGCGCGCTACTACACCCCTGCTGTGGTCGCCTTTGCCGTGGTCGTGGCACTCTCAGGCCCGCTGCTCACGCAGGGGACGTGGCATGACTGGCTTTACCAAGCTTTGGTGATGCTGGTCATTGCCTGCCCTTGTGCCTTGGTGGTTTCCACGCCCGTGACGGTGGTCAGTGGTTTGGCTGCCGCCGCACGCATGGGCATTTTGGTGAAGGGCGGCGCCCACCTGGAAGGGGGCCGGCACATCCGCACGGTTGCACTGGACAAAACCGGCACCCTGACCACAGGGCGCCCCGAAGTGACCGATGTGCATCCCTTGCAAGGATGGACGTCTGCACAAGCCCTGCACATGGCAGCCAGCCTGGACAGCCATAGCGCGCACCCTGTGGCGCAAGCGATTGTGGCGGCAGCCAAAGCCCAAGGTGGTGATGGCGCTCTATCGCCAGTGACGAACTTCAGTGTGCTGGCCGGCCGTGGCGTTCAAGGTGATGTCAACGGCGAGCGCTGGCAGTTGGGCAACCATCGACTGGTCGAAGAGCGCGGTTTGTGCTCCCCCGATTTGGAAGCCCTGCTGGCATCGCTCGAATCGCAAGGCAAGACGGCCATGGTGCTGACCAATGCGCACCATCCCGTTGGCATCATTGCGGTGGCGGATACCGTGAGGCCAGAATCTTCGACTGCCGTTGCAGCGTTGTCGGCCATGGGCATTCACACCGTCATGCTCACCGGCGATAACCCCACCACCGCGGCTGTGGTCGGGCAAGCCACAGGCATTGCCGATGTGCGTGCCAACCTGCTTCCTGAAGACAAGCTGAGTGCGGTGGCGCAATTGACGGCGCAATACGGCCCCGTTGCCATGGTCGGAGACGGCGTCAACGACGCACCCGCCTTGGCGCGCGCCCACATTGGCATGGCCATGGGCGCAGCCGGCACCGCGACTGCGCTGGAAGCCGCTGATGTGGCCATCATGGATGACGACCCTCGGAAAATCGCTCAGTTCATCCGCCTCAGTCAGCGTGCAGCACGCATCCTGAAAGAGAACATTGGCATCGCTCTGGGCATCAAGGCGGTGTTCCTGGCGCTGGCCTTGGCGGGGCACGCCACCCTCTGGATGGCAGTGTTTGCAGACATGGGCGCCAGCCTCATTGTGGTGTTCAACGGTTTGAGACTGGTTCGCGCCCGAGTCTGAACGGCAAGTCGCTCAGCGTTTGGTCTGCAATTTGGCAAAGGCCGCAGCCATTGCGGACTGCCCCTGAGAGGCGGGTGCCGGAGCGCCCCGCCCACCACCTTGGCGCTCGTTGCGCGCAGCAGGACGGAAGCTGTTGTCCCGTGCGGCACCCGCGCCTTTCGGCCCCGTCGCGGCGTCCAGCTTCATCGTCAGCGAAATGCGTTGACGCGCCAGATCGACCTCGATCACCTTGACCTTGACGATGTCACCCGTTTTGACCACCTCTCGGGCATCGGTCACAAACTTGTTGGACAACTGGCTGACGTGGACCAGACCGTCCTGATGCACACCCAAATCCACGAACGCGCCAAACTGGGCGACGTTGGACACGGTCCCTTCCAGAACCATGCCTTCTTTCAGGTCCTTGATGTCCTCGACACCGTCGTTGAAGCGTGCCACCTTGAAGTCCGGGCGAGGATCGCGCCCCGGCTTTTCCAGCTCTGCCAAGATGTCCTTGACGGTGATCACCCCGAACTTGTCATTGGCAAACACTTCAGGCTTGATCGTGCGCAGCACATCACTCTTGCCGATCAGGTCACCGATTTGCTTGCCGGTACTCGTCAGCATCTTCTCCACCACCGGATAGGTCTCGGGGTGAACGCCGGAAATGTCCAATGGGTTGTCGCCATCACGGATGCGCAAGAAACCCGCTGACTGTTCAAACGTCTTGGCGCCCAACCCAGCCACATCCATCAACTGCTTGCGGTTTTTGAACGCGCCATTCGCATCACGCCAGCGCACAATGCTGTTGGCCACGGCCGTGCTCAGACCCGAAGCCCGTGACAACAAAGGTGCTGAAGCCGTGTTCAGATCCACCCCCACGGAGTTCACGCAGTCTTCCACCACCGCATCCAGCGTCCGCGCCAGTTCGCTCTGATTGACGTCGTGCTGGTATTGGCCGACCCCGATGCTCTTGGGGTCGATCTTGACCAACTCGGCCAGTGGGTCCTGCAAGCGACGTGCGATCGACACCGCGCCACGCAAACTCACATCCAGATCTGGCAATTCCTTGGACGCAAACTCCGACGCCGAATACACCGATGCCCCGGCTTCCGACACCACCACCTTCTCAATGGGTGTGCCTGGCGCCATCTGCTGAATCCGCTTGATCAAATCGGCCGCGAGCTTGTCGGTCTCTCGGCTGGCCGTGCCATTGCCAATGGCGATCAGGTTGACCCCATGGGCAGCGCACAAGCGGCCCAGCGTATGGATCGAGCCTTCCCAGTCCTTGCGCGGCTCATGGGGGTACACGGTCGACGTATCCAGCACCTTGCCGGTATCGCTCACCACGGCCACCTTCACACCAGTGCGGATACCAGGGTCCAAGCCCATGACCACACGCTTGCCAGCAGGCGCTGCCAACAACAGGTCGCGCAGGTTTTCTGCGAACACCTTGATGGCGGTGGCCTCGGCGTCTTCACGCAGGCGGGCAAACAGGTCACGCTCCAGGCTCAGCGAGAGCTTGACCTTCCACGTCCACGCAATGCATTTGCGAATCAAGTCATCGCTCGGACGCTTGTTGTGACTCCAGCCCAAGTGCACCGCGATGCGACCTTCTGCCAGTGTGGGCTTGCCTGGCATGACTTCCTCATCCAGCACGAGCTTGGCATCCAGGAATTCTTGCGTGCGTCCACGGAACACAGCCAATGCGCGGTGCGAGGGCACGGTCCGGATGGGTTCATCGTAGTCAAAGTAGTCGCGGAACTTCGCGACATCGGGGTTGTTCTCGTCCTTGCCATCCATCAGCTTGGACTTGAACAGGCCTTCTGACCACAGCCAGTCGCGCATCTTGCCGATCAGCGTGGCATCTTCCGCCCAGCGCTCAGACAAAATGTCCCGGACGCCATCCAGCACCGCGAACGTGTCAGCAAAGCCGGCATCAGCGTTCACAAACGCAGCGGCCTCCGACTGAGGGTCCAGGCTTGGGTCTGCAAACAGCTTGTCGGCCAAGGGCTCGATGCCAGCCTCGCGGGCGATCATGCCCTTGGTGCGACGCTTGGGCTTGAACGGCAGGTACAGGTCTTCCAGCTCTTGCTTGGTGGGCACGGACTCGATGGCTGCCCGCAATTCCGGCGTCAGCTTGCCTTGCTCATCAATGCTCTTGAGCACGGCCGCGCGACGGTCTTCCAGCTCACGCAGGTAGCCCAAGCGAGCATCCAGCTCACGCAGTTGGGTGTCATCCAAGCCATCGGTGGCTTCCTTGCGGTAACGGGCAATGAAGGGAACCGTGGCGCCACCGTCGAGCAGTTCGACAGCTGCGTTGACTTGCGCGGGACGAACCTTCAGTTCGGCCGCCAATTGCATCAGGATCTTGTCCAAGCTCAGGCCTTGTCGAAAAACATTCAAACATTGCTGCGATTGCCCTGCCTTCATTGACGGGGCCAGCGCGAGCATCAAGGTCGCGCAGTTTGCCACAGCGACTTGATGGCACACAGGGGATGCAAGTACGCCCAGATCGGGGACAATAGAGGTTTGCCGTCAACAGTCGACTTCGTCGCTCAATCGCCGTCTTATGGCTCTGCTGCCCTACTCTCTGCCCAAATCCGTGCTGTTCAACCTGGACCCGGAAACGGCACACGAATTGACCATCGCGGGCCTGGCCCGGTTTCAGAACACGCCTCTGGCCTGCCTGTGGGGCAGCGAGCGCGTTCAGGACCCCGTCGAAGTGGCAGGCATCACCTTCCCCAACCGCATCGGGATGGCCGCTGGTCTGGACAAAAATGGTCAGGTGATCGACGGGCTGGGTGCCATGGGCTTCGGCTTTGTCGAGGTGGGCACGGTCACACCCAAGGCGCAGCCCGGCAACCCCAAGCCTCGCATGTTCCGTCTGCCGCAAGCCAATGCGCTGATCAACCGCCTGGGCTTCAATAACGAAGGGCTGGATGCTTTTCTGGCCAACGTCAAGCGTGCGCGCTTCCGTCAAAGCGGCGGCATCCTGGGGCTGAACATCGGCAAGAACGCGGTCACCCCCATTGAAAACGCCGTGGATGACTACCTCATCTGCCTCGAAGGGGTGTACCCACACGCCGACTACGTCACCGTCAACATTTCCTCTCCCAACACCAAAAACCTCCGCGCACTGCAAAGCGACGAGGCTCTGGATGCCTTGCTGGGACAACTGCAAGAGCGTCGCCAACAGCTGATTCAACAGCATGGTCGCACCGTTCCGATGTTCGTCAAGATCGCGCCTGACCTGGACGAAACGCAAGCAGGCGTGATCGCAGCCACATTGCAGAAGAATGGCATTGACGGCGTGATCGCCACCAACACGACCATTTCTCGTGACGCGGTTCAGGGCATGAAGCACGCCGAGGAAACTGGCGGCTTGAGTGGCGCCCCCGTGCTGGAGGCCAGCAATCAGGTGATTCGTCAGTTGCGTGCGGCATTGGGCCCACGCTTCCCCATCATCGGGGTGGGTGGCGTCATGAGCGCAGCGGATGCACGCTCCAAGATCGATGCCGGGGCGGATCTGGTCCAGATCTACACGGGTCTGATCTATCGCGGCCCGGCGCTGGTCAAAGAGTGCGCTCAGGCACTCAAGTTGGGTTAAGCGCTTCAGGCTTTCGGCCCCCGTCGACCAGACGGGTGGCCTGCTCGATCGTTTGCAGGCACTCTTTCGAGCTCAACTCCAGCGCACGCGCATAGCGCAAATAGGCCTGATGAATCGCGCTGGGCACCTTGGTGGGCTCCATTTGAAGCGCATCGGTCAACTCATTGGCCAGACTGGCCACGGCACGCAGGGTTTCCTCCGGCGAACTCGGGTGGCGTACAGGCGTAGTTCTGGGCAGAGGGCGACCCGCATGAACGATGCGTTCGTGCATGCCCCAGTGCTGCAGCACAGCACCGCCTAAATCATCCAGGTTGACACCCAGTACCGCGCTCACGGCCGTTTCCAACTGCATGCCAGGCGTGGGTTTGGCATCGGGCTCGGTCGCCGGCGACGGCTGCATCAAACGATGGATCTGTGCGGCCTCGTCCGGGAAGTGATAGTGGATCAGCAAGCGACCCAATCTCTGGGACATGGCTGAAACCGATGCTTCTTCGTCGTGGATGGTAAACGGCGCCAACAAGCGGGCCATGGCACCCGCCAGGCATGTGCGCCGAAGCTCATGCTGCAGGGCTACAACGGATGGTGTCTCACCGGTATGCGTCAGGCTGGCCTGAGCCCCCAAGGCACCCGGCCATGCACGCACCGTGGAGGCCACTTTGCGAATGCCTTGTTGCCCCAGCAGCATCACCGCACGCGACAAGGTGCTGACTGCCTCATCCACGCCCTGACTCCGGAACGATGCCGTGTTGACGGCTCGCAGCATTTCCCATGTCAGCGCCGGATTCATCACGAGAACGTCGACAAAGTCGTCCACGCGCAGCATTTCCTGTGACAACGCCCCCACCAGCGCACGCTCCATGCCCGGGCGAGAAGGCAATGTTCCAACCGAATTCAATCGGTCCAGCAGCAATGCCAGCGGCCCCCCGGCCTCGTCTGCATTGGTTTTGATCCAACCATGCAGTGCGCCCAGCAGGGTGCGTGCATTCAGATAGCGCTGACGGTGCTGCCGGTCTGTCGATCGGTTGACGATCGCACGCAAGGTTTCCGGAACCGGATGCGGGGTTGTCCAGGGCAGCCGAACAATCTCGACGCCGACACGCCCGGCTGCGCTGCCAATGTCTGCGTCATCCAGTGCCGGGTGGTTGGCCAGCAGGCGGTGCAGCAACAGGCCACACATCAGCACGTCGCGCTCTGAAGCCAGGCGAAGTTCCTGCCGCCCCATGTGCTGTGCACGTGCGTCACCAGGGGCGAGTCGGGCCAGTCCGGCACCGAGCCCCAGCAATTGCGCATGCCCATTGGCATCCAGCAACACGTCATGCAAGCCAATGTCATGGTGCGCCACGCCGGCTTCGTGGGCGTAAGCCACGCCCTCCAGCACTTCAGCGATGATCTGCACACTTTCAACAGGCGTCAGGCTGGATCCCGTGGATACCCGTTCAGCCAGAGTCATCCCGGTACCCCGGGCGTAGGTCACGAAGGGCCACCCCTCGTGCAGACCGACTTCCAGCACCTCGGACAACCGTGGGTGACGCAGCCTCGCGCCGGCCTGAACGTCTGCCATCCAGTTCTCACGCTCGCGCACGTTGGCGGGTTGCGCGCGAGGCACCACGACCAAAACCTCTTGCTGCAGTCGCGGGTCCATCGCCAACCAAACAGCCGATGCCAGCGACCGCCCGAGCATGCGCAGCAACTGAAAGCGCGCGAACTGTCGCGGCGCTGTCTGCTGTTGTGTTGCGGCGGTGGCCATGGTCGCTTGCAAGACGAATGATCCTCGGAACGTGGTTTCCCTTTGTTACTCCGGTATTGCACAACAAAACAAGTCACTCAAAGCCCGGTCCTGATGCATAAACCACCCTCTATTTCACATTGCGGACTTTTTTGTAAGCGCATGATCATGGATGCAACGGTTGGACGCAGGCTATCAACGCGATAGAAATGGGATTGCGTCCTGCCATAACCCCCGCACAGCTTCTGTGTCAGAATTCCCCAACCGTTGACGACGCACCGTAACGAAGATGTGGCTCGTCAAATTCCCCCAAGGACAATTACATGAGCAGCGACCTGATCAAACACATTTCTGATGCTTCGTTCGAGGCAGACGTCCTCCAGTCTGCACAGCCCGTGCTGGTGGACTACTGGGCCGAGTGGTGTGGCCCCTGCAAGATGATCGCCCCGATCCTCGACGAAGTCGCCAATGATTACGCTGGTCGTCTGAACGTTGCGAAGATGAACGTGGACCAAAACCGCGATGTGCCCGCCAAGTTTGGCATCCGCGGCATCCCTACGCTGATGATCTTCAAGGATGGTCAGTTGGCTGCAACCAAGGTTGGTGCCCTGTCCAAGGCGCAACTGACCGCCTTCATCGACGCCAACCTGTAAGCGTCTCGGCGGGGCCCTCACGGGCCTTCGCCATTTATGTATCTATAATGCGATCGCTGACCGGGTTTTCGGTCGGTGTTCGTCGAAGCAGTCTGACAACATCAGACTGACGGTGTCGCAGCAAATGGCCCTCACAGGGCGCCTTCCCGGCTGACCTCACCTCGACAAACGATGGCCCCGTGGCCTCTTGTCCATTCACCCACGAGTTTTTCTTCTGCCTGGCTCATTGCTCCTTCGAAGAGTGATGTTGCGCTGGTCAGATTTCGTTCAGGGTCCCCATCCATGCACTTGTCAGAACTGAAGGCGTTGCACATCTCCAAATTGGTGGAGATGGCCGAAGCCCTCGAAATCGAGAACGTCGCTCGCATGCGCAAGCAAGAGCTGATGTTCGCCATCATGAAGAAGCGCGCCAAGGCTGGCGAACAGGTCTTCGGCGACGGCGTGCTTGAAGTCTTGCCTGACGGCTTTGGCTTCTTGCGCTCGCTGGACACCAGCTTCCTGGCCAGCACGGACGACATTTACCTGTCTCCCAGTCAGGTTCGCCGCTTCAACTTGCACACCGGCGACATGATCGAAGGCGAAGTGCGCGTGCCCAAAGACGGCGAGCGTTACTTTGCCCTGGTCAAGGTTGACCGCGTCAACGGCATTGCCCCCGAGGTCAACAAGAACAAACTGATGTTCGAAAACCTCACGCCGCTGTTCCCTGACGAGCAATTCAAGCTCGAAAGCGATGGCGTGCGCGGCGATGACAACGTGACCAGCCGCATCATCGATCTGATCGCCCCGATCGGTAAGGGTCAGCGCGCGCTGTTGGTTGCGCCTCCCAAGAGCGGTAAAACCGTGATGATGAAGAACCTGGCGCACGCGCTGGTTGCCAATCATCCCGACGTTCACCTGATCGTGCTGCTGGTCGACGAGCGTCCCGAAGAAGTGACCGAAATGCAGCGCACCGTGCGCGGCGAGGTCATCAGCTCCACCTTCGACGAGCCAGCCCAGCGTCACGTTCAGGTCGCCGAAATGGTGATCGAGCGGGCCAAGCGTCTGGTCGAACTCAAGAAGGACGTGGTCATCCTGCTGGACTCGATCACCCGTCTGGCCCGCGCCTACAACAACGTGTTGCCCAGCTCCGGCAAGGTGCTGACCGGTGGTGTGGACGCCAACGCGCTGCAACGCCCCAAGCGCTTCTTTGGCGCCGCCCGTAACGTGGAAGAAGGTGGTTCGCTGACCATCATCGGCACCGCGCTGGTCGACACCGGCAGCCGCATGGACGAAGTGATCTACGAAGAGTTCAAGGGCACCGGCAACTGCGAAATCCATCTGGATCGCCGCATGGCCGAAAAGCGTGTCTATCCATCCATCCTGATCAACAAGTCCGGCACCCGTCGCGAAGAGCTGCTGCTCAAGGCCGAAATCCTGCAAAAGAGCTGGATTTTGCGCAAGCTGCTCTACCCAATGGATGAGATCGAGGCGATGGAGTTCGTGCTCGACAAGATGCGCTCCACCAAGAACAACCACGATTTCTTCGACATGATGCGTCGTGGGGGTTGATCCCCTGGAGCATGGGCATGGCTGACATGCCCACTAAGCCCTGCTCGCCTTGCGATCAGGGTTTTTTATCTGCTACAATCCGCCATTTTCCGGCTGTCGGAAAGTGCCAGACATGGGGTCTGGTGGCTACCGATGATGCAAACAGCAAGAGGTTTCTCACATGCCTAAGCAAGGTATTCACCCCAACTACCGTGAAGTCGTTTTCCTGGACCAGTCCAACGGCTTCAAGTTCGTGACCCGTTCCTGCGCTCCTACCAAGGAAACCATCAAGCTGGAAGACGGCCGTGAACTGCCCCTGTTCAAGCTGGAAACCTCTTCCGAATCGCACGCCTTCTACACCGGCCAACAAAAGAGCGTCGACAACCTGGGCGGCCGCGTCGAGAAGTTCCGCAACAAGTTTGCTGCATTCCGCAAGTAATCTTGTGTGCCGAGCGCAGGTCTTCTGCGCTCCTGCACTTGAATCTCAAAAGGGTGGCTGTATGCTGCCCTTTTTCGTTTCTGCCCTGCCCGAGCCACACATCGCATGACCACCCGTTCGCAGGCCCCCTTCATTACTCCCGCTCTGGTGACCCAGAAGGCGGTGCAGCGCTTGCCCCGTTGGGCGCTCCTGCTGTTTTGTGCCGCCTATGTCATCCCGGGCCTGATCGGGCGAGATCCCTGGAAGAACGAAGACATCGCGTCGTTCGGACACATGTGGAGCGTGGCGCTGGGACAAGCCTCCTGGCTGCACCCCAATGTCGGCGGCGTATTGCCAACTTCGGGGGGCGTGCTGCCTTATTGGCTGGGGGGCGCCTTCATTTCCCTGCTGAGTCCCTGGATCGACCCGGCGCTGGCCGCACGCATTCCCTTTGCGCTGCTGCTGTCGCTGATCCTGGCACTGACGTGGTACAGCACCTACCACCTGGCGCGAACGGATGCTGCTCAGCCCTTGCCCCTGGCGTTTGGCGGTGAAGCACGCCCTCAGGACTATGCGAGAGCACTGGCCGATGGTGCCTTGCTGGCGTTGATCGCCTCATTGGGCCTGCTGCAACTGGGGCATGAAACCACGCCAGAGCTGCTGCAACTCACCGGCAGCGTGGCCTTTTTGTACAGCCTTTCATCGGCTCAATATCACCCCATCCAGGCGCGTTGGGCCGCCCTTCTCGCGCTTCCAGAAATGGCCGCGAGCGGCAGCCCGACGGTTGCGGTGTTGTCCGGCTTGGCGGGAATGGCCGTTTGTTGGCGCTCACGCCAAACTGAACTGCGCGGCCACTTCTGGTTCGTGGTCGCTGCCACGGCGATGGCCGCCGCACTGGCAACGCTGCTCAGCGCAATCGGTTTGTCGGGGTGGGCGTGGCGCGTCGATGCGGCTCAGCGTGTGATGGACATTCCCAAGCTGGTGGTCTGGTTTACGTGGCCCACCCTGCCCCTTGCCGCACTGACGGTTTGGTACTGGCGCCGTCAGATCACTTACCGGCACATCGCTGTGCCACTGTTGTTGGCCCTGGTTGGTTTTGGCGCAGCGATTGCCATGGGTGGCAATGAGCGCGCCATGCTGGTGACTTTGCCAGCGCTGGCTGTGCTGGCCTCATTTGCACTCCCCATTCTTCAGCGCGGTCTGGGTGCCGCACTGGATTGGTTTTCGGTGTGCTTCTTTACGGTATGTGCGGGGCTGATCTGGGTGGGCTACATCTCACTGCATACCGGGGTCCCCGCCAAAACCGCAGAGCGCATTGCCAAGTTGGTGCCAGGCACTCAGGCCTATTTCTCGCTAACGGCTTTATTGGCGGCGCTGCTCGGTACCCTGCTGTGGCTGGCGCTCGTTCGTTGGCGTACGGCGCGGCACAGCCATGCATTGTGGAAGAGCCTGGTGCTGCCAGCCGGCGGTGTCGCCTTGTGCTGGCTGTTGTTCATGACCCTGTGGCTTCCCATTCTGGATCAGGCCCGCAGTTATCGCGCCCTGATCGGCAAGATCAGCACCACCGTCCCGTCAAAAGCCTTGTTGTGCGCGCCAGAAGTGCCCGTTGGCTTATTGACCGGACTGGAATACTTCGGTGGCTATCAAGTCAATGGCCTGCCAGACAGCCAGCGCTCACCCTCTGTTCGGTGTGACGCGCTGTTGCTGCGCGTTGGTGGTCGGGCCGCGGCCCCAACCGTCGATGGGTGGGAGCGCGTGGCGCAATTCAACCAGCGTACGCGCAACTCCGAACAAATCGTTGTGTATCGCCGGCCGGCAGCCGTTGCTCACCCCTGACCACCAGCTTCAAGCTGGCGTGCCGTATCGGACGCGGCTTGCGGGTACGTGCAGCGTGAAGTTGGAACCCTTTCCAACTTCGCTGGTGATACGGAGTTCACCACCATGTCGCTGGATCACGTGTTTCACGATCGAAAGGCCCAGCCCGGTACCGCCCGTGTCACGTGAGCGGCTGCCATCGGCACGGTAAAACCGCTCGGTCAGACGAGGCAGGTGCTCTGCCGCGATGCCTGGACCTGTATCGCGCACGCTGAACTCGGCTGAGCCATCGGGCGTACTGGACCACGACACCGTGATGGCGCCCCCTTCGGGGGTGTAGCGGATGGCGTTGGACACCAAGTTGCCCATGGCACTCAGCCATTCGCTTTCCACACCGGAAATCTCACAGAGTTTGCATGGCTGGGGCAGGTTGAACACCACGGTATGACGACCTCTGGACAATCCTTGCGCATCGTTTTCAATGCGGTCCAGCAGCTTGGAAACACCTGTCCAGTTATGGGAAGGCGGACGGGGGCTACCTTCGATCTGCGCCAGCGTCAGCAAATCCGAAACCAGATGCTGCATCCGCTCGGCTTGCTGCGACATCAGCGACAACACCCGCGCACGCTCGGCTTCGGTCAACGGCAAGGTTGCCATGGTCTCGATGAAGCCCGCCAGCACCGTCAAGGGCGTGCGGATTTCATGCGAGACGTTGGCCACGAAATCACTGCGCATGGTGTCAGCACGCTCCCGCTCAGTGATGTCTTGAGAGAGCACCAACTTCAGCCCGTCACCATAAGGCCGGACGTAAACCTGCAAGCAGTTCTTGGAGCCATGGCCCATGGGGCACTTCAGCGGCTCGGCAAAGTTGCCGTTCGAGAGGTACTCCACAAAGGCCGGCTGGCGCACCAGATTCGTAACGCGCTGTTGAATATCCCGGTGTTGATTCAACCCGAAATGATCGGCTGCCGCAGAACTGATCCAGTCAATGTGATCGCTGGCATCGAGCAGCATCACGCCATTCGGTGAGGCATCAATGGCTGCCAGGAACTGCGCGAGTCGATCGCGCTCCTGATTGGTGGCCATTTCCCGCAATTGCAGAACACGCTGCATGCGGTGGGCCAATTCGCCCCACATGCCAGGCAAGGTTGGCGCCACGCCCTCGGGCACACGCAACCAGTCCAAGAGCCGATGGCCTCGCAAGGTATCCACCACCGAGATGACCAATACCGAGCTCATTGCGCCGACCGCGCACATCGTGCCCGGGTAGCCCATTCGATCACCTATCAACCAGCCTGCGACGCCCCCTGCACCAGCAGACAACAGGCGAGCGCCCACACGCGACAACAGCCACGAATCAGTTGTATCCACGATAACCAGTAGGCTTAAGTTAGGCCGCGACGTTAGCGACCTGTTGTGTCAGGCGATAGCCTGCACCCCGAACGGTTTCAATCAACTGTGCGCGCTGCACAGGCGTCAAAGCCTCGCGCAGACGCTTGACGTGCACATCCACCGTACGTTCTTCAATGAAGACATGGTCGCCCCACACCCGGTCCAGCAGTTGCGCACGGCTGTGCACGCGCTCAGGATGGGTCATGAAGAAGTGCAGCAACTTGAATTCGGTCGGTCCGATCTTCACTTCCTGTTCGCCGCGACTCACACGACGTGTGGCCGGGTCGAGCTTCAGGCCAGCAATCTCCACGGCAGAGTCCAAGGCTTGAGGCGCTTTGCGACGCAGCACAGCACGCACTCGCGCCATCAACTCTTGCGTAGAGAACGGCTTTGTGAGGTAGTCATCAGCCCCCGCATCCAGCCCGGCGACTTTGTCGGTCTCTTCGGCCCGGGCCGTCAGCATGATGATGGGCAGATCTTTGGTGCGAGCCACGCCGCGCCAGCGCTTGGCGATGCTCAAGCCCGACTGGCCTGGCAGCATCCAATCCAGCAGGACCAGATCCGGCAACACCTTGTCGATCTCAGACTGCGCTTCATCGGCATTGTGGGCAACTGCCACATCAAAGCCCGCATGACGCAAGTTCAGCGAAATCAACTCGGCAATCGCGAATTCATCTTCAACGACCAGCACTCTGCTCATAGAACGCTCCCGATCACTTATTTGATGATGGACTCAACTGCTTCGGGCGAGTTGTGACGCACATCTGTACCCTTGACGATGTAAATCACCTGCTCGGCCAGGTTCTTGGCATGGTCGCCCACACGCTCGATGGCCTTGGCCACAAACACCAGATCGATCGATGCCGAGATTGTGCGTGGGTCTTCCATCATGTAAGTGATGAGCTTGCGCATCAGGCCATCAAACTCAGCGTCAATCTCGTTGTCGCTCTTGATCACTTCCAGTGCCGTGCGGATGTCCAGGCGCGCAAAGGCATCCAAAGACTTGCGCAACGATGCGGTGGCCAACGACGCCTCAAACGACACGTCCGACACCGGCAAGCGCAGGCGGCTCGACACACCGGTGTTGATCAGACGCTGCACCGTGCGCGCAACGCGGGCTGCCTCGTCACCCACGCGCTCAAGGTTGCCAATCGTTTTGGAAATGGCGATGAGCAGGCGCAGGTCGCGTGCGGTTGGCTGACGGCGAGCGATGATGGTCGACAAGTCGGCGTCGATCTCCATCTCCATCTGGTTTACGCGCTCTTCCTGAACCAGGATGCGGCTGGCCAGATCACCATTGAAATGGGTCAGTGCCTCCATGGCTTGTGCCAACTGGGATTCCACCAGGCCGCCCATTTCCAGCACACGGGTCGAGATGCCGCTCAGCTCGTTGTCAAACTGGCTGGACAAGTGTTTTTCAGTCATCGCCCTATCCTTCACTTGATGTTGTTGGTTTTATATCGCGTGTGCATCAACCGAAACGACCGGTGATGTAGTCCTCGGTCTCGGTGCGCTTGGGCTTCATGAAGATGTCCGTGGTGGCGCCGAATTCAATCAACTCACCCAAGTACATGTAGGCGGTGTAGTCCGAGCAACGCGCCGCCTGTTGCATGTTGTGGGTCACGATCAGAACGGTGTAGTCGTCCTTGAGTTCGTGAATGAGCTCTTCCACCTTGCCGGTCGAAATGGGGTCCAGCGCAGAGCATGGTTCGTCAAGCAGCAGCACTTCGGGCTTGATCGCGATACCGCGAGCAATGCACAGACGCTGCTGCTGGCCACCCGACAAGCCCGATCCCGACTGGTTCAGCTTGTCCTTGACTTCATTCCACAGCGCAGCCTTCTTCAAGGCCCACTCCACGCGTTCGTCCATCTCGGTGCGAGACAGGTTTTCAAACAGACGCACGCCAAACGCGATGTTTTCGTAGATCGACATCGGGAATGGGGTGGGCTTTTGGAAAACCATGCCCACGCGAGCACGAATCAGCGACACGTCTTCCTTCGAGGTCAGGATGTCCTGACCGTCCAGCAGGATCTGGCCTTCGGCGCGTTGCTCAGGGTAGAGTTCGAACATGCGGTTGAAGGTGCGCAGCAGGGTCGACTTGCCACAGCCCGACGGGCCGATGAAAGCCGTCACGCGGTTTTCGGGCAATTCCATGTTCACGTTCTTCAACGCGTGGAACTTGCCGTAGTAGAAGTTCAGATTGCGAACGGCCAGTTTGGCCTTGTTGGCGGTGGGGTTGGAAACCTTGGCGTCCATGAGATGGATCTCCGTCAATATCTTTGAGCCGCGCCGATCAGCGCTGGCGGAACATGGTTCGAGCGATGATGTTGAGCACCAGGACACCCACGGTGATCAGGAAGACGCCAGCCCATGCCAGCTTCTGCCAGTTCTCATACGGGCTCATCGCAAACTTGAAAATGGTGACCGGCAGACTGGCCATCGGTTGCCCCAGATCGGCCGACCAGAACTGGTTGGACAGCGCGGTGAACAGCAGAGGCGCAGTCTCGCCCGAGATGCGGGCCACAGCCAACAAGATGCCGGTGATGACGCCAGCGCGTGCCGACTTGAGGGTGATCGTGAGGATCACGCGCCACTTCGGCGTACCCAGGGCGTAAGCTGCCTCACGCAGTGCATGTGGCACCAGCGACAGCATGTTTTCTGTGGTGCGAATGACCACCGGCACCACGATCAGCGCCAGGGCCAGCACACCGGCCCAAGCCGAGAACGTGTGCATGCGGGCGACCACCACGGAATAGATGAACAGGCCCACCACGATAGAAGGTGCCGACAGCAGGATGTCGTTGATGAAGCGCGTGGCACTGCCCAGCCAGCCGCGCTCGCCATACTCGGCAAGATAGATGCCGGCCATGACACCCACAGGCGTACCGATCAGCGTGGCCAAGCCCACCATCAGGAAGGAGCCGGCAATCGCGTTGGCCAGACCGCCCTCTTCTTGCGGCGGCGGCGTCATCTGGGTGAACGTGGTCCAGCCCAGGCCGTCCAGCCCCAGCTTGACCGTCTCGAACAAGATCCAGACCAGCCACACCAGGCCGAAGGCCATGGCCAGCAGAGACATGGTCAGCGCAATCGCGTTGATGCGTTTGCGTGAGGCGTACTTGCGCGCACGGATTGTTTGGATATCGGCGCTCATGAACGCGCTCCTTCGTTTTTCTTCAGTCGGGACAGCAAGACCTTGGAGAAGGCCAGCACCACGAAGGTGATGAAGAACAGAATCAGACCCAGATAGATCAGCGAAGCTTGATGCAGGCCCTCATTGGCCTCGGCAAACTCGTTGGCCAGGGCCGAGGTGATGCTGTTGGCAGCCTCAAAAACAGACAACGAGTTCAGCTGGTTCATGTTGCCGATCACGAAGGTCACGGCCATCGTTTCACCCAGCGCACGGCCCAGGCCCAGCATGACGCCACCGACCACACCGGTCTTGGTGTACGGCAGCACAACCTTCCAAACCACTTCCCAGGTGGTCGAACCCAGACCGTAGGCCGATTCTTTCAGCATGGGAGGCGTGACTTCAAACACGTCACGCATCACCGATGCGATGAAAGGAATGATCATGATGGCCAGAATGACACCAGCCGACAGAATGCCAATCCCCACGGGCGGGCCAGAGAAGAAGGCCCCCAAGTACGGCACACCTTGCGTCAGGCTTTGCAGGGGCTGCTGCACATAGGTCGACAAGATGGGGCCAAAGACCAACAGCCCCCACATGCCGTACACGATGGATGGCACGGCAGCCAGCAATTCCACCGCGATCCCCAGGGGGCGCTTGAGCCAGGATGGCGACAGTTCGGTCAGGAACAAGGCGATACCAAAGCTGACCGGCACGGCGATCAGCAGGGCAATGAACGAGGTCATCAAGGTGCCGTAGATCATCACCAGGCCACCGAACTGCTCCTGCACAGGGTCCCATTCGGTACGCCACAGGAAGCTCAGGCCATAGGCCTTGATGGCGGGCATGGCGCCCAGCACCAGAGAAATCAGAATCCCGACCAGCAAGGCCAAGGTCATGAAGGCCGCACCGCGGGCCAACATGGCAAAAACCGCGTCAGCCCAAGGGGCCTGTACGCGACGTGAGGGAGGATTTGTCATGGGGCGGCGTTTCGCATCTCGCGAGGTTACTGTTGCGGCATCACTCATGCCAGCAGGGAGTATGGCGGTCATCGAACGCCTCCATGGAGAAGTGCTTCCAAAATCATCAGTCAGAGCATGACCGGGCGAGCCGCAACCACATGCAGCTCACCCGAACAGAGGCAATTACTTGTACGAAACCGTCTTGCCGGCGGTGTCTGTGATCGAAGCCCATTGCTTGCGGACCAGATCCTTCACCGATGCGGGCAGTGGCACGTATTCCAGATCGGCGGCGGTCTTGTCGCCGGTCACGTAAGCCCATTCAAAGAACTTCAGTGCCGCAGCGGCTTGAGCAGGCTTGTCTTGCGACTTGTGCATCAGGATGAACGTGGCACCGCTGATGGGCCAAGCGTTCTTGTCAGCCTGATTGGTCAGGATCTGATAGAACGACTTGTTCCACTCGGCGCTGGCGGCCGCTGCCTTGAAGTTGACGTCATCGGGCTGCACGAAGTTGCCTGCGGCATTCTTCAGCGCCACGTGAGCCATCTTGTTTTGCTTGGCGTAGGCGTATTCGACGTAGCCAATCGAGTTAGGCAGACGCTGCACGAAAGCCGATACGCCTTCGTTGCCCTTGCCGCCCGCGCCCGTGGGCCAGTTCACAGCCGTACCTTCACCAACCTTGGCCTTCCATTCGGCGTTCACCTTCGACAGATAGTTCGTGAAGATGAAGCTGGTGCCCGAACCATCGGCGCGACGCACAGGAGCGATGGGCGCATCAGGCAAAGCCAAGCCAGGGTTCAGTGCCACGATGGCGGGGTCGTTCCACTTGGTCACTTTGCCCAGGTAGATGTTGCCCAGCACTTCACCCGTCAACTTCAGTTGACCGGGCTGGATACCCTTCACGTTGACCACGGGCACCACACCACCGATCACGGTAGGAAACTGAACCAGACCATCCTTGGCCAGCTCTTCATCCTTCAAAGGCATGTCGGAGGCACCGAAGTCCACCGTCTTGGCCTTGATTTGCTTGATGCCAGCGCCAGAACCAACGGACTGGTAATTGATGCGCACGCCGGTTGCGGTGTTGTAACCAGCCGCCCACTTGGCGTAAACGGGAGCGGGGAATGTGGCGCCCGCGCCGGTCACATCCTGGGCCAACACTGCACCAGACATCACGGCCAGCGCGACGGCTGCTGCGGTGCGAATCATCTTGAAGCTCATGAGTACGCCTTTCTTGTCAAAACAAATGACAGTCAGAATTTGGTCAAGGCAGACTTTATGAGTCGATTGTGACGCCTATATGACAAACAAGGGGCGGCTGTCACAAATGGGCCACCGAAGCCGAATTGGTGTTTGTGACAGCGCTCGTCATGCATTCGTCACCAATTCGTCACGGACGGTTTCTATCGTGTCGGCATTGCTTCTGTAAGTCATATAGCTGAACGCGGAGACCTCGATGAAACTGATCCCTCGCCAACACCTGATCCTGGCCGCAGTCCTGGCAACGGCCCTGAACATCACCGGCTGCGCCAGCACGCAGGTGGCCAACGCGCCTGTGACACTGAGCGCCACCATCGCTGCAGATCAGGAACTGAGCACCTTCAACAAGCTGGCCCAAGAGTCCGGCCTAGCCGCACAACTCGGCACCACAGGCCCTGTGACGATCTTCGCCCCCAGCGATGCGGCATTCAAGGCCATGCCTGCAGACGCCCTGAGCAAGCTCAGCAAAGATCCTGAGGCGCTGAAGAGCCTGCTGAATTTCCACATCGTACAAGGCGTCATCAAGTCGACCGACATCACCGGCAGCAGCACCAAGGAAACGCTGCAAGGCGCAAAGATCAGCATTTCGAAGGCGGGTGACTTTGTCACCGTTGAAGATGCCATGGTGACCTCGGCCGATAAAGTGGCGACCAACGGCGTCATCCACGTCATTGACACCGTCCTGACCCCACCCAAGAAGAAGTAATCAAGTCAATCGCGCTGTCATCCCACAAAAAAGCCGGCCCATATGGCCGGCTTTTTCATGCGCTAAATCGGATCAAGCCGTGACGGCATCCGCGAGCCTTTGTGCCGACAAATCGGCCAGCGCCTGATCCCGCGCCTCCACCATCACACGAAGCAGCGGCTCGGTGCCTGACGCCCGGATCAAAATGCGCCCCTTGCCTTCCAGTTCACCGGCAACCTCACGTTGCACCGAGGCGAGCTTGGCATTGCTCTTCCAGTCCTGCCCCGGCTGCAATCGCACGTTGATCAAGCGCTGCGGGAACAATGAAACCCCGTCCAGCCAATCCGACACCGATTTATTGCTGCGCACCACAGCCTGCAACACTTGCAGGGCGCTCACGATGCCGTCACCGGTCGTGTGGCGATCCAGCGCCAACAGGTGCCCGGAGCCCTCGCCGCCCAATTGCCAGCCTCGGGCGGTCAACTCTTCCAGCACGTAACGATCGCCAACCTTGGCGCGCACAAATTCAATTCCCTTGGATTGCAGCGCAAGCTCCACGGCCATATTGGTCATCAACGTGCCCACAGCACCCTTCACGACCTCGCCTTGCGCCAAACGGTCGGCCACCATCACGTACAGCAGTTCGTCGCCGTTGTACAACCGCCCCGACGCGTCAACCAGTTGCAGGCGATCGGCATCACCGTCCAGGGCAATGCCGTAGTCAGCCTTGTGCTCTTGCACGGCTTTCACCAAGGCCTCAGGATGCGTCGCCCCGACTCCGGCATTGATGTTCAAGCCGTCTGGCGAGCAGCCAATCGAGATCACTTCAGCGCCCAACTCATGGAAGACCGCCGGCGCAACCTGATAAGCCGCACCGTGCGCCGCATCCACAACCAGCTTCAACCCGCGCAGCGACAAGTTGGAAGCAAAGGTCGCTTTGCAGAACTCGATGTAACGCCCGCGCGCGTCCTCAATGCGTCGAGCGCGGCCCAGCGTAGCAGAGTCCACCCAACGAGGTGCCTCTTGCAGCGCGGCTTCGACATCCAACTCCCATTGGTCGGGCAGCTTCTCGCCTTGCGCGGAGAAAAACTTGATGCCGTTATCGCCAAACGGGTTGTGTGATGCGCTGATGACCACGCCGAGGCTCAAGCGCAGCGCGCGCGTCAGATAGGACACCCCGGGGGTTGGCAGCGGCCCCGTTAGCAAAACGTCTACCCCTGCGGACGAAAAGCCAGCCTCCAGTGCGGACTCGAGCATGTAGCCAGAAATACGCGTGTCTTTGCCAATCAAGACGGTTGGGCGCGACGCCGTACGACGAAGCACCTGTCCAACGGCATGACCCAAGCGCAATACGAAATCCGGAGTAATGGGGGACTGACCTACGGTACCGCGAATACCGTCGGTGCCAAAAAATTGTCGAGACATGTCTGCGAACGCTTAATAAATTTCGATCGATTGTGGATTGTCGCCCGGATTGAGGGATCACCCCGGCAGTCCTGCCGCGGCCCACACTTTGAGAGCATCTACTGTGGCAGCGACGTCGTGCACGCGCACGACGTGTGCGCCTCGCTGTACACCGGCCAACGCCGCAGCGACGCTGGCAGCCAATCGGTCACCCACAGGCTTGCCGGTGATGTGTCCCAAGGTGGATTTGCGAGACCAGCCCACCAACACCGGATATCCCAAGGCCAGCAGTCTGGCTTGCTCTTTCAGCAACATCAAATTGTGTTCGGGTGTCTTGCCAAATCCGATTCCCGGATCCAGTGTGATCTGTTCAGCACGGATCCCCATGTCCAGACAAGCGCGCACGCGGGACTGCAAATAACTGACCACTTCTCCCACCACATCGGGGTAATCGGGTCGATCTTGCATGGTTTGTGGCGTTCCCTGCATGTGCATGAGGCACACACCGCATTCACGATGCCGGGCAATGACATCCGTGGCACCCGGGGCTTCCAAGGCGCGCACGTCGTTGATGATGTCCACGCCCATGTCGAGTGCGCGGGCCATGACCTCAGGCTTGCAGGTGTCTACCGAGATGGGAACCCCCAGTCTCAACGCACCCTGCAAAACGCCAGAAATTCGATCCCACTCATCCTCGACTGGCACGGTTGGTGAGCCTGCACGGGTTGACTCGCCCCCAATGTCAAGGATGTGGGCACCTTCTCGCAGCAACTGCTCACAATGCGCCAAAGCATCTGCTGTCTGGTTGTGGCGACCGCCATCCGAAAAAGAGTCCGGCGTGACATTGACGATGCCCATCACCTTGGGCGAACTCAGGTCAATCTGAAAGCGTGTGGTGTGCCAATACATCTGGATCCCGCATGAAAAAACGGGGCCGAAGCCCCGTTGGTGATGCTGCGACAGCGATCAGACCGCAGCAGCCGCGCCGTCTGCGCTCATCGGAGGCTTGGTGCCCCCGTTGTTGCGATTGCTCGGAGGCGTCCAGTCCTTGGGAGGACGTGGCTCGCGGCCAGCCATGATGTCGTCAATCTGCTCGGTGTCGATGGTTTCCCAGTCCAGCAGAGCCTTGGCCATGGCGTGCATCTTGTCCTGATTGTCTTCAATCAGCTTGCGCGCAATGCCGTACTGCTCATCGATGATCTTGCGGATCTGCTTGTCCACCTTTTGCATGGTCTCTTCAGACATGTTGGTGGTCTTGGTGATCGAGCGACCCAGGAAGACTTCACCTTCATTGTCGGCGTACACCATGGGACCCAACTCATCGGTCATGCCGTAGCGGGTCACCATGTCACGTGCGATGGCCGTGGCACGTTCAAAGTCGTTCGATGCACCGGTGGTCATCTGGTTCATGAACACTTCTTCTGCAATGCGACCACCAAACAGCACCGAGATGGTGTCCAGCATGCGGCTCTTGTCCATGCTGTAGCGGTCACCTTCAGGCAATTGCATGGTCACACCCAGCGCACGGCCGCGAGGGATGATGGTGACCTTGTGCACCGGGTCGGTCTTGGGCAACAAGCGCGCCACCAAGGCGTGACCCGCTTCGTGGTACGCGGTGTTCTTGCGCTCTTCCTCGGGCATGACCATGGACTTGCGCTCGGGGCCCATCATGATCTTGTCCTTGGCCTTTTCGAAGTCCTGCATTTCCACCACGCGACCGTTGCGGCGCGCAGCGAACAGAGCTGCTTCGTTGACCAGGTTGGCCAGATCAGCGCCCGAGAAGCCGGGTGTGCCACGGGCCAGAATGTCGACCTTGATGTCCTGACCGACCGGCACCTTGCGGATGTGGACGTTCAGAATTTGCTCACGACCGCGCACATCGGGCAGCGTCACATACACCTGACGGTCGAAACGACCTGGACGCAGCAGAGCCGGATCCAGGATGTCGGGACGGTTGGTGGCAGCGATCACGATCACGCCCAGGTTGGTCTCGAAACCATCCATCTCGACCAGCATCTGGTTGAGCGTCTGCTCGCGCTCGTCGTTGCCGCCCCCCAAGCCAGCGCCACGATGACGACCGACCGCGTCGATTTCGTCAATGAAGATGATGCAAGGTGCGTTCTTTTTGGCTTGCTCGAACATGTCACGGACGCGCGAGGCGCCGACACCGACGAACATTTCCACAAAGTCGGAACCCGAGATCGTGAAGAACGGAACCTTGGCTTCACCAGCGATGGACTTGGCCAGCAGGGTCTTACCCGTGCCTGGAGGGCCGACCATCAGCACGCCGCGAGGAATGCGGCCGCCCAGCTTCTGGAACTTCTGAGGGTCGCGCAGGAAGTCCACCAACTCTTTGACTTCTTCCTTGGCTTCGTCGCAACCTGCCACATCCGCGAAGGTCACGCTGTTGTTGGTGTCGTCGAGCATGCGCGCACGGCTCTTGCCGAAGCTGAATGCCCCGCCCTTGCCGCCGCCCTGCATCTGGCGCATGAAGTAGATCCACACGCCGATCAGCAGCAGCATCGGCCCCCAAGAAATGAGCAGGCTCATGATGAGCGAGGGCTCTTCACGGGGTTTGACGTCGAACTTGACACCGTTGTTGATGAGGTCGCCCACCAAGCCGCGATCCAGATAGGTCGCGGTGCTGCGGATGCGCTTGTCATCCGTTGTGGTGGCAATGATTTCTGTGCCGCCATTGCCCTCTTGCAGGGTGACGTTCTTGATTCGCTTGGCACGAACCTCTTCGAGGAAATCGGAGTAGCCCATTGGACTTCCCCCCGTGCTGACACGATCGAACTGCTTGAACACGGTGAACAACACCAGTGCCACAACCAGCCAGACTGCAATCTTGGAGAACCATTGATTGTTCACCGCGGCTCCTTAAACCCATTCACACCTGCTTGGGCTGATGCGGACGCATCTCCCGACCCAAACAGCTATCAAAAACCCAGCTGACACCTTCAAACTGAAAAAAATCAGCAAGGTCTTCGCGGTATATGGGGACGATTCTAGACGAGTCAAGAGTAGCCCTGCTCGCCTCATACCCCTTATCTACCCCGGTTTTCCAGGGCATAAACACCGCGATCAAGAAAATTCATCAAGCCTTCAGACCAATGCCGACCAAGAAAGTTTCAGCAGATTTGTCGCGTGACGCTTTGGGCTTGATTGGTTTCACCACACGAAAGTTTGCCTTAAACATTTCAACCAACTGGTTGTAGCCACTGCCGTGGAAGACCTTGCAGACCAGCGCACCGTCCTTCTTCAGATGATGCTGAGCAAAGTCGATGGCCAGTTCGATCAGATGCTCCACCCGCGCGGCATCAGACACCTGAATGCCACTGAGGTTGGGGGCCATGTCCGAGATCACCACATCGACGGGGCGATCGCCCACGGCCGCCTGCAACTGCTGCAGGACCTCTTCCTCACGAAAGTC
The DNA here is from genome assembly GCF_048860245.1 of Aquabacterium sp. Classification (GTDB taxonomy): domain Bacteria; phylum Pseudomonadota; class Gammaproteobacteria; order Burkholderiales; family Burkholderiaceae_C; genus Aquabacterium. Next base: position 25,969 of record NZ_JBLIZW010000072.1, on the reverse strand, counting down.
GCCCTGAATGAAGGTCACGCCTTCAACGGGTTCAAAATCGAGCAAATCCAGCGCGATGATGGTGCCGTTCAGTTCACCCACGGCGGCCCCGCCAGTGCCCGCATCCTTGGGGGCGAACTTGCGTCGAACGTACTGACTCCACGCGCCAGGAGCAGCACCCAAGTCGACCACCAGCTGACCGGGTTTGATCAGATTGAGCGCCTCGTCAATTTCCTTGAGCTTGTAGGCGGCACGCGATCGAAAGCCTTCTTTTTGTGCAAGACGCACGTAGGGATCGGTCACATGGTCGTTCAACCATGCCTTGTTGACCTTTTTACTTTTGGTTTTGACTTTCATGGTTGGATAATAGCGGTATGCCTGCAATTCAATTGACTACCTCCGAGCGCCGCGCACTGCGCGCTGACGCCCACCATCTGGATCCGGTCGTGATGATCGGTGGTGATGGCTTGACTCCTGCCGTTCTCAAGGAAACCGACGCTGCGCTCAAGGCCCATGGCCTGATCAAGGTTCGTGTCCTGGGTGACGACCGCGCCAACCGCGAAGAGATCTTCGCGCAAATGTGCGACCAACTCAACGCAGCCCCCATCCAGCACATCGGCAAGTTGCTGGTGTTGTGGCGCCCAATCCCTGAAAAGGTGAGCGCTGAGCCCAAGGAAGGCCGTGGCGCCGCGCCTCGTGAAGTGAAGATCCTGAAGTTCTCCAAGAGTGGCTTGCGCCGCCCTGAGATCAAGAAGGTTCAGGTGATGGGTAACCAGCGAGTGACCGCCGGCGGCTTGATCAAGCGCGCTAAAAAACGCGTGGCGAGCAAAAAGCCAAGCTGATTCCCGAACGGGTTTCGTCTGTGCCACACGCCCTCTCGGGCGATGTGGCATTTTTCATTGGGTTTGACGCCAGGCCAACACACCAATCAACAGGGCCTTCAACCAATACAGGGATGAGGAAATCCCATGCAAGGCACCGAACGACAGCGTGGTCGCCTGCCCGGCTTTGGCGGCTTCGATCAACGGGTGCAAGACAAACTCACCCATGATCGTCAGAAACAGCGCGCTCAATGCCAACAAGAGCGTTGCGCTCACTGCGCTGGCTGATTGCCCCGCTTCGACGGCATCACGCACCCTGCGGCGTTCCAGCAGGAAGATCAGCACCGCGAACACGAAACTGACGCGGGCCTCGATCGAGAACATGCGCCCTGCCCCGAGTCCCGCAGCCTGACGCTCCAGCACGCTGAACAGCGCCGGCGCAGCCAAGCCACCAACCGTCAAGACCATGCCAGCCCACAACGTGGCCAGCAAGGTTTGGATGCGAGCCAGCGTCATCGTCAGATGTAGCGCACTTCGATGATTTCGTAGTTGCGCTCGCCACCGGGCGCTTGCACCACGGCCACGTCGCCGGCTTCTTTGCCGATCAGCGCGCGTGCGATGGGTGAGCTGATCGAAATCAGGCCGTGCTTCAGATCGGCTTCGTCGTCACCGACGATCTGGTACGTCACGATGTCGCCAGTGGCTTCGATTTCCATCTCGACGGTGGCGCCGAACACAACCTTGCCACCAGCATCCAGTTCGGAGGGATCGATGATCTTGGCAGCCGACAGCTTGCCTTCGATCTCGTTGATGCGACCTTCGATGAAGCCTTGCTTGTCCTTGGCGGCGTCGTACTCTGCGTTTTCCGACAGGTCACCTTGGGCACGGGCTTCCGCGATGGCTTGCACCACAGCAGGACGCTCGACGTGCTTCAGACGCTGCAACTCTTCCTTGAGCTTTTCGGCGCCGCGCTTGGTGATAGGAATCGTGGACATGGTTTTGTCTCGCAAAATAAACCGAGCCGCGTCCCAGGCGCCACCTTGCGGTGGTGAGAGGGCGCGGCCCGTTGATGTGTCAGGGTGCCACGGGTGCCGAAGCCCCCGGGCTAAGCGCACAGTTTAGTGCAGTTTGGCGTGCAGTTCTTGCAGCGAATAAACCGTCAGATCAGCCTGATGCTTCATCGCCTCAACCGCTGCTTCGCAGCCGGCCATGGTCGTGTAGTAGGTGATCCGGTTGGCCAAAGCGGCCTGGCGGATGCTGCGCGAATCGGCAATCGCGGTGCGGGTTTCGTCCACGGTGGTGAACACCAGCTGAATCTCACCAGCCTTGATGGCGTCGGAGATGTGCGGACGACCATCCTTCACCTTGTTGACGGGCTTGACGGGGACGCCCGCAGCCGCGATGGCGGCAGCAGTGCCCTTGGTGGCCACCACGCTGAAACCCAGCTCGATCAGGTCCTTGGCCACCGCCACGGCACGTTCCTTGTCACCATCCTTGACGGAGATGCACACTGTGCCCTTGGTTGGCAGACGCGAACCGGCGCCCAGCTGAGACTTCAGCATGGCTTCACCGAAGGTCTCACCCACACCCATGACTTCACCGGTCGAACGCATTTCAGGGCCGAGGACGGGGTCCACACCCGGGAACTTGTTGAACGGGAAGACAGCTTCCTTGACCGTGAAGTAAGGCGGCACGACTTCGCGAGGAGCCTGGCCGTCCGGTGACTTCTGGGTCGACAGCTTTTGACCGGCCATGCAGCGCGCGGCGATCTTGGCCAGAGGTTGACCCGTCGCCTTCGACACGTACGGCACGGTGCGCGAGGCACGTGGGTTCACTTCCAGCACGTAGACGGTGGCGTCGTTCAGACCCTTGGTCACGTCGCCCTGGATGGCGAACTGCACGTTCATCAGACCAACCACGTTGAGGGCCTTGGCCATCAGGGCGGTCTGGCGACGCAGTTCGTCTTGCAGTTCGGCGCTCAGGGTGTACGGAGGCAGCGAGCAAGCGGAGTCACCAGAGTGCACGCCAGCTTGTTCGATGTGCTCCATGATGCCGCCGATCATGGTGTCGGCGCCGTCGGCAATGCAGTCCACGTCCACTTCCACCGCGTCGTTCAGGAAGCGGTCAAGCAGCACAGGCGACTTCTCGGAGACACGGACGGCTTCGCGCATGTAGCGCTCCAGGTCCTTGTCACCGTGCACGATTTCCATCGCGCGGCCACCCAGCACATAGGAGGGGCGAACCACCAGCGGATAGCCAATCTCGTTGGCCAGCTTGATGGCGTCTTCCTCGTTGCGCGCGGTACGGTTCGGCGGCTGCTTCAAGCCGAGCTTGTGCAGCAGAGCCTGGAAGCGCTCGCGGTCTTCGGCAATGTCGATGCTGTCAGGCGTGGTGCCGATGATGGGCACGCCGTTGGCTTCGAGGTCGAGGGCCAGCTTCAGCGGGGTCTGACCGCCGTACTGCACGATCACGCCAACCGGCTTTTCCTTCTCGACGATTTCCAGCACGTCTTCCAGCGTCACCGGCTCGAAGTACAGGCGGTCGGAGGTGTCGTAGTCGGTCGAGACGGTTTCGGGGTTGCAGTTGACCATGATGGTCTCGTAGCCGTCTTCGCGCATGGCGAGGGCAGCATGGACGCAGCAGTAGTCGAACTCGATACCCTGACCAATGCGGTTCGGGCCACCGCCCAGCACCATGATCTTCTTCTTGTCGGTCGGATCGGCTTCGCACTCGCCGCCTTCGTTCTCGTAGCACGAGTACATGTAGGCAGTTTGGGTGGCGAATTCGGCCGCGCAGGTGTCCACACGCTTGTAGACAGGACGCACACCCAGTGCATGACGGGCCTTGCGCAAAGCGTGCTGGTCAGTACCCATCAGCTTGGCCAGACGGCGATCCGAGAAGCCCTTCTTCTTCAGATAGCGCAACTCTTCGGCCGACAGCGATTCCAGCTTGCGAGCCTTGACTTGCTCTTCGGTCTTGATGATGTCTTCAATCTGAGCCAGGAACCAGGGGTCGACCTTGGTCTCTTCGAAGACTTCATCCAGAGTCATGCCCAGGCGGAAAGCGTCACCCAGGAACAGGATGCGCTCAGGACCGGCGTTGCCGATCTCTTCGATCACTTCATCCTTGTCGGTGCTGCGCTCGGTCAGACCGTCGATACCGGTTTCCAGGCCACGCAGAGCCTTCTGGAAGGATTCCTGGAAGGTGCGGCCCATGGCCATCACTTCGCCCACGGACTTCATCTGAGTGGTCAGACGGTTGTCGGCGGCAGGGAACTTCTCGAAAGCGAAGCGAGGAATCTTGGTGACGACGTAGTCGATCGAAGGCTCGAACGAGGCCGGGGTGGCGCCACCAGTGATGTCGTTCTTCAGTTCGTCGAGGGTGAAGCCCACAGCCAGCTTGGCCGCGATCTTGGCGATCGGGAAGCCGGTTGCCTTGGAGGCCAGTGCCGACGAACGCGACACGCGGGGGTTCATTTCGATCACGATCATCCGGCCGTTGTCCGGGTTGATCGAGAACTGCACGTTCGAACCGCCAGTTTCCACGCCGATTTCGCGCAGGATGGCGATGGACGCGTTACGCAGCAGTTGGTATTCGCGGTCGGTCAGGGTCTGAGCCGGGGCCACGGTGATGGAGTCACCGGTGTGGATGCCCATGGGGTCCAGGTTTTCGATCGAGCAAACGATGATGGCGTTGTCCGCTTTGTCGCGAACCACTTCCATTTCGTACTCTTTCCAACCGATCAGCGACTCTTCAATCAGCAACTCGTTGGTGGGCGACAGGTCCAGACCACGCTTGCAGATTTCTTCGAATTCTTCAGGGTTGTAGGCAATGCCACCGCCAGTGCCGCCCAGCGTGAAGCTGGGGCGAATGACCATGGGGAAACCGGAGCCGCCGATTTCGGCCTGGATGCGCTTTTGCACGCCCCAAGCTTCTTCCATCGTGTGAGCAATGCCAGACTTGGCGGAGTCCAGACCGATCTTGGTCATGGCTTCCTTGAACTTCTGGCGGTCTTCGGCCTTCTCGATCGCGTGCTCGTTGGCACCGATCATTTCGACCTTGTACTTGTCCAGCACGCCATGCTTGTGCAGGTCGAGGGCGCAGTTCAGGGCAGTCTGCCCCCCCATGGTGGGCAGGATCGCGTCAGGACGTTCCTTGGCGATGATGCGCTCGACCACTTGCCATGTGATGGGCTCGATGTAGGTGACATCGGCCGTGTTCGGGTCGGTCATGATGGTCGCAGGGTTGCTGTTGACCAGAATGACTTTGTAACCCTCTTCACGCAGGGCCTTACAGGCTTGGGCGCCGGAGTAATCGAACTCACAGGCCTGACCGATGATGATCGGGCCGGCACCAATGATCAGGATGCTTTTAATGTCTTGACGCTTAGGCATTCTTCTTCTCCATCAATGCCACGAAGCGATCGAACAGATAGCTGATGTCATGCGGTCCGGGCGAGGCTTCAGGGTGACCCTGGAAGCAGAAAGCGGGTTTGTCGGTACGGGCCAAGCCTTGCAGCGTGCCGTCGAACAACGAGATGTGCGTGGCGCGCATGTTGGCTGGCAGCGTCTTGGCGTCCACAGCGAAACCGTGGTTCTGGCTGGTGATGCTGACGCGACCGGTGTCCAGATCCTTCACAGGGTGGTTGCCACCGTGGTGCCCGAAAGGCATCTTGTAGGTCTTGGCGCCAGAGGCCAAAGCCATGATCTGGTGACCCAGGCAGATCCCAAACGTCGGGATGCCGGTTTCGATCAGCTCCTTGGCGGCGGCAATCGCGTAGTCACAAGGCTCGGGATCCCCGGGGCCGTTGGACAGGAAGATGCCGTCAGGGTTGTACTTCAGCACTTCGGCAGCGGGCGTCTTGGCAGGCACCACGGTGACCTTGCAGCCACGCTCGGCCAGCATGCGCAGGATGTTGCGCTTCACACCAAAGTCATAAGCGACCACGTGGAACTTGGCGTTTTCAACCTTGCCAAAGCCAGGCTTGCCGTCCAGCTGAGGGTTGATCAGCTTCCACTCGGTTTCGGTCCACTCGGCCACGTCAGTGCGTGTCACGACCTGAGCCAAATCCTGCCCGGCCATGCTTGGAGCAGCCTTGGCCTTGGCCACGGCGTCCGCAATGACGGCGTCAGTGACCTTCTCGCCCACGGCCAGCGCCACGATGCAACCATTTTGTGCACCCTTGGTGCGCAAAATGCGGGTCAGCTTGCGTGTGTCGATGTTGGAGATACCAACCGTGCCTTCGGCTTGCAGGTACTGCGACAGCGTTTGGTTCTGGCGGAAGTTGGAAGTGCGGATGGGCAGATCTTTGATGATCAGACCAGCGGCATGGACTTTCGAGGCTTCGACGTCTTCACCGTTCACGCCGTAGTTACCGATGTGCGGATACGTCAGGGTTACGATCTGCTTACAGTAGCTCGGGTCGGTGAGGATCTCTTGGTAGCCGGTCAAAGAGGTGTTGAACACCACTTCGCCAACTGTGTGACCGGCAGCGCCGATCGAAGTGCCTAGAAAGACCGTGCCGTCTGCGAGGGCCAGAAGAGCTTGGGGCAGTACGGGCAGCACGGGTTCATTCTCCGTTTGTTGTGCGCGCCCAGCTCTGCCCTCGTGACGCCGCACTCTGCTGAAGCTGAGCGCGCGCGTGACAGGTCGAGTCCAGTTAAGGAAACGTTCGGGGTTTCGCTAGGCGGGGATGGTTGCGGGTAAACCTTAGGAGTATAACCGAAGAGAAACCATTCCGCAGCTTTAGGGTGGTAACGCATGGCATACAGATGCCATTTGGTTCACACTCTGACCGTACTTTGTCCATCTCCACCGTCGGCAAAGGCCGCAGATACGAAAGGTTCACCATGAAGGGCGATGCACGCGTGATCGAGTTGCTGAACGCGCAACTGAAAAACGAACTGACTGCGACAAACCAGTACTTTCTGCACTATCGGATGCTGAAGCACTGGGGCTTCACCAAGCTTGCCAAGAAAGAGTACGAAGAGTCGATCGGCGAGATGAAGCATGCCGACATGCTGATGGAGCGAATCTTCACGCGCGACGGACTGCCTAATCTGCAAGACCTTGGCAAGCTCCTGATCGGGGAGGATGTCCCCGAGATTCTGGAGTGCGACTTGAAACTGGAGACTGCTGCGCAGGCAACCGTGAAAGAAGGCATTGCGCACTGCGAGGCGGTACGTGACTACGTCTCCCGCGACATTTTTCAGAAAATTCTGGATGACACCGAGGAGCACATCGACTTCCTGGAAACGCAAATCGACTTGCTGACCAAGGTTGGCGTTCAGAACTACCTGCAGTCCATCATGGGTGAGATCCAAGCCTGATCCATGATCCTACCGTTTACATGCAAATCATTCGCATTTAGAATGAGCGCATTGAAACCCCGTGGGGACCCCCATGATCGTTTGTGTCTGCAATCGCGTTTCTGATCGCGAAATCACGCGGCGTGCTCAGCAAGGCTGCTCGTCATTCGATGAGTTGCAGATGGCAACTGGCGTGGCGACGTGCTGCGGCCGTTGCGAAGACTGTGCCCGTGCCGTGTTTGCTGATGCGTCCGACGGAGGATGGCAACGTCTTGATCACCAGCCCGCCCTCATGCTGGCGGCAGCGGCTTGACGCCCCGTCCTTTCGGTATTTGTTCACCCAAACGCTGATTAACCCAACAGCGCATTTGTCCGATATCCGAAGCAAGTGGCCGTCTCAAGCGGCTGATGCGAGGATGTCATGGCATCACAATTCTTTTCTGATAGCCAATCCCCCTCGGCGGGGAGCAACGCGGTGCGCCGCAAACATTTGGAGCCCTTGGCTGGGTCGACGGTCAATGGCTCGCGACTGACTGTGGTGTCCGACACGCTGGGGTGCGGCGAATCGCGCCGCGTCCACACGCCGCCACCCGCATTGCGCCGAAAGCCCGATCCCGTTTGGTTGAAATGGCCCAAGATGTTCTGGCGCTGGGTCCGAGACCTGGAGCATCTGCCAACCACGCTCCCTCCCCTGTCGGGCCTGGCTGGCGTCAAGGCACAGTTTGAGCGTGCGCTATGGGACCTACAGTCGGCACAGGCAGACGAGGTCAGGGACAACATTGCCATGTCTCGCTCACTGAGGGAGCTTTGGCACCTGCGCCCAGCCGTATTTCGGGTGGTCGCGCTTCACCGTGGGCAGATGGACGCGCAAAAGCGACTGGATGCGCTGGACATGGTTTTCCCGATTCGCCCTCAAGAAATCACCAATTCAGCCCCCAGCAGGTCTGTTAAATCAACGACTTGGTGACGAAATTTAATGCTGTCACTGCGCACTTGACGCAGGCGTTGTTGCACAATGACGGGCTGAAACGCCGACAGCCCCATGAACATCATCATTCTTGACGATTACCAGGACGCCGTACGCAAACTCCATTGCGCGTCCAAATTGGATGGGCTTTCCGCCAAAGTCTTCACCAACACCGTCAAAGGCACCGGCCAGTTGGCCATCCGCCTCCGAGACGCTGAAGCACTTGTGCTGATCCGCGAGCGGACGCCCCTTCCCAAAGCGCTGCTGGAAAAGCTGCCCAAATTGCGCCTGATCTGTCAAACCGGCAGAGCGGGCGACCACATCGACCTGGATGCATGCACAAAGTTGGGCATTGCCGTGGCTGAAGGGGCCGGGGATCCCGTCGCACCAGCTGAGCTGACCTGGGCGTTGGTGATGGCATCCATGCGTCGCCTGCCGCAGTACATCGGCAACCTCAAGCACGGCGCATGGCAGCAGGCGGGCCTGAAGTCTGCCTCCATGCCCACCAATTTCGGTGTGGGCATGCTGTTGCGCGGAAAGTCGCTCGGCATCTGGGGCTATGGCCGAGTGGGTCGCCTGGTGGCTGGCTACGGCAAGGCTTTCGGCATGCGCGTGACCATTTGGGGCAGCGAGCGGGCCAGAAATGAGGCTGTGGCCGACGGTTACATGACCGCGGAAAGTCGTGAGGCTTTTTTTGCCGAGTCTGACGTGTTGAGCATTCACCTGCGACTCAGTCAGGACACGCGAGGCATCGTGACGCTGGAAGATTTGGCGCGCATGAAGCCCACCGCGCTACTGGTCAATACTTCCCGTGCGGAATTGGTGCAAGACGGTGCCTTGGTCGCAGCCCTCAATCGCGGGCATCCAGGCATGGCGGCCGTAGATGTGTTTGAAAGTGAACCCATTCTTCAGGGGCACCCGTTGCTGCGACTGGAAAATGCTGTTTGCACCCCGCACATTGGCTTCGTGGAGCAGGATCACTACGAGCATTTGTTCAGCGAGGCCTTCGACAACCTGCTGAACTACATCGCAGGCACGCCCACCAACATCGTGAATCCCGAGGCTCTTCGCGTCCCGCATTAAGGCAACCTGACGTGGAGCTTGAACGAACCCGGACTGCAGCGAGCATGGCTCGCACTCGCTGGAGCTTGCTGGCGGGTAACTTTGTGATCGGGTGCGGCGTCATGGTGGTTGGCGGCACGCTCAACGATCTGACCAAGGATTTGGGCATCACGGTCGCTACAGGTGGCCAGTTGATCGCCATTGCGGCCGTGATGATGGGCCTGGGCGCCCCCATACTGGCTGGGCTGATCTCGCGCATTGATCGCCGTGTGCTGCTTTGCTGGGCCATGATTTGGTACGGGATCGGGCATGCACTGTGCGCCATGGCCCCCTCTTACCCATGGTTATGGCCCGCTCGGGCGCTGACCGTCCTGTCCGCAGCCGTGTTCACGCCGCAGGCTGCGGCAGCCATGGGTTACATGAGCACCCCCGCACACCGTGGGCGGGCGATCACGTTCGTTTTCATGGGGTGGTCGATTGCATCGGTCGTCGGCATGCCCATGGCAGCGTGGATCGGTGAGCGGCTTGGCTGGCGCATTGCCATGTGGCTGATCGCTGCAAGTGCCGCCGTCGTTGCGTGGCTGGTTCATCGTCACGTCCCGACCGGTATTCGCCCCCCTGCCCTGTCATGGCGGTCCTGGCGCAAGGTCCTGACCTCTCCACTGCTGATGGCCGTCGTGCTCGTGACGGCATGTCAAAGCGCAGGACAGTACTCCCTGCTGGCCTATGCCGCCCCGTATTACAAGTACGACTTTGGTGCCACCCCGGAGCAGATCAGTTTGATGTTTGCGTGGTTTGGCTCGTTGGCCTTGGGGGGCAACCTGGTGCTCAATCGCATGGTCGACCGTGTGGGCGCAGCGCCTGCGGTGACCTTGACATTGGGGCTGATGGCCATCAGTTTGTTGATCTGGCCTTTGGCGCACACACTGCCCGCTCTGGCCTTGGTTTTCATCCCCTGGGCTTTGAGTGGGTTTGCCACCAACTCTGGTCAGCAAGCCCGATTGGGCGGCTTGTCACCCAGGCTGGCGCCCGCGCTCATGGCGCTGAACACATCCGCCATTTACCTGGGGCATGCCATGGGGGCATCGGGCGGCGGATGGGTGCTCAGTCATCATGGCTACAGCCAGTTGCACTGGCTCAGCCTGACATGGATGATGGTGGCGCTGAGCCTGAGTGGCTGGGCCTGGTCTGTGCAGCGGCGCCGAGACGCCGCGTTGCTACAGCGATCGCCGTGATCAAGCCATGCGCTGGCGGCGAGCTTCGTAAAGGCACACGCCGCTGGCCACGGACACATTGAGGCTGTCCACCGAGCCCATCATGGGGATGCTGACCAAGTCATCGCAGTTCTTGCGGGTCAGTTGACGCATGCCATCCCCCTCAGCGCCCAACACAATGGCCGTGGGGACCTTGAGGTCCACGTCGTAGAGGCCGTGTGGCGCATCATCAGACGTGCCAATGATCCAGATGTCGCGCTCTTTCAGCTCCTTGAGCGTGCGAGCCAAATTGGTCACCATGAAGTAAGGAACCGTCTCGGCTGCACCGCTGGCCACTTTGGCGACGGTGGCGTTGATGCCCACAGCGTGGTCCTTCGGCGCAATCACCGCATGGGCCCCCGCACCGTCTGCCACACGCAGGCAGGCGCCCAGATTGTGTGGATCCGTCACGCCATCAAGCACCAGCAGCAGTGGCGGCTCGGACAAAGAGTCGAGCAGGTCGTCCAGCGAACGCGCCTGCTGTACCGCTTCAACGCGCGCCACAACGCCTTGGTGGCGATGGGTGCCACACAGCTTTTGCAGGTGATCGTCATCGCTTTCGATGACTTTCAGGCCCGCCTCTTCGACCTTGGCGAGAAACTGCTTCATCCGCTGATCGCGCCGAGACGCGTCAACATGCAATTCACGAATGGTTTTGGGCGCAACCTTCAGGCGCACGGTAACGGCATGGAAGCCAAATAGCAGTTTCAGACTCATGCGCGCATCCTAACCGCTCAGACGACCCGCGCTGATCTGAATTCGCGCATGACAGCGCTCAGCAATGCCCAGATCGTGTGTGACCAGCACCAGCGTGGTACCAGCCTCCGCATTGAGCTTGAACATCAGATCCATGATGTTTTGACCGGTGGCATGGTCCAGGCTTCCCGTCGGCTCGTCGGCCATCAGGATGTCTGGGCGAACGACAAAGGCGCGCGCGAGCGCAACACGCTGTTGCTCCCCTCCGGACAACAGCGCGGGCTTATGGCCCAGACGCTGCGCCAAACCCACGTGGATCAACATGGCCTCCGCTTTGGCCTTGGCTTGTTTGTCACCCCGCAATTCCAGCGGAAGCATCACGTTTTCCAGTGCGGTCAGATGGCCAATGAGTTGAAAACTCTGAAAAACGAAACCAAGGTGTTGGGCACGGTGGGCTGCGCGCTCGTCTTCGGTCATTGCATACAGGGATCGACCACACAACCAAACCTCGCCATCGGTGGGTGTATCCAGACCCGCCAACAGAGACAGAAGTGTGCTTTTGCCGGAGCCGGACGCCCCCACAATCGCAACCGTCTCACCGCGTGGGATTTGCAGATCGATGTCGTGCAAGATGGTCAACTCACCTGTAGAGTCAAGCACGCGCTTACCCAATCGTTTGGCGACGATGGCATGACGGTCGATCAGATCATGCTCGGTGGTGTTGATATTCATGTGCTGCGCAATAAGGGTCCGGTCAGATGAACTTTACGCGACGCGTCGCTCTTTCCATCTTTTGGGGTCTTGCCTGGGGCTCACAAGCCCGAGCCAACACCCATGCCGGCAAAAAAATACTGATCCTGGGCGACAGCCTGTCTGCCGAGTATGGCTTGCCTCGTGGAGCGGGATGGGTGGCTTTGCTATCGGCCCGACTGAAGGCAGAGCGCCCGAACTGGCAGGTTGAAAACGCCAGCATCAGCGGTGAAACGACTTCTGGCGGGCAGGCTCGGTTGCAAGCTTTACTGCAGGTGCATCAGCCGTCGGTGGTTGTCATTGAGTTGGGCGCGAACGATGCGCTCAGGGGCTTGGCGCTGACCGGCACGCGCCAAAACCTGCAAAACATGATTGAGGCCTCAGTCCGCCAAGGTGCGCGCGTTGTACTGGTGGGCATGCAGATGCCACCCAACTTCGGCAAGCGGTACACACAGGATTTCGCCACGATGTACGCCGACTTGGCAAAAGCAACCAAGTGCGCACTGGTGCCGTTTTTCTTGAAGGGCATCGCCGACCGCGCCGATGCCAGTAAGTGGTTCCAGGCCGATGGCATTCACCCAACGGCTGCAGGCCACCCCATTTTGCTGGACAACGTGTGGCCGGCACTCAAGCCATTACTTCTTGGGCGCTAGGCCTGCCCCGAGGCTCCCCATCAGCGTCTCGGCCTGTTTGCTCATTTGCTGCTGCATTTGTGCAAACATTTGCTGGGTTTGCTCGATGTAGCCGCCCATGAAGTTTTGCATCAGCGGGTTTTGCTGGAGGTTGGCGACGGAGTTCTCTGCCAACCGCCCCTGCAAGTCGATGAAGGACTGGATGTTCTGCTCGAGATAGTTCCCCATCAACCCTTGCATGGTGTGGCCGTAAAAACGGATGATCTGAGCCAAGGCCTGCGTTGAGAACATGGGCACCCCGGCGGTTTCTTCTTCCAGAATGATCTGCAAGAGAATGCTGCGGGTCAGGTCTTCACCGCTTTTGGCGTCCAGCACCACGAATTGCTGACAAGCCAGGACCATGTCCTTCACGTCGGCCAGTGTGATGTAGCTGCTGGTCTGCGTGTCGTACAGGCGACGATTGGGGTACTTCTTGATCGCTCGGACGCTGCCGGTACTCGCGCCCGGTTGTGCACCCTGCTCCGTCGACTCGGCGGAGGTTGAAGGTTCGGCTTCTTTGCGGGTGGACTTTCGTGGCGTTGCGCTCATGAGCTGCTCCTGTGTTCTCGGAACATTGTAGGAGGGGATTCAGCGACTGAATTCTCAAAGCGCAACGAGTCGCGCAGAACTCAACAAATGGCGCGCACAAAGGAAGAAACCGCCTTGTGGGCGGTTTCTTCACTTTTTCCAGAGATCCCGGGGTCGGGGGCTGGATTGGGGGGTAATCAATGACTGAAATTATATCTTATATAAGACATTACCCTAACCCACTCCAGGTGCTGATCCGCAGTCAGGCAACAAAAAAGCCGACCGGCTGACGCTGATCGGCTTTTCTACCAAATCTGGTAGGCGCGATTGGATTCGAACCAACGACCCCCACCATGTCAAGGTGGTGCTCTAACCAACTGAGCTACGCGCCTGCAAGACCGCTACTATAGCATTATTTGCGTCGGGCTCGCAATACGCCCCCGATTTGCAACACTTTGGCCAAGATGTTGTTCAAGCGGGATGTGTCGCCTGTCTGCACGGTCAGGGTGATGGTGACGCGGTCACGCACGACGTGGCTGTGCATGGACAGCACATGGATCTTGCCCTGCGCCAAAACGTCGCACACGTCGCGCAGCAGGCCGGTCCGGTCGTGTGCTTCCACCATCACATCCACCGCGTATTGCGCTGACTCGGTGATGGCCTGACGCCCCCACGTGACCGGGATCACCCGCTCGGGCTGTTGGGCGGCCAGTTGGCGGAAGTTCACGCAATCCGCGCGATGGACAGCGACGCCCTTGCCTCGCGTCACGTACCCACCGATGCTGTCGGGCGGCGCAGGCTTGCAGCAACGCGCCAACTGCGTCAGCAACGAGTCAAGTCCGACCACCAGCACACCCTTGCCATCTGTCGCGGATTTCGATGGATCCGCCCGGGCAATGCGCTGCGTGATGAGCTCGTCAGGACTCTGCTCTGGCGCGGCCGGACGCAGAAACTGCTCGATGTTGCGCAATGAGTACTCGTCCTTGCCGACCACATCGAACAAGGCATCGGCACTCTTGAATCCGAGACGCGAGGCCAACTCGTCGAGCTTGATGGCGGTTTTACCCTCACGTTGCAACAGTTTTTCGACCGACTCACGACCGCGAGCGATGGTGGCCTGCTGCGCCAAAGCATTGAACCAGGCGCGCACTTTGGCGCGGGCGCGTTGGCTTTTGAGGAAGCCCAAATCGGCATTCAGCCAATCCAGCGAAGGCCCACCTTCCTTGATGGACACCACTTCCACGGTCTGGCCACTTTTGAGCGCGGTGTTCAACGGCACCATGGCGCCATCTACCTTGGCGCCACGGCAGCGGTGTCCCAGATTGGTGTGCAGGGTGTAGGCGAAGTCGATGGGCGTCGCGCCCGATGGCAAATCAATGATCTCGCCACCCGGCGTGAAGACGTAGATGCGATCGTCGAAGAGCCCCTTGTGACCCGGCTCCCCCTGCGCATCATCCGCTGCAGCCAGATCTCGCTCCCAAGCCAGCAACTGACGCAAGACAGTTTTGCGTGCCTCGGCCACTCTGGTTTCAAAATCGCCTGCAGCCTGCACCCCGGCGTAGCCTTTGGTGCCCGCCTCTTTGTAAGCCCAGTGTGCCGCCACGCCGCTTTCAGCGTGGTCATGCATGGCTTGTGTTCGGATCTGGATTTCGATGCTGCGCCCCTGCTCATCACGCACCACCGTGTGCAAGGACTGATAGCCGTTGGGCTTGGGCTTGGCAATGTAATCAGAGAACTCTTCCGGCATGGCGTGCCAGAGTTCATGCGTACGGCTCAGCGCAGCGTAGCAGGCCGGGATGTCTGCGACGATGACCCGCAGCGCGCGAATGTCAAACACCCGGTCAATGGGCAGATCCTTGCCCTTCATCTTCTTCCAGATGCTGTACAGGTGCTTGGGGCGACCCTGTACCAGTGCCGGGATCCCTGCGTCTTTCAGCGCCTGGGCCAGTTGGGCACGCACCTGTTCAATGTGATGCTCTCGCTCCAGCCGCTTTTCGTCCAATGACTTGGCGATGGCTTTGTACGACTCCGGCATCAGGAAGCGGAAAGACAAGTCCTCCATTTCCCACTTGATCTGCCAGATGCCCAGACGGTTTGCCAGGGGCGCAAACACTTGAAGAGACTCGCGCGCCAACGCCCGGGGGCAAGGCTGCTTGCTCTCGGCGTAATAGCGGAGTGTTTGCAGCCGCGATGCCAAGCGCAGCAGCACCACGCGCAAATCGCGGGAAAAAGCCAGCAGCATCTTGCGGATGCGCTCGACCTGCTCGGCAGCCAGTGGGCCGTCGACATCGTCTGCCATGGCATCGCGCGCATTGCGCTGCACCTGCACCAGCTTGCGGGTATGCGTGACCAGCGTGGCCTCGTCTTCGCCAAACGAGCGGGCGATGATCTCTTCGGGCTGCGTCAGGTATTCGCTGGCATAGACCAGATAAGCCGCAGCACGCAAAGACGGCGGCGCACCGATGCCTGACAGAATGAAGTTGACACCGTCGGCATGCGTCAGCGCGTCTTCGCCCGTTTCAAACCGCTGAGTGAGCAGCAAGGGCTCAGCAAACGACCGAGCTTTGGACAAAATACTGCCTGAAGGCGATTCGCCTTCAGGGGACATCTCGACCAGCTCGACAATGGCCGCATGCCCCGCCGAACCTGGCATGAGAGAACTGGTCTTCATTCGATCAAGAATTCCTTCACTGCGGCAACCTGATCTGCGGCGATCAACGTTGGCGCATGCCCAACACCTTCAAATTCCACCAAGCGCGCCTTGGGTCCGCGCCGGGTCATGTCCACGGCCGTTGCCGTGTCCAGCAAGTCGGACTGCTTGCCTCGCAACAGCAGCACCTTGGCCTTCAAGGAATCGTACACCTGCCACAGCATGGCCTCGCCCGCAGCAGCGCTGTCTGCATTCATGGTTTTGAACGGCGCGGCAATGGCCGGGTCGTAGTGCAGGATCAGCCCGCTGCCATCCGGTGCCTTCCGGAGCAAGGGCCGCGACAAGGCCAGCCATTGCTCCGGCGTATGGGGACCAAATCCGGTCGAGATGCGCCACAGGTAGTCGGCAGCTTGCTGCTCGTCCGAGAATCGCATGGGCTGCCCCAAGTATTCGCCAATGCGCACGATGGCTTCGTGACGCACGCGTGGCCCCACGTCGTTGAGTACCATTTTGCGCAATGTCGCCCCCGACGCAGCTGGCGGCAGCGCCGACAGCGCCATGCCGATCAACCCGCCCATGGACGTACCCACCCAGTCCACCGCAATGGGATCGGCTGCACCTCGTTGCGTGCGCAGCGACTGGAGCAGCGCCACCATGTCACCCACATAGCCGAACACCTGGTAGCCAGATGGGTCGGCCAGCCAGTCGGACTCACCGCGCCCCACCACATCCGGGCAGACCACGTGATAGCGATCACACAGAGCCTTTGCCAGGGTGTCGAAGTCACGGCCTTGGCGACTCAAGCCATGGACACAGATCAACACATTCGGATTGCGCTCGTCCCCCCACGACCAATAAGCCATGCGGTGGGTCGCTGCATCGGTGTGACTGGCGCCCGGGCAAGTGACATGGCGAAGCGTGGGCTGAACGTTGTTGTCTGTGCTCATGGTCGAATGAAAGCGTGGCAGGTCGGTATCACAACAGATAATGGGCCATTCCACATTGTTTGTGTTTCTTCTTACCTACAGGAGGCCCGAGATGTTGAAAGGTAAAACCGCTTTGGTAACAGGCTCCACCAGCGGGATTGGTCTGGGTATTGCCGAGAAGCTGGCTGCGCAAGGCGCCAACATCATTCTGAACGGATTTGGCGAGGTCGAAGCCCCCCAATCGGCGGTTCGGGCCGCTGGCGCCGCGCACGGCGTCAAAGTGGGGTATCACGGCGCCGACATGTCCAAGCCCGCTGAAATCGAAGCCATGTTCGCCTACGCGCAAGCGGAATTTGGCGGCGTTGACATCCTGGTGAACAACGCTGGCATTCAGCATGTGGCCAATGTGGAAGATTTCCCGGTTGAAAAGTGGGATGCCATCATTGCCATCAACCTGAGCTCGGCCTTCCACACCATGCGATTGGCGCTGCCAGGCATGCGCAGCAAGAACTGGGGGCGCGTGATCAATCTGGCATCCGCCCATGGCTTGGTCGCATCGGCCGGCAAGTCGGCTTATGTCGCGGCCAAGCACGGACTGGTCGGACTGACCAAGGCTGCCGCGCTGGAAACCGCCACCACCGGCGTGACCGTGAACGCGATTTGCCCCGGCTGGGTGCTGACGCCCCTGGTGCAAAAGCAAATTGATGCCAAGGCCGAGCGTGAAGGTGTCAGTCTGGCTGACGCACAAAAGGGTCTGCTGGGCGAGAAGCAGCCCTCCCTTCAATTTGTGACCCCTGCCCAACTGGGTGACTTGGCCGTGTTCTTGTGCTCGCCCGGCGCGGACAACGTGCGTGGCGCAGCCTGGAACGTGGACGGCGGCTGGGTTGCGCAGTAAGTAAGCCATGTCAGTGATTCCCGCGGCCCTGGGCGAAAGCCCGTCGGGCCATGCTCCCGGCATCCCCTACTCGCCGGTGTACGACGACGTTTATCACGCAGTGGCCGGTGCTTGGGCTCAGGCCCGGCACGTGTTCTTGGGTGGCAACGGACTGCCAGCACGCTGGCAGCGTCAAACCCGGTTTGTGATTCTGGAAACCGGGTTTGGTCTGGGGAACAATTTCCTGGCAACGTGGGCCACCTGGTTGGCTGACGCCGAGCGATGTGATCGTCTGGTTTTCATCTCGATCGAAAAGCACCCGCTGACGCGTGATGATTTGGCGCGCGTGCACGCCGCCGTGCCCGACACGCAAGACCCAGACGCTGGATTGCGCGCCGCATTGTCAACACGCCTGATCGAGCAATGGCCGCCACTGACCGCTGGCTGGCATACCCGGCACTTTGACGAGCCGTTGTCAGCTGACGGGCGCCTTCAAGGCGTGACGCTGATGTTAGGGCTGGGCGACATTGCAGAGTTGCTGCCGTCGTTGCTGGCCTCGGTCAATGCGTTTTATCTGGACGGATTTGCGCCGGCCAAGAATCCCGATATGTGGGATGAAGGCTTGCTGTCCCGCCTCGACCGTCTGGCGGCGCCTGATGCCACTGCGGCCACCTGGTCTGCTGCGCGCGGGGTGCGGGACGCACTGACACGCGCCGGCTTTGTGATGACGAAGACGCCCGGGTTTGCCGGCAAGCGCGACATGATTCAGGGGCACTTTGCCCCTCGGTATGTGGCGCCACCACCCGCGGGCGGTTTGCAGTCCACCGTTGCCTCGCCGCATCGGCATGCGCTGGTCATCGGTGCAGGCTTGGCAGGATGTTCCGCTGCGCATGCCCTTTGCCGGCAAGGGTGGCGGGTCACCCTGATGGACCGGCATGCTGGGCCCGCACAGGAAGGATCAGGCAACCCTGGGGGCCTTTTTCACAGCATTGTTCACGGTGAAGACGGGATTCATGCGCGCGCCCACCGCTCGGCGGCTCTTGCCACTTGGTCTCAAATTAAAGGGTGGATCGCTGACGGGCAGGTCGCCGGTCAGACCCAGGGGCTGATCCGCCTCGATGCCAAGACCCACAGTGATGATGCGAAGGCTTTGATCGCCAAGCTGAACCTGCCTGACGACCATGTCGAGTGGCTGGATCGGGCGCAAGCCGCAGAGATGAGCGGATTGAACTTGCCCTGTGGTGGATGGTTTTTTCATCAAGCGGGATGGGTGCATCCAGCTGGGTATGCCAAGCAATTGCTGAGCGAAGCCGCGCCATGGCAGCTGGATGGTCAACCGCTGCTGTCTGTACGCTGGCATTCGGAGGTCGCATCGCTGACGCAGGCAAAAGACGGTACTTGGCTGGCCTTGGATGACCATGGCGTTGAAATCGCCCGAGCGGCGTCCGTTGTCATGGCCTGCGCGCACCAAGCCACAGCGTTGTGCAACAAGTTGCCCTCGGCATTGGCCGTGTCGCCTGTGCCACTTTCAAGGGTGCGCGGGCAGATCACGGCGATCGCGCACGACACAGCCGACTTCAAGGATGTGACGCTTCCCAAATTGCCCGTTGCGGGCAGTGGGTACGTACTACCGCTTGGCGGCAAAGATCTTCTGTGTGGTGCCACGACACAGCACCACGATGAAGATCCAGCCGTTCGACAGGCTGACCACATCCACAATCTGGGACAAGCCAAGCGCCTTGGCGCATGGCATCGGGATCTGACCCGTCCATCGGATGTCCCTGACATGGCGGCCCTGTTTGGCAGAACCGGATGGCGGGCCACCACACCCGACCGATTGCCGTTGGTGGGGGCGCTGCCTTGGTCGATCGACCGACTTCAGGCAGCGAGCCGCAAGGTGCGACTGGACCAGGTGCGGTTGATACCACGCCAGCGCACCGAGCAAGGGGGGCTATTTGTCGTGACCGGCCTGGGTTCTCGGGGGATCACCTGGGCCGCACTTGCGGGAGAATTGCTGGCCCACTGGGTTACCGGCTCGCCCTGCCCGGTCGAGATCGGACTCAGAGATGCCATGGACCCGGCACGATTCCTGGCTCGAACCAGCCGCCAGACTGACAAATTGACGACCGATGAGTGACACAGAACGCCCGCTTCCCGGACTGACCGAACGCTTGCGGTTGGACAAATGGCTGTGGGCCGCCCGTTTTTTCAAGACACGCGGGCTGGCTGCAGACGAAATTGAAAAGGGACGCATCCAGGTCAACGACCAGGTCGCCAAGGCGTCTCGTGAATTGCGCGCCGGCGATCGGGTGGAAATCCGTCAAGGCCCGATCATCAAAACGGTGGTTGTCAAAGCGTTGAGCACGGTTCGTGGGCCGGCGCCGCAGGCGCAACAACTCTACGAAGAAACGCCCGAAAGTGCGCGCCTGCGCCAGCAAGCCCAGGAGCAGCGTCGACTGGCCGCCGAGCCAGCCGAGAGCATTGAACAGGGACGCCCCACGAAGCGCGACCGTCGGAAACTGGCCGACTGGCAGCGATGGTCCGTCAGCATCGAAAAATAATTTCTTCACCCCTCTTGAAAACCCCCTCAGCACCCTGACATGGGGAGGGTTTTCGCAAACAACCACCCGAATCAGAAATGAGCGACACGACCAACACGCCCGAAGAGGCAGCCACCCCCGACACGGCGACCGAAGCGCTGCCGAACGAGTCCGTGGCCCAGGACATGACCGAACTGCTGGCCAAGCACGCAGAGGTGTCCGACGCCTACCTGCGCGCCAAGGCCGAGGCCGAAAACATTCGCCGCCGCTCGGAAGAAGAAATCGCCAAGGCGCGCAAGTTTGCGGTGGAATCTTTTGCCGAAAGCCTGCTGCCCGTGCGCGACAGCCTGGAGGCCGCTCTGGCTTCGCACGCTGCCAAGCCTGACACCCCGGTCGAAACGGTGCTGGAAGGCGTGACCGCCACGCTGCGCCAGTTGACCGCTGCGCTGGAGCGCAACAAAGTGCTGGAAATCAACCCGGAAGCCGGCACCAAGTTCGACCCCAACTACCACCAGGCCATCAGCATGGTACCCGCCGAGCAGGAAGCCAACACCGTGGTGGGTGTGCTGCAAAAGGGCTATTCCATCGCCGAGCGCGTGCTGCGCCCTGCCCTGGTGACCGTGGCCGCCCCCAAATAAACCGCTGTCACGACCGGTCCAAGCCCTTTTTTGAAACAGGGGCTCTTGAAAACGGCGCCGGCGTGCACAGATAACGAATCAATCGGAAGCGACTGTCTTCCAGACCAAATCCTCTAGGAGCACACAAACATGGGCAAGATTATTGGTATTGACCTGGGCACCACGAACTCGTGCGTGGCCATCATGGAAGGCAACACCACCAAGGTGATCGAGAACAGCGAAGGCGCTCGCACCACCCCTTCCATCATTGCTTACCAAGAAGACGGTGAAGTGCTGGTGGGCGCCTCGGCCAAGCGCCAGGCTGTGACCAACCCCAAGAACACCCTGTACGCGGTGAAGCGCCTGATCGGCCGCAAGTTCACCGAAAAGGAAGTGCAAAAGGACATCGACCTGATGCCCTACACCATCACCGCTGCGGACAACGGTGACGCTTGGGTGGAAGTGCGCGGCAAGAAGATGGCGCCTCCTCAAGTGTCGGCCGACGTGCTGCGCAAGATGAAGAAGACCGCTGAAGACTACCTGGGTGAAGAAGTCACCGAGGCCGTCATCACCGTGCCGGCTTACTTCAACGACGCGCAACGTCAAGCCACCAAGGATGCAGGTCGCATTGCGGGCCTGGATGTCAAGCGCATCATCAACGAGCCGACTGCCGCTGCACTGGCCTTCGGTCTGGACAAGGTTGGCAAGGGCGACCGCAAGATCGCCGTGTATGACCTGGGCGGCGGCACCTTCGACGTCTCCATCATCGAAATCGCCGACGTGGACGGCGAAAAGCAATTCGAAGTGCTGTCGACCAACGGCGACACCTTCCTGGGCGGTGAAGACTTCGACCAACGCATCATCGACTTCATCATCAGCGAGTTCAAGAAGGAATCTGGCGTCGACCTGGCCAAGGACGTGCTGGCCCTGCAACGCCTGAAGGAAGCCGCGGAAAAGGCCAAGATCGAACTGTCGAACTCGGCTCAAACCGACATCAACCTGCCTTACATCACCGCTGACGCCACTGGTCCGAAGCACCTGAACATCAAGCTGACCCGCGCGAAGCTGGAAAGCCTGGTTGAAGACCTGATCGAGCGCACGATCGCCCCTTGCCGCACCGCCATCAAGGACGCAGGCGTGGCCGTGGCCGACATCGATGACGTGATCCTGGTCGGCGGTATGACCCGCATGCCCAAGGTGCAAGAGAAGGTCAAGGAGTTCTTCGGCAAGGACCCACGCAAGGACGTGAACCCTGACGAAGCCGTGGCCGTGGGCGCTGCGGTGCAAGGTCAAGTACTGGCCGGCGATCGCACCGACGTGCTGCTGCTGGACGTGACCCCGCTGTCCCTGGGTATCGAAACCCTGGGCGGTGTCATGACCAAGATGATCAGCAAGAACACCACGATCCCCACCAAGTTCGCCCAGACCTTCTCGACTGCTGACGACAACCAGCCAGCCGTGACCATCAAGGTGTTCCAGGGTGAGCGCGAAATGGCTTCGGGCAACAAGATGCTGGGTGAGTTCAACCTCGAAGGCATCCCACCCGCACCTCGCGGCGTGCCCCAGATCGAAGTGGCCTTCGACATTGACGCCAACGGCATCCTGCACGTGAGCGCCAAGGACAAGGGCACCGGTAAGGAAAACAAGATCACCATCAAGGCCAACTCGGGTCTGTCCGAGGAAGAAATCCAGAAGATGGTGAAGGACGCCGAGCTGAACGCCGCCGAAGACAAGAAGAAGCTCGAAATCGTGCAAGCCAAGAACCAAGGCGATGGCATGGTTCACAGCGTGCGCAAGTCCCTGACCGAATACGGCGACAAGCTGGAAGCCGGTGAGAAGGAAAAGATCGAAGCCGCGATCAAGGACGTTGAAGAAGCCCTCAAGGGTGACGACAAGGACGACATCGAGGCCAAGACCAATGCCCTGATGACCGCTTCGCAAAAGCTGGGCGAGAAGATGTACGCTGACATGCAGGCCAACCAAGGCGCTGCCGGTGCTGCAGAAGGTGCTGCAGGTGCCGAGCAAGCCAAGCCGGCCGATGACAACGTCGTGGACGCCGAGTTCAAGGAAGTCAAGAAGGACTGATCTGGTCCACCTCTGACCGATGGGGCACAGGTTGCATGAGCCACGCGCTCAGGCCCTGTGCCTTTGTCGGATCTGGCCCCGACCAGCGAAACAACCTTCGCTCAGCTCGACAAGATCATGGCAAAACGCGATTTTTACGAAGTCCTTGGCGTCGCCAAAGGCGCGTCTGACGACGACATCAAAAAGGCCTACCGCAAGCTGGCCATGAAGTACCACCCTGACCGCAATCAGGGTGACAAGGCCAAGGAAGCCGAAGAGAAGTTCAAAGAGGTCAAAGAGGCCTACGAGATGCTCTCGGACCCCAAGAAGCGCGCAGCCTATGACCAGTACGGCCATGCCGGCGTTGACCCGAACATGGGCGGCGGCGCAGGTGGTGCGCATGGGTATGGCGGCTTTGCGGATGCCTTCGGCGACATCTTTGGCGACATCTTTGGCCAAGGTGGCGGTGGCCGCCGTGGCGGTGGCCCCCAGGTTTACCGTGGCAGCGACTTGTCGTACGCGATGGAAATCACCCTGGAAGAGGCTGCTGCGGGCAAGGAAACCCAAATCCGCATCCCCGCTTGGGACGAGTGCGGCGTGTGTCATGGCAGCGGCGCCAAGCCCGGCACCAGCGCCAAGACATGCCCGACCTGCAATGGCTCGGGTACCGTCCACATGCGTCAGGGCTTCTTCAGCGTGCAGCAAACCTGCCCGCACTGCCAAGGCACGGGCAAGATCATTCCCGAGCCCTGCACCGCTTGCGCTGGCCAAGGCAAGGTCAAGAAGACCAAGACCCTGGAAGTCAAGATCCCGGCCGGCATCAACGAAGGCATGCGCAT
Organism: Aquabacterium sp.; assembly: GCF_048860245.1. Taxonomy (GTDB): domain Bacteria; phylum Pseudomonadota; class Gammaproteobacteria; order Burkholderiales; family Burkholderiaceae_C; genus Aquabacterium. The sequence goes on along the minus strand of NZ_JBLIZW010000072.1, from coordinate 2,424 downwards.
TCGTTCGGCCGGCAATGGCGAACCTGGCACCAATGGTGGCCCTGCAGGCGACCTCTACATCGAGATCCGCATCAAGCAGCACGACATCTTTGAGCGTGATGGCGACGACCTGCACTGCAACGTGCCAGTGCCACTGACCACGGCAGCGCTGGGCGGCTCGATCGAGGTGCCAACCCTGGGCGGCAAGGCTGAAATCGACATCCCCGAAGGTACGCAACACGGCAAGACCTTCCGTCTGCGTGGCAAGGGGATCAAGGGCATTCGCTCCAGCTACCCAGGCGACCTGTACTGCCACATCGTGGTGGAAACGCCGGTCAAGCTCACCGAGCACCAGCGCAAGTTGCTGAAGGAACTCGACGAGTCTTTCAAGAAAGGTGGCGAGAAGCACTCGCCCAATTCGAAGAGCTGGACCGATCGCGTGAAGAACATCTTCAAGTGATCATCGTCAGCATGACACCCTCCAAGGCGCCTTCGGGCGCCTTTTCTTTTGACTCCCGCAGCGCAAAACAAGGGGTTAACCCTTTCTTTTGTCCTGAAAAAGCAGGAATTTCACCCCAAAGCTCAAGTCAGCCCATCACATGCCGAAAAACACGATGTAGTGCATGGCTGGCCTTGCGCTTGTGTCAAAGGCCATCCGCGTCAGATCCCGTACTCGTCGCAAGGAACCGTCGGTATTGCGCCATGGCCACCATCATCACCCCGTACTCCAACCTTGCTGTGCTCATCATCGATGACATGGCGGTACAGCAATCCACGTTGCGGGGATATCTTTCTCTGTTAGGGATTAACAAGACTGATGTAGCCTCCACGGCAGATGATGCGGTTCGTTTGGTCAAGTCGCGCAGATACAACCTCATCCTCTGCGACTACAACCTGAACCACAAAACAGATGGGCAACAGTTCTTCGAGTACCTGAGAGACGAGCAACTTCTGCCTCATGACTGCTTGTTTTTCATGATCACGGCAGAGGGCTCGTATGCCTCGGTTGCGGCCACCACCGAGCATTACCCGGACGCCTACCTGCTGAAGCCCATCACCGCGGCCGACCTGGATGAACGCCTGAAAAGTGCACTGGACAAGCGCGATGCCCTGCTGCCCATCACCACGTGCTTGAGCAAAGAGGACTTGCCGGGTGCACTGACCCAATGTGACAAGCTTCTGGCCGCACGCAACCGTTGGTTCATGTCTGCCCTGCAACTCAAGGCACAGACACTGCTGAAGCTGGGACGCCACGAAGATGCCAAGGTCGTTTATCGGGCGGCACTGGAACAACGTGCCGACCTGACTTGGGCCAGATTGGGATTGGCACGGGCCCACAAAGCCGCAGGCCAGTATGAAGAGGCGAAGCAGTTTGCCCAGGACATCATTGACTCACGCGAGGGCGAGCGCAACGTGGCCGCCTACGACGTGATTGCCGAGTCGCTGGAAGCCATGGGCGACCCCGAAGGGGCCATGTGGGTGTTGCGCGAAGCGGCTGTGGTCGTACCGTCGGCGCGGCGCTTCCGGCTCGTTGGCGAAAGCGCCTATCGCAATGGCGATCTGGACACTGCCAAGGATGCGTTGGTCAAAGCGAACAAATCCAGCCGTGGCTCGATGGTGCAGCAGCCGCTGGACCCGCTGATGCTGGCGCAGACTTTGGTGGACATCGGCGAATCCACTGAGGCCGTGCGTGTGCTGGGCGATGCCGCCAAGACATTCAAGAACGCGCCCCAGTTTGCGCAAGTCGCCCTGGCCGTGCAAGCTCAGGCCGAAATGCAGGCCGGACAGACGGAACAGGCCGCCGCAACGTTGGCCAAGGCGCGCGAAACCATGGGGCGCGGCAAAGCAGACTTTGCCACGGTAGCACTGGCCAAGGCCGAGTTGATGTCAGGCAATGAAGAAGCCGGACTGGCTTTGCTGGAGGCTGCGATCAGTGCCGACCACGAAAACCCCCGCATCAAGCAGATGATCGGCAAGGCATTGCACGACACCGGCCATGAGGACAAGATCGGCTCGGTGATCGAGTCTGCGGCGGCGGGTCTGGATGCCAAGGTCAAAGACGCCCGCAAACTGCTGCGTGACAGTCACATCGACGAAGCCGTGGATGCGATTGAGCAAGCCGTGCATGACTACCCTGAAAACACAGGTGTGTTGCTGCAGGCTGCGCAGATCAACTGCATGGCACTGCGTTTGAAGAAAGAACGTCACCGCGGTCGAATCGAGCGCGTCAGCAATTACCTGACCCGACTCGAAAAACTGATGCCCGCCAGCGACCGCGTCATCATGATGCGACGCTACTTCCGCGAAACCCTGAGCATGCTGGACACAGCTGCCCAGCCGCACTGAGCCCTGACCCAAAGCCATCATCATGAGTACTGCGCTCGCACTCATTGCCCACGACCTCAAGAATGCGTTGGGCGTGCTGGAAGGTGAACTGGAGTCGAT
>NZ_JBLIZW010000071.1:0-96735 GCF_048860245.1 Aquabacterium sp. | reverse complement strand
GCGGGTTTGCAGGGTTTCGATGAACGGGTGGTCCAGGGCGATCGATTCGAGCAAGAGCTCAACTTCGTCGGGGGAGAGTGCGGTGGGTTGCTTGGGTTTGGCCATTTGGGGCTCCTTGGTGGGTTGCTTGTCAATCAACATCCGCATTCACGCGCTGTGCGCCCCAGAAGCCAAGCGCTTTTTAATCCCGGGTGATTCACTCGCCTTTGCCTGACCCATACCTCCAGGAGGCCACCCACTTGCACTGAAGTGATCAACACCATGGGACTGTCCATTCGCGCCTACGCGCGCCACCGAGGCGTGTCGCACGTGGCCGTCAAGAAGGCCATCGACACCGGGCGCATCAGCCAGCTGCCGGACGGCACCATCGATCCGGTGGTGGCCGATACCCAATGGGCGGCCAACACCACACCGACCCGACGGTCGGTGGCCGATGTCGCCAGTGACAAACCGGCCCCGCAGGTTTCCGCACCTGCCCGCGAGATTCCGCAGGCTGCCGCACGACCACAACGGGAAACGCCAGAGCCGCCCACCCCGGCGCTGTCGTCCGGTGGCACGTCGCTCCTGCAGGCGCGCACCGTCAACGAGGTGGTCAAGGCGCAGACCAACAAGGTGCGCCTGGCCCGATTGAAGGGCGAACTGGTCGACCGTTCTCAGGCCGTGGCCCATGTATTCAAGCTGGCCCGTGCTGAGCGCGATGCCTGGCTCAACTGGCCGACACGCATTTCGTCGCAGATGGCCGCAGGGCTGGGCGTCGATCCGCACGTTTTGCATGTGGCGCTGGACGCTGCGGTGCGCCAGCAACTGCAAGACCTGGGCGACTTGCAGGCCAAGGTAGATTGATCATGGACGAGCTCTATTACGAAGGCTGGGATGCCATCGAGCGCGCCTGGCGCGAGGGTCTGACGCCCGATCCGCTGCTCACGGTGTCGGAATGGGCCGACAAGCACCGGGTGCTCTCCAGCAAGGCTGCCTCCGAACCGGGCCGCTGGCGCACCAGCCGCACACCCTACCTGCGCGAGATCATGGATTGCCTGTCCCCCATGTCGCCGATCGAGCGGGTGGTGTTCATGAAAGGCGCCCAGGTCGGCGGCACCGAATTGGGCTTGAACTGGGTGGGTTATGTGATCCACCATGCGCCGGGCCCAATGATGGCGGTGTGGCCCACAGTCGAGATGGCCAAGCGGGCTTCCAAGCAGCGGATCGATGCGCTGATTGAGGAGAGCCCCGCCATCCAGGAGCGCATCGCCCCGGCGCGCAGTCGCGATTCGGGCAACACGATTCTCGCCAAGGAGTTCCACGGTGGCGTGCTGGTGATGACCGGTGCCAACAGCGCGGTGGGCTTGCGTTCCATGCCGGTGCGCTACCTCTTCCTCGATGAGGTCGATGGCTACCCGCTGGATGTGGAAGGCGAAGGCGATGCGATTTCCCTGGCCGAGGCGCGTACCCGCACCTTTGCGCGGCGCAAGATCCTGATCGTTTCGACCCCGACGATTGCCGGGGCCAGTGCGGTCGAACGTGAGTTCGAAGCCTCGGACCAGCGCCGCTACTTCGTGCCGTGCCCACACTGCGATCATCCCCAGTGGCTGCGGTTTGAACAACTGCGCTGGGAAAGGGGCCAGCCGGAGACGGCGGCCTACATCTGCGAGTCCTGCAGCCAGCCGATTGCCGAGCATCACAAGACCTGGATGCTGGACAACGGCCAGTGGCAGGCCTGCGCACCAGAACAAGCTGGACGCACCGCTGGATTTCATCTCTCCAGCCTCTACAGCCCGGTGGGCTGGCGCAGCTGGATCGAGATCGCCCGTGCCTGGGAGTCGGCCGCCATGTCCGATTCCCGCTCAGCCTCGGCCATCAAGACCTTCAAGAACACCGAACTGGGTGAGACCTGGGTTGAAGAGGGCGAAGCGCCCGACTGGCAACGATTGCTGGAACGTCGCGAGGACTACCGCATCGGCACCGTGCCTGCGGGTGGCTTGCTGCTGACTGCCGGTGCCGACGTACAGAAGGACCGCATCGAAGTCTCGGTCTGGGCCTTCGGGCGTGGCAAGGCCGCGTGGCTGGTGGAGCACCGGATCCTGATGGGCGACACGGCTCGTACCGAGGTCTGGTCAGCCCTGGCCAAGCTCGTGGGTGAGACTTGGACGCACAGCAGTGGTTGCCAACTGAGCCTGGCGCGCCTGGCCTTGGATACCGGCTACGCCACCCAGGAGGCCTACGCCTTCGTGCGCAGCGTGCGCAATACCCGGCTCATGCCGATCAAGGGCATTGCCGGTGGTGCGGCGCTGATCGGAACGCCCACGGCGGTGGACGCCACCGCCAGTGGCAAGAAACTGCGCCGAGGCATCAAGGTGTTCCCGGTGGCTGGCGGCATTGCCAAGCTGGAGTTCTACAACAACCTGAGGAAGAGCGCCGAGGTTGCCGAAGACGGCATCACGCCGATCTACCCGGCTGGCTTTGTGCACCTGCCCAAGGTCGATGCGGAATACCTGCATCAGCTCTGTGCTGAGCAGCTGATCACGCGCAGAGACCGCAACGGCTTTGCTCACCGCGAATGGCAAAAGATGCGTGAGCGCAACGAGGCCCTTGACTGCTACGTGTACGCCCGGGCGGCGGCAGCGGCTGCGGGCCTGGACCGGTTCGAAGACCGGCACTGGCTCGAATTGGAAAAACAACTCGGTGTCGGTCCACCAACCGATATCGCTCCCCTCAACACCCCCGAGGCCACTCGAGAACAGAAGTTTGACGGTGGCCTCGTTACTTCTGGCAGCGCCAAACCGAACCCGCGTCGGGTGGTGCGAAGCCGATGGATGACCTGAACATGACTTACACACCAGAACACCTGCAGGCCCTGCGTGAAGCGCTGGCCTGCGGCGAGCACCGTGTGACCTACGAGGGCAAGAGCATTGAGTACCGCAGCGTGGCCGATTTGAAGGCGGCGATTGCGGAGGTCGAAGCCACCATCGCCCGTGAATCCGGTGCGCCCAAATCGCGCCAGATCCGTATGACCACGAGCAAGGCGCTCTGATGGCCTGGCTCAAAGCCATGACCCGCATCAGTCGCCGCATGTTCGGTGGCACGCCCGTCTATGACGGCACCGGTGGCGGTCGGCGCGCCCTGGCCTGGATGCCCAGCAACCCGGGGGCGGTGGCGGCCCTGTCGCTGGCCCAAGACGAACTGCGTGCCAAGAGCCGTGACCTGGTGCGCCGCAACGCCTGGGGAGCCGCTGGCATCGAAGCCTTCGTGGCCAACGCCATTGGCACCGGCATCAAGCCGCAGAGCATGGTGCAAGACCAGACCACGCGAGAGGCGATCCACAGCCTGTGGTGGGATTGGTGTGAACAGGCCGATGCCGCAGGACTGACCGACTTCTACGGCCTGCAGGCACTGGCCACCCGCGCCATGCTCGAAGGCGGCGAAGCAATGATCCGACTGCGTTACCGCCGCACCGAAGATGGTCTGCCGGTGGCGCTGCAGATTCAGGTGCTGGAAGCGGAGCACCTACCGACCACCATGAACCGGGATCTGCCCGGCGGTAACGTTATTCGCGCTGGCATCGAGTTCGACCGCCTGGGGCGCCGGGTGGCTTACCACCTGTACCGCTCGCACCCAAATGATGGACTGCTGGCACCCATGTCTAGCAGTGCCGGCGGTGGCATGGAGACAGTGCGAATCGACGCCAGCGAGGTGATTCACCTCTTCCGCCCTTTGCGTCCCGGCCAGATTCGGGGTGAGCCGTGGCTCACCCGGGCGCTCGTGAAGCTCAACGAGCTGGACCAGTACGACGATGCCGAACTGGTGCGCAAGAAAACCGCTGCCATGTTCGCTGGCTTCATCACCCGCATGGCACCCGAAGACAACCTGATGGGTGAATCGGGAGCTGATGCTAACGGCGTGGCGCTCGCGGGCATGGAGCCCGGCACGCTGCAAATTCTGGAGCCGGGTGAAGACATCAAGTTCTCGGCCCCTGCTGATGTCGGCAGTTCCTACGCCGAATTCATGCGCCAGCAGTTCCGTGCGGTGGCCGCTGCCATGGGCATCACCTACGAGATGCTCACCGGGGACCTGACGCAGGTGAACTACTCCTCGATCCGGGCGGGCCTGCTGGAGTTCCGTCGCCGCTGTGAAGCCCTGCAGCACGGTGTGATCGTGCACCAGCTGTGCCGGCCGATCTGGCGCGCCTGGATGGACCAGGCGGTACTCGAAGGTGCACTCGATCTTCCCGGTTACCGCAAAGACAAACGGCAGTATCAGTCAGCCAAGTGGATCCCGCAGGGCTGGAGCTGGGTCGATCCGCAAAAGGAATTCAACGCCATGAAGCTGGCGATCCGGGCGGGCCTCATGAGCCGATCCGAGGCCATCTCCGGCAATGGCTACGACGCCGAAGACGTGGACCGCGAGATCGCGGCGGACAACGCTCGGGCCGATGCACTGGGTCTGGTCTTCGACTCCGATGCGCGGCATGACCAGGCAGCCGCTGCGCCGCCCTCCGAAACCCCAGAAGCGCAGTCCACAGATCCGCAGTCCAGTGATCCAGAGGCCGCGTCACCCAACAACCAGGACCCCCAACCATGACATACCTTGCCTCCCGCCTCTTCGGGACGCCTTTGCTGATTCACCGACCCAAGCTGGACGTGATCCTGTCGGTGGTCGGCCAGCGCATCGGTATGGCCGATATCCCCGCGATGCCAGCCATGGACATGGCCGTGTACCAACGGCCACCCGCAGCCGCAGCGCCCGAGGGCATTGCAGTGATCCCCGTCCATGGCTCGCTGGTCAAGCGCTCGCTCGGCATGGAAGCCGCCTCGGGTTTGACGTCCTACGGCGAGATCAGTGCCATGCTGGATGCGGCGCTGGCAGACCCGCAGGTGAGCGGCATCCTGCTCGACATCGACTCCCCGGGTGGCGAAGCCTCGGGCAGCTTTGAGTTGGCCCGCCGCGTGCGCGAGGTGGCTGCGGCCAAACCCGTCTGGGCGGTGGCCAACGACGCTGCGTATTCGGCGGCCTATGCGATTGCCGCCAGCGCCCAGCGACTGTTCGTGACGGAAACCGGTGGGGTCGGATCCATCGGGGTCATTGCCCTGCATGTCGACCAATCGGTCAAGGACGCCAAGGACGGCTACCGGTTCACGGCCATCACGGCAGGTGCTCACAAGAACGACTACTCGCCGCACGAGCCCTTGTCCGATGCCGCCAAGACCGAGCTGCAAGGTGAAGTGGATCGGCTGTATTCCATCTTTACCGAGCACGTGGCCGCCATGCGTGGCATGGATTTGGACGCTGTGCGAGCGACAGAGGCCGGGTTGTACTTCGGCAGCAATGCCGTCGCCCAAGGGCTCGTCGATGGTGTCCAAACGCTGGACGCCACGCTTGCCGAATTCCATCGATTCATCAACGCCCGTAACCATTCGCCGTCTCAGGTGCGGGGCGTCATCCGTGCTGAGGCGGCACTTCCCCACAAGGAGTTATCCATGTCTGACCCACAAGACGCCCTCGACAACAACCTCTTTGAAACTATCAGCACCGACGAAGCCGCCGTGCTGGTCGCTGAAGCCCGACGCGAAGTGACCCAGGCTGCCCAGGCCATCGCTGAGGTTTGTCTGCTGGCCGGCTGCCCCGACCGCGCGGCCGAGTTCATCGCCGCCGGTAAGACCGAAGCTGATGTGCGGCGCGTACTCATCGATGCCCGTGCGGCACGGTCTGAGGCCGATGACATCCGCTCGACCATCACCGTGGATGCCGGCACTCAAAACCTCGATCGCCCGGAAGCCTCGCCCATTGTGGCCGCCGTCAAAAAACTCACGGCCCAGGCCTGACGCACCCGACCCAGAAAGGACTGAACCATGCCCCCCATCACCGAACAAAACAACCTCGGCGACCTCTTGAAGTACGAAGCCCCCAACCGCTACTCGCGTGACGTTGCCACCATCGCCGCTGGCCAGAACCTGCCCCCGGGCACAGTGCTGGGCCGCAATGCCAGCGATGGCAAGCACTACGCGATCGACCCCGCCGCCACCGACGGCACCGAGTCCGCCATCGGGGTACTCGCCAACGCGATCGATGCCACCAATACCGACCGCAGCGACGCCATCCTGATTGCGCGCCACGCCATCGTGGCCAAGACCGCGCTGGTCTGGCCGATCGCGCTTACCGGCGCTCAGCGCACGGCTTACGAGCAGCAGCTGGCCGATCGCGGTGTGCTGGTGCGCGAATCCGCTTGACTTCCGCCTGACCATCGCCACGTACAGCCCATCCTTCCATCCCATCGAACCCGCCTGGCCATTTGGCTTGCGCGGGTTTCGTCATTCTTGGAGCCCCGAATGAACAACCCGTTTCTGAACCCCGGTTTCTCGATGGCCAGCCTCACCGCCGCCATCAACCTCATCCCCAACCGCTACGGCCGCCTGGAAGCCCTTAACCTGTTTCCGGCCAAACCCGTGCGCACTCGCCAGATCATCGTCGAGGAGTACGCTGGTCGCCTGAACCTGCTGCCCACCAAGCCGCCCGGCTCGCCCGGCACCGTGGGTGAGCGCGGCAAGCGCAAGCTGCGCTCCTTCGTCATTCCCCATATTCCGCACGACGATGTGGTGCTGCCGGAAGAGGTTCAGGGCATCCGTGCCTTTGGGTCGGAGACCGAGATGGAAGCGATTTCTGGTGTGCTGGCTCGGCACCTCGAGACCATGCGCAACAAGCACGCCATCACGCTCGAGCACCTGCGCATGGGAGCACTCAAAGGCGAAATCCTGGACGCCGATGGCAGCGTGATCAGCAACCTGTTCAACGAATTCCAGATTACGCCGCAGTCGGTCAACTTTGACCTGGCCAATGCCAACAGCGAGGTTAAGGGCCACTGCTACGACTTGCTCACCAAGGTCGAGGACGCCCTCCAGGGTGAATTCATGACTGGAGTGCATGTTCTTTGTTCGCCGGAATTCTTCCGGGCACTGACCACCCACAAGGAGGTCAAGACCGCGTACACCAACTGGCAGCAAGGTGCGGTTCTGATCAACGACGTGCGCTCGGGCTTCACCTACGCCGGGGTCACCTTCGAGGAATACCGTGGCCAGGCCGCCTACCTGCAGGCCAATGGAGATCTCGGTACCCGCCGCTTCATTGCAGCCGGTGAAGCTCATGCCTTCCCGCTGGGCACGGTCGATACCTTCGGCACCTACTTTGCCCCGGCCGACTTCAACGAGACGGTCAACACGCTGGGCCAGTCGCTGTACGCCAAGCAGGCGCCGCGCCAGTTCGACCGGGGTACCGACCTGCACACGCAGAGCAACCCGCTGCCCATGTGCCACCGTCCGGGCGTGCTGATCAAGCTGACCGCCTGATTCATGCAAGTCTCGTTTGAGCGAGCGGTTTCACGGCTGTTTGCCCGGCTGGGGGTGCTTGGCACCTACCGGCTGGCCGATGGTCGAGAGATTGCCACCCGCTTCATCGCCAAACAGGCCGATGTGGTCGAGTCCTTCGGCGACACGCGGCTCGCGCTGGCCACCCACCGCTTTGATGTGATGGTCTGCGACGTGGCCGCGCCCCGCGAGGGTGATCGACTCACGGTTGCTGGCCAAACCTACCAGGTGATGGGTGAGCCCTTGGCGGATCGTGACCGGCTGATCTGGACGCTGACCGGAGCACCGCTGTGAAGCTCATGGCTGCACTCACCGGCAATCTGGACCAGATCCTGGCCGACGAAGTGCGCATTGCTGAGCAGGCGGTGACACATTCCATCCGCGAGGCGACCGATGGCCTCAAGACCGAGCTGCGCAGCCAGATCACCGGTGCGGGCCTGGGTCAGCGCCTGGCCAACACCTGGCGCGGCGAGGTTTATCCCAAGGGTCAGATGAGCATCAAGGCGGCGGGCCTGGTTTACAGCCGAGCGCCTGTCATCGTCGGCGCACATGAACAGGGCGCCACCATCCGTTCCAAGGATGGGTTCTGGCTGGCGATTCCGCTACCGGCTGCTGGCAAAGGCCCACGCGGCAAACGCATGACGCCGGGCCTGTGGGAGCGGATGCGCGGCCAACGCTTGCGCTTTGTCTACCGCCGGGGCCAACCCTCGCTGCTCGTCGCAGAAAACCAGCGCGCCCGCAAAGGTCAGCGCGGCGGCTTCTCCGCCGCCCCACAAAAGACCCAAGCCAGCGGCCGAGGGTTGGTCACTGTGCCGATGTTCCTGCTTGTTCCCCAAGTGACCTTGAAGAAGAAATTCGACATCGACAACAGTTCTCGTCGCTGGATCAGCGCGCTGGCACAACGCATTGCCAACCGTTTCGATGAGGCCGACCGGAAAGGTTCAGCGTCATGAGCCAACGAGAAAACGCGATCGGCGCACTGTTCGCCGTGCTCGGTGAGTTGTCCCTCGGCACCACGGTCAAGCGCAATGCCGCCTTGCCTGAACGCCTCGCTGACCACGCCATGGCCATCCTGCGCGACGGTGAGATGGGCGAGCCCGAGGTGTCGCTCTCACCGCTGACCTACCACTGGCAGCACCAGGTGGCCATCGAACTTTTTGTGGCCGACCCGGACGCTGGTGCACGTGATGCCCGCATGGACGGTCTGCTGGTCGAACTGGCTGCCCTGATTGAAGCCGACCGGACGCTTGGCAGCGTCATCGAGTACGCCGAAATCGGCCCGCCCAAATTCGATGAACTGGCCCCCGATGGGGGCGGTGGCATCAAGGCCTGCCTGCTGTCCGTGGTCTTGCACTACAGCAGCCCAGGTCCTTTGCACTGACGCCGCTCAACTGAATCACAACTCCGAAGGAGAACAACCTATGGCCCGTGCCTACGGCGCGAACGCCAGCCTCTTGGCCGCGTTCGAATCCACCTATGGCAGCAACCCAGTGGGCGACTACTGGAAGCTGCCTTTCGTTTCCACCACCCTCGGCTCCGAGCAGGGCTTGATCGCCAACGACCTGATCGGTTTGGGCCGCGACCCCAGTGCCCCGATCCGCGACGTGATCAAGGTCGAAGGCGACATCGTCGTGCCCATCGATGTGCGCAACATCGGCATCTGGCTCAAAGCCCTGCTGGGCGAGGCCAGCACCAGCGGCTCGGGCGTGGTCACGCACACCTTCACCTCCGGCAAGCCCAGCCTGCCTAGCCTCACGCTGGAGACGGGCCTACCTGACATCCCGGCGTGGTTTGTCGCGTCCGGCGTCATGGTCAACAGCCTGCAGGTGGGCTTTGCCCGGTCTGGTGCAGCGAACGCCACCGTGGGTCTGGTCGCCCAGGGCGAAGCCAAACAGGCCGCCACGCTTGATGGCACACCCGCCAGCCGCGACCTGATCCGTTTCAACCAGTTCCAGGGCGCCATCAAGCAGGGCGGTGCGGCACTTGGCAACGTGGTCTCGGCGCAGCTGACCTATTCCAACAACCTCGAGCGCATCGAGACCATCCGCTCCGACGGCAAGATCGACGGCGCCGATCCCACGGTGGCGAGCCTCACCGGCAATCTGGAGGTGCGCTTTGCCGACACCACGCTGATCGATGCGGCGACCAACAACACGCCGCTCGAATTGACCTTCGGCTACGCGATCGACGCCGAGCGGCGCCTGACTTTCATCGCGCACGAGGTCTACCTGCCCAAACCCAAGCTCTCCATTTCCGGCCCGGGCGGCATCCAGGCCACCTTCGAGTGGCAAGCCGCCAAGGCCGCCGGTGTGGCCCGCATGCTCACCGTCGAACTGGTCAATGACGTGACCACGTACTGACTCTCACCCAGGACATTCCCATGATCAAACTGAACATTCCGCGTGAACCGCACTGGATCACGCTCGCCGCAGGCGTGCGCCTGCAGGTCCGCCCCGCCACGACTGCCTTGGTGATGGCCGCGCGCCATGCCGCCTCCAAAGTGGCCGGTACCGACACCGCTGCTGCTGGGGAACGTACTGCGACCCTCATCACCGAACTGGCCAAGCTGGCCGTGATGGCCTGGGAGGGCGTGGCCGACGACAAGGGCAAACCGGCGGCCGTCACTCCCGAGGGTGTCGCCGCCTTGATGGAGCACTGGCTCCTGGCCGATGCCTTCGAGCGCGAATACCTCGCCGGCCTCTACACCCTGGATGCTGAAAAAAACGTCTGAAGGCCCGCACCGCGTGGCACTTCGGTGGTGGGCCGAGCTACTGCAACGCCTGCCCTGAACCGTGCCCCGAGTGTCCGTACACCATGAATGCGCCCCAAAGCCTGGAAGGCTGGCAAGCCGCCAGCGCGATTGAGGTCTGTGCCAGCCAGTTGCGGATGGCGCAGGGTCGTGTGGTCGGACTGGATCTGAACGCCTGGATGTTGGCCTGCGAGTGCACGGGTCTAGATAAGGCCACGGCGATCGATCTCTTCCCGGCGGTCGAGGCGGGCCTGATGTCAGGGATCTTGACTGAGGATTGATGGCGGAACTTTGTGCTCTGGCTCGAAAAGAGCGCTGCGAATCGTGCCGCCTTGAAGCTTGGGCGCTGACTGCTCAATTTGGTCGAGTTGGGGTTCGGAAAGAGCCTCTTCATCCGCTTCGTATTGGGGAGGGCAATGGCCTGTCAGTTGAGTCATCTGCATCACTGGTCCTGCCACGGGTCGTGCACGTCGATATCGGCGTGCGCGAAATCACGGACGTTACGCGTCACGAGTTTGCAGTCGTACGCACGTGCCGTGGCCGCGATGATCGAATCGAAGGCAGCCATGGATTTGCCTTGTGCCTCGGCCAGCACGGTCATTTGTGCCCAGACTTCAGAAGCCTTTTGGTCAAACGCCAAGATTCGGTCTTCAAAGCCGGCTTCCAACTGTTCCAGCCAAAGGGTCAATTCCGAGCGGCGCTTGGATTGGGGCAGTCTGGCGACACCCCGTTTCAACTCCCCCCAGGTCATCGCGCTCATGAACAGTTCATGGGGTTTGCGCGCCTGGAACCACTGGATCACATTGGCGTCTGGCACGCTTTTGATCATCTCGGAGAGCACGCAGGTGTCCAGCAAATACCTCATAGAACGAGGTCCCGGATCGGCTCTCGTGAACGGTCAAGCACCAGCGGTTCGCCGCGCGGCGCATTGAGCAGGCAATCCATCAAGTTTGTGGTTTGGCCGCTCAAACGGCGGTAGTCCTTGGCCGCCAAGATGACAACGGCCTCTTCACCGCGTCGGGTGACGAGTTGCGGCCCTTCCTTGAGCGTGAGGTCCACGACCTCGCTGAACCGGCTCTTCGCTTCTTGTAGCTGCCATGTATGCATGATCGCCTCCATAACTAGTCAGACTGGTCATCAGTATCCATCTGCGCGCCAAATTTGTCAATGGAACCCAATAGCCCATGGCTGAACGCAACCTCTCCATCCGCTTGTCCGTGGTTGACGGCGGCAAGGTCAAGGCCGAGCTGTCCGAGATTGGTGAGAAGGGGGAGCGCTCGCTCAAAAAAATCGAGGCGGCGGCCACCCCGGCGTCCAGCGGTCTCAAGCTCCTGTCCAGTGCGGCCAATGATGCCAAGTTCCAGCTGCAGGCCGCCACCGACCGGCTCGGGATGCTGGGCTCGGTTCTGGGTAAGCTGGGTCCTGCGGGCCTGCTCGCCGGGGCCAGCATCGCGGCGCTGGGCGTGGGCATCACCGCTCTGGTCATGCCCGTGGCCCGTGTGGGCGACGAGTTCTTCAAGCTCTCGCAAAAAACCGGGGTGTCGGTCGAAGCGCTCACCGCGCTCGATTACGCAGCCAAGCTGTCGGATGTCAGCACCGAAGGCTTGACCAAGGCCCTGCAAAAGCTGTCGGTTGCCATGTTCGACACCCAGATCAATGGCGTAGAAGGCAGTGCCGCGCTCAAAGCACTGGGGGTGTCCGCCACCGATGTGAATGGCCAAATCCGTCCGACCGAGCAAGTCTTGCTGGATCTGGCCGACAAGTTCTCTGCCATGCCCGATGGCGCGGACAAGGCAGCCTTGGCCGTCAAGCTCTTCGGCAAGGAAGGCCTGTCCATCATCCCGTTCCTCAACCAGGGGCGCGAAGGCATCACGGCCTTGATGGAGGAAGCACAGCGCCTGGGCCTGGTCATGTCTGAAGACGTGGCCCGAGCGTCCGAGGTCTTCAACGACAACCTCACGCGCCTGTCGGCCATTTTCGAGGGCGTGCAACGCCAGATCGGTGCCGCCGTCATCCCGGTGCTGGCCGACTTCACCGATCAGGTGATCCTGGCCCAAGGTGAGACCGGCAGTTTCAGCAATGAGCTGCAGCGCATCACCGCCAACCGGGAGGCCACGCTCGCATTCTTGGAGTCGGTGGCCTCGGGTCTGGCCTTCATTGCCGAATCGGCCGTGTTGGCCAAGCGCGTGATTGCTCAGCCCTTTGACAGCCTGTCGGTGGTGGGCAAGGACATCGGGACCTGGTTCAAGACCGAGGTGCTCAAGAGCGCGAAGAACTATGGCTTTAACGCCCAGGCGGTGGACGCCGAAATCGCGAAGCTTCAAGCCGCCCGCGACGACTACGTGCGCGCCGCCAACGACCGGCTCTTCAACATCAACCAGAACCCCGGCTATGTGGACCGGGTACAGAAATTCTTCGACGAGCAGCGCCGTACGGTGCGGGTCATGGGCCAGAAATTTGTGCTGGACACCGAGGCACAGGCCAAGGAAGTCCAGGCGATTTACGACAAACTCCTGCCGACCCTGCCTCGCAAGCCCCGCCCAGCGCTGGACCTCTCCGGCTTCGAGAAGCCCAAGCCTGCCGAAAAGCTCAACGAAGGCGAAGCCTTCCTGAACCAGCTGCGCGCACGCCTCTCCCGCACCCAAGACGGTGAAGCGGCTGAGCTGCGTGCCCGAGCCCTGCAGATCGAAGCCAAGGGCTACAAGGGTGTAGCCGCCGAAGCTGAACAGTACATCCAGGTGCTCGAAGCCATCGAGCGCCAAAAGGAAGCGAACAAAGCCTTCGACGCCTATGAGAAGGAAGAGGCCGCCTCACGGAAGATCACCGAGGGCCTGATCGGCAGCAACCGCCAACGCATCGAAGCCTTGCAACTGCAGCGCGAGATGTTGGATCTGTCTGATACCGAGCGCGCTGTCCTGCAAGCCCGCACCGATCTGGAGAAAGCCGCTGCAGCCGCCCGCAAGGAAGCCAACCAGATCGAAGACGCGGGCTTGCGCGTGCAGACGCTGGAAGCCATCAACGACGCCTTGGCCCGCCAACGGCCCATCGTCGAAGACCTGGTGCGTGCCAATGCTGAATACCAGCGCAGCTTTGAATACGGTGCCAAGTCAGCGCTCAAGACCTACATCGACGACGCGACCAATGCGGCCAAGCGTGCCCAGCAGGTCACGGTTAGCGCCTTCCGTTCCATGGAGGATGCGCTCACCCGCTTTGTGATGACCGGCAAGCTGGACTTCCGCAGCCTGGCCGACTCCATCGTTGCCGACCTGGTGCGCATCCAGATCCAGCGCGCGATCACCTTGCCGCTGGCCAACTGGCTGGGCAGTGTCATCCCAGGTATGGGTGGAACCACCACTGGTGGTGCATTCCCCACTGGCAGCAGCGACCTGATCGGGACCATGGCCAACGTCGCGCACAGCGGCGGCGTGATCGGCACGGATGCGCTCATGACCCGCTCGGTCCATCCAGCCCTGTTCACGAACGCGCCGCGTTTCCACACCGGCGGCATCGTCAAAGGCGAAGTGCCCATCATCGCCCAGGAGGGCGAAGCGGTCTTCACCCGCGGGCAGATGCGCGCGCTGGGAGGGGCCTTGTCGGCCAGGCAGCAGCCACCCTCTGTGAACGTGCAGGTCAATCTGGTCAACAAGGCCAACGGGGTGGACGCCCGGATCGAGCAGCAGCGCCAGCCCGACGGCGGCCTGCGGCTGGATGTGTTCATCGAGCAGATCGAAGGCCGCATGGCGCGCGCCATCAGCCAGGGCACCGGTATTGCGCCGACGCTGGAGCGCCGCTATGGCCTGAACCCCGCCATGGGAGCGGTGCGATGACCACGGTGAACAACTTGTCCGTCTGGCCGGAGACCTTGCCACCGCCTCGGGTCGAGGGCTACAGCCTGTCCCCCCGGCCCAGCCTCTTGCGCACCGAGATGGAAACCGGTGCCGCGCGCCATCGGTTGCGCTCGCTCACTGCCCACTACCAGGTGCAGGCCGAGTGGCGTTTCTCGGAATTCCAGTTCGCGGTGTTCGATGCCTGGTGGGCCCTGAACACCCGGCTGGGAGAGCAGTGGTTCGTGCTGCCCCTGGCCGTGCCGCTGGATGTCCAGGCTGTCGAAGCCCGTTTCTTGGCTCCCTGGCAGGCCGAACTGCAGCCCGCCCGCCGTTGGCGTGTGGCCGCGCAACTGGAAATCCGCAACCTGCAGCGCCTGACAGCCGAAGAGCTTGAGGCGGCCAGCGTTTATGGCGATGCCGAGATGGCTCTGGCCGACCGGTTGCACCGCTGGCTGCATGAACAGATGGGCGCACAGAGCGCACCACCGTATTTCTGAAGGAACGAGCATGTCGATCAAAGACCAACTGCTCCGCTCGGTCACGCAACTGGAGACCGACAGCGGCCTGGTGCACAACTGGGCCCATGGCGACGCCAACACCCAGGTCCAGACCGAACGCGGCCCGGTGCGCTCGCCCGCCAAACTGATTGCCGACAAAGACGTCGAGATCAACCAGGCGGCGGGCAACTTGCTATCGCGTGCCCAGACAGCGGCCAGCCAGTCGGAGGCTTCGGCCAGCACGGCTTCCCAGCAGGCGAGCGCTGCCTCCGGCTCGGCCAGTCGTGCGGCCACCTCCGAAGCCAATGCTGGGGCTTCTGCCACGGCGGCGAATTCCAGCGCGACGGCTGCCGATACGTCGGCTGATGCCGCTGCGGTGTCGCAAGCCAATGCGGCGCTCAGTGAGTCCCGCGCTCGCCAATCGGCCACAGCCGCTGCCGTGTCGTCCTCGCATGCGGGTGACCAAGCGTTGGCTGCTGCCTCAAGTGCCACCAGTGCCCAGCAATCCGCCCAGTCCTCTGCCGATCAGGCAGCATCTGCAGCCCAGTCGGCCACCCAAGTCCAAGTGGCAGCTGCCACCGGTGCCGTCATGGCCAGCACCGCCAACACGGCGCAAGAGGCCGCCAGCAAATCGGCACAGAAAGCTGCGTCATCCGCCACCACCGCACGCGCCCAGGCCAAGAAGGCGCAGCAGTCGGCCGACGAAGCCTTTGGCTTCAAGACTGAAGCCCAGGCCGCCCAAGTGGCCAGCGGTGCCTATGTCGAGCAGGCTGACGCCCTGGTGGCTGGCCCCTACACCCAGATGGCAGCGCACCTGATTGCCACCCAGGCAGTCGTGGTTGAGCACCACGCCTTTGCCTAATCAGAACTGAATCCCCAAGGAGCTTCGAATGCCCGAATCTGCCAGCGGTCTGATGACCGAAGTGGCGGCGCTCACGCACGCCACCACCCAACTGCTCAACACCGTCAATGTCCGCAAAGCCACGCTGGATGCCAGCGTCGACGCGGCAGCCGGCAGCGCCTCGTCTGCCGCCAACAGCGCCCAGTCCGCCAGTCAGAGCGCATCGGCGGCAGCGACCACCTTGGATGAGACCGAAGCCGCTCTCGAAACCACCCAGACCTACCGCGACCAAGCGGTGGCGGTGGTCACCAGCAACGACGGCTCTTTCGAATCCGCCCCTGGCAAGGTGCCCGTGGCCGGCCTGGACGGCAAGGTCGACTTCGACTACCTACCCCTGGCTCAGCAAAACGCTGTTCTTGCCGAGGCCATCGTCTCCGCCACCCATGAAAACCTGCGCGACTTCTTCGATGACCGCGAGGTCAAAGCCCAGGTCCAAACCCACACCGGCCAGATCACGACCCTCACCACGCGCGTGACGACCGAGGTTGCCCGTCTGGACCAGAAGATCGACACGATTGAGCCGGGGATCCCACCGGCTTATCAGGGCTTGATCGAGCAGGACTTCCTGATCGATGGGTTCGAGTCCGCCTACACCGCCGAAATCCTGCGCGGCATGGGTGGCTCGGGCCTTTACAGCACCCGCAACTATTCGGTCGATGACGGCAACCAGGCACTGCACCGGCCGTTCACCGTCACGTCGACTGCCCAGTTTCAGCACAACCACCCCAACTACTACCGGATGGTGGGCCTGGGCGAGCTGTGCGCCATCGTCAACGGCTACTACGTGCGCACCACGCACAACGACCCCACGCTCATCGATCAGGATGGCCGCATCCTGAGCGCGCCGCCGGTGTCCGCCAGCGTGCTGGCCAAGCCCACCGGGGTGAGTCTGAATGCCAACGGCACGGTCAGTATCGACACAGCCAGCGACACCCAGGCGCGCTACATGCGCAACCTGTTCACCCAGCACCTGGAAGACACCCGGCTGGACCTGCTCTACATGGAGGTCTGGCTCGAAAAGCTTCCCTCGGGCGGCGACCTCAACACCCTGATCAGCTCGTTTCGCCACAAAGAAAACGCCAACCAGCTGCGCGACCTGCTCAATTTCGCTCAAAAGCTCAACTACTCCGGTGCCAAGGACCTCCCTGAGAACGGATCGTTTCGCTGCGGCGTCATCTCGTTGGTCAATGCCAACGGCACGCCCGAATACGCCTACATCAACTACCGGCTGCGAGCACGCGCGGTGGGCAAGCTCAGCACCCGCGTGCCCAAGACCAGCTACAGCACCGGCGACCAGACGCCGCAGGTGTCCTTCAGCGTAGTCTCGGCCGCCGTGGGCGGCACCCATGGCCATGCGCTGGATGTGCCGCTGACGCCCGCCGAGATGAACAGCCTCATTGGCGGGGCCACGCTCTACATCGAGTCCAGCTACAACTACTCGCCCGCCTCATCCGCTGCCGAAAACCACAGTCACCTCCATGCCCTGAGCTGGAATGGTTCGACCTTGCTCGCGACCAACCTCGGGGCTCGTCGCCCGGACGATCCGGCCAACCAGTTCCTGGCGGTCAGTGGCACGCCCAGCATTGCCAGCTACCGCAAGGCCGATGGGAGCATGGCGGGCCCCGTGGTCTGGAGCACGGTTGCCGTGCCGCACCAGCACCCGATGGACGTGCAGACGGTGCAAGACCGCTTCCCGTTTGACCTGCACAAGGCCATTAACCATGTCATCGACAACGACAACCGCTTCAAGCTGGTCAAGGACGTCGAAGCCCTCAACCGCCTGCGGGAGGGTGGCATGCCCACTGCCGGGTGGCTGCAACTGGCCGAATCAGGCCTGGCCCGTTTCACCCTGGACCAAGACAGCATGGACGCGATCTGCGCCCAGGTCTGGGGGCTCGATGGCGAGGGGGCCTTCATCCCCGAGGTGATCGATTCCTACGGCACCAACTTCACCACCTACAACGTGGTGGGCGATGCCCAGGCGAACCTGGCCAAGTACAACCGCACCTACAAGATCGGCAGCAACGATGCCGCCGGACGCACTACCGCAAGGCGCGGCTTCAGTGATCCGACCCTGTACGTGGCCAAGACCACACTGCCCTCGGTGGTGGAGGGCTACAGCTTCATGATCCCGCTGGAGCTGATCGTGCGCACGCCGCTGGAGGTTTGGAACCCTTGGGGCCTGAACCTGATCGACGGCAACCCCGCATCGGGCGGCACTGGGGCGGGCACACCCGCCAGCCCCTGGAACGCTGCCTACACCCAGCTTTGGTACAACTTGCTGCCGCCCAACTTCTTCTCGGCCGGGGCGTCCGACCCTGCCGACACCACCACGGGCGGTGTCTGGATCCAGGCCAGCAACGGCAGCGCCTACCCGGCGGACAACTCCGGGATCTTCATCACCATCGGTGGCGCAGCCGACTACCGCAACCCGGCTGGCAACGTCATCTCCACGGTGTTTCGCCAGCGCTACGCCATTGCGCCCGTCTGGCACGAGTTCACCTACGCCAACGTCCAGCTCAACAACTTCAAGAACTCGGTGCGCGCGCTGCTCAAGGGCATCGTGAGCGGCAGCGTGTCTGCCACCGACATCGACCACATCCTGTAACTCGATTACCCGATCACCTCCCACCTTCCACCGGAGCCCCATCATGAGTCTCGAAACCGAACTGCAAAACGTCATCGCCGCCACGTCGGCCCTGAACCAAACTGTGCAGGGCAAGATCGACGCGATCAATAGCACCGTCAACGCGGCGGTAGCCACCAACGATGCGCGTGCCACCAGCGCCATCAACAGCGTCACCGGCGCGGTCAATGCCGAGCTGGGCAACATCCGACCCTACAGCACCAACTACGTCTTCTGGAACACGCTCAAACCGGCTGACCGCATCCGCATCTTTCCGGCCATGGTCATTGGCCACTCCTGGCAAGACGGGCAGTACGTACCGGCAGACGCCGATGGCAAGAACCCGGTGGTCTGGGACAACGAAGCCGGTGGCTATCGCCCGGCCGACAGCATCAACCGCAACCCCTTTGTGGAGTGGGGCGCGATTGACGAGTGGAACGCCCACAGCACGGGTGATGTGGGTTATGGCTACGGCTCGGCCTATTCCCCGGTGCTCATGAATCCGGTGACCGGTCAGCCGCTGACGTTTACCAACGCGATGGGGGAGACGGACTACTACCGCTGCTACGCCGACTTCAGCACCGACGGCATTCCCACCTCGGCCTGGCGCACGATCTTGCCCTACGAAGACCTGCACGCCATCAGCAACCGCAAGGCCTATCTGGTGATGTCGGGCTCGGTGGTGGGCCACCCGGACCAGGTGGCACGCACCTTCGTGAACGTGGGTGGGACCGAGCATGGCAACTACAGCGCCACACACAGCTTCCAGCTTCAAGACTTGAATGGCGATGGCAACTGGGACACGGTGGTGCTCAATTGGGCCCGGCCCCACATCTGCCGCCATGCCAACGCCCGCTCGCCTGCGGGCAATCCGGCGCGGGGTGATTCGCAGGCCTCTACCGGCCTGGTCGCGGTGCAAGGGCAGCACTACGGCTCGGACGGCGGGCACCGCAACTTTGTCAATGCCACCACGAAGCAATTGGCCGATGACCCGACCATCGTGCCGGTGCCCTTCACCAACACTGACAGTTCGATCTACCAGGCCGCCTGGGCCATTCCGGTCGGTGACCTGGCGGTGGCCAACAACCTGCGCTGGCGTGTCTACAACTGGGGCTTCACCGGCCTCATCGTCGAGGGCTGGGGCCTAGCCTACATGTCCCCGGTGCAGCGCTGATCCGTATCCCTTTCAGAACCTGGAGATTTCCTCATGTACGTCAAACGCAAAGACACCGGCGAAGAACTGTTTCGTGGCCCGGCCAGCAGTGCCAAGGCCTTCTACGGCAGCGGCAAGCGCCTGCTGGACCGCATTGTCGACACCACCGACCCCGAGCACCCGGTGGAAATCCAGCCCGGTGTGGAAGTGGAACTGGAGCTCTGCTACGAAAACACCGCTCCAGAAAAGCTCCTCTACCTGGCTGACACCGACTGGTATGTGGTGCGGGAGCAGGAAACCGGCAAGCCCATGCCCGACGAGGTGCGCGCCCGACGCTCGGCTATCCGTGTCTCGCTGTGACAGGGGTAGTCCATGCCCGATCCCACCTTATCGGAGGCCATCCAGGAAGCCTACGCCCACGCCCCCAGTGACGCCATCATCCTGCACACCCTGGAGCTGCGTCACCCCGACTTCCGTGATGAGGCCGGTAATCCGACCGCCATCCGCGTGGTGCGCGACCAGGTCGACTTGACCGCCCGGCTCGAAGCCGATGCGCCACTCAACCCCGGCCAAATGGTCACCTTCATCGCCATGGGCTTTGAGTTGGACCTGCCGCCGGTGGACACCGCGCCGGTGCCCGAAATCGTGGTCACGCTCGACAACGTCAGCCGAGAAATCGTGCGCCACCTGGATGCGGCGGCCGAATCACAGGCGGTGATCGAGATCACCTACCGGCCGTATCTGTCCAACGACCTCGAAGGTCCGCAAATGGATCCGCCCATCACCCTGGTGCTCACCGAGGTGGAAGCCGACGTGCAGCGTGTCACTGCCCGTGCCCGCATGATGGACATCGGCAACAAGGCCTTCCCCAGCCGCAGCTACACGGCCCGGGAGTTTCCGGGGCTGACGCGATGAGCGTTGCAGCAGCAGAACTCACGGGCTTGATTGGACGGCCCTGGGTGGTCGGTGCCGCTGGTCCGGATGCTTTTGACTGCTGGGGTCTGTTCGTGACAGTACAGCGCCAGTGCTTTGGGCGTGAACTTCCGCAAAACCCGGTGGATGCCACCAACCTGCGCGCGGTGCTCGACGCCTTCAGCGGCCACCCCGAGCGCCAGCGCTGGCAGCCGGTGATCGCAGCAGAAGAGGGCGACGCCGTCCTCATGCGCCAGTCCCGCTACCCGGTGCACATCGGCGTCTGGCTGGACATCGATGGCGGTGGCGTGCTGCACGCCGTGCGCCATGCCGGGGTGGTGTTCCAAACCCTGGCCGCGCTCGATGCCCACGGCTGGCGCATCGAGGGCTATTACCGATTCCGTGAACCGACATGAGTTTGACCGCCTTACCCGTGGCAGCAGTACCTGCTTCCCAAGCCACCATCGTCTGGCCCCGCAACCCCTTCCACCCCGCCGACAAAGACCTCTACCCCGTTCAGCCCGGCAGCACGGTGGCCGACTGGATGCGCTCGCAGTTGATCACCGAATTCCCGCTGCCCACGGTCTGCCTGGTGAACGGCCAGCCACTGCTGCGCGGGTATTGGGCCATCCGTCCGTTGGCCGCACACGATGTGGTGGTCCTGGTCGGCCTGCCTGGTGGTGGTGGCGGTGGAGGCGGCAGCAACCCGCTGCGGGTGGTGCTCTCCATCGCCGTGATGGTGCTGGCCCCGTATGCCGCTGCCGGCCTCATGGGCTACGGCATGACGGCAGCAGGCATCGCCGCCGCGCAAGCGGCCATGGGTACCATCGGCTTTGGCCTATTGGCAGCAGGCGTCAGTGTGCTCGGTGCTTACCTGGTCAATGCCCTGGTGCCGCTGCCCAGCTCCAACGTACCCTCGGCACAAAACGCCCTGACACCCAGTCCCACCTATTCGCTGCAATCGCAGGGCAACTTTGCCCGGCTGCTGCAGCCCATTCCGGTCATCTACGGCCGCCACCTGGTCTACCCTGACCTGGGGGCTACGCCCTACACCGAGTACGTCAACAACGAGCAGTACCTGCACCAGTTGCTGGTCATCGGTCAGGGCGACTACGAGATCGAGGCTGTGCGCATCGAAGACACGCCCCTCCAGTCTTTCGAAGAAGTGCAGGCCCAAGTCATCCTGCCCGGCGGCCAGAACACGCTCTTCAACCACGACGTGGTCACCGCGCCCGAAGTGGCGGGCCAGGAGTTGCTTGCCATCGACGATCCGGCCAACACCCGGGGCGAGGCCATTGGCCCTTTCATCGTCAACCCGCCCGAGACGCTGATAGACACCCTGGGTATCGATATCCTGCTGCCCAGGGGGCTGTTCTATGCCAACGATGCCGGCGGCCAAGATGCCAAGGAAGTGCGCTGGACGGTGGAGGCCCGGGCGGTGAACGACGAGGGCGAGCCCACCACCGGCTGGCAGACGCTCATCAGCGGCACCAGCTACAGCGCCTGGAGTGGCTGGAACACCACCTGGTCCACCGCCAGTGCGGTCACCACCCAGACCTACCACTCTGACTCGGAGGGCGGTTATTACAGCACCAGCTACGGCCCGCCGCCCATGCCAGCCAACACCCTGACCGAGGAATACCAACTGGGCGACTGTGCCAGCCAGGACTACGAGTCCGGAATCTGCTACAGCTACTACATCCAGCGCCGCACCCGCAGTGCCTACAGCCAGCAAGAGGTGATCAGCGCCGCCACGCCCGACACCATCCGACGCAGCTACCGCTACCCGGTCACCCCTGGGCGCTACGAGGTCAAAGTCGTTCGGCTGGACCACAAAGACACCCGGGCTCGCGCCGGGCATGAGCTGCGCTGGGGAGAGGTGCGCGGCTACCTGGTCAACTCCAGCCTGCCTGCGGGCATCACCTTCCTGGCCGTCAAGATGCGCGCCACCGACAACCTGTCGATGCGCTCGAGCCGCCTCATCAACTGCCTGGTCACGCGCAAGCTGCCCATCTGGAACCCCAGCACCGGCTGGAGCAGCCCACAATCTACCCGGTCGATTGCCTGGGCCTTTGCCGATGCGGTACGCGCAAGCTACGGCGCCAAGCTGGCCGACAGTCGGATTGACCTTCCCGCCCTCTACCGGCTGGAACAGACCTGGAGCGCCAGGGGCGACCAGTTCGACGCCGTCTTTGACCAGAAAGTCACCGTCTGGGAAGCGCTCACTCGCATCGCCCGCTGCGGCCGGGCCGTGCCCTACCTGCAAAGCGGTGTGGTGCGCCTGGTGCGCGATGAACCCAAAACGCTGCCGGTGGCCCGATTCACCACCGCCAACATCGTCAAAGGCAGTTTCAAGCTGCAGTACGTGATGCCGGGAGAAGAAACGGCCGATGCCGTGACGGTGGAGTTCTTCAGCCCCAAGACCTGGAAGCCGGCCGAGGTGACGGTGTCACTGCCAGGCTCTCTTGAGGACAACCCTGCCACGGTGAATCTGTTCGGCTGCACCAGCCAGACCCAGGCCATGCGCGAGGGCAAATACATCGCTGCGGCCAACCGCTACCGCAGGCGGCTCATCACCTTCCGCACCGAGATGGAGGGTTTGATTCCCACGTTCGGCGACCTGATCGCCATCAGCCACGACATGCCCGCCCAGGGTATTGAGGGAAGCACAGCAGGGGAGAGCGCCGACATCCCTTGGAGCCAATTGGCCCGGGTCATGGCCATCCGCCCCCGGGGCGAGCAGGTCGAGATCGCCTGCGTGGTCGAGCACCCGATGGTGCACACCGCCGACCAGTAAGCCGCCCACCTCAACACCCAAAAACCCATCACCACCGGCCCGCCAGGGAAAACCTGCGCAGGCCATTTGCTTTGGAGACCGCCCATGACAGAAAACCACCACATCACCGAACCCGACGCCGCCATCACCCTGCGCCCCGAAGACCTGGACGACCTGCTCACCCGCGCTGCCGAACGCGGTGCCGAGCGTTGCCTGGCCCATCTCGGCCTGGAAAACGGCCATGCCGCGCGCGACATCCGTGAACTGCGCGACCTGCTCGAAGCCTGGCGCGAGGCCCGCCACACCGCCTGGCAAACCATCATCAAGGTCGCCACCACCGGGCTGCTAGCCGTCATCCTGGTCGGTGCGGCCATCAAGCTCAAGCTCATGGGAGGTACGCAATGAAGCCCCTGCCAATATCTCTGCCCACGCCCAGTCTGCTGACCAACTGGCCCCGCGTGCTGCGCCAGGCCTGGAGCATCCGCTTCTCGCTGCTGGCCGCTTGCTTCACGGCGGCCGAGGTGGTCTTGCCCTTCTTGGGCGACCTCCTGCCCCGGGGCCCGTTCGTGCTGCTGGCCTTTGCCGCCAGTCTGGGTGCCACCGTGGCGCGCCTGGTGGCCCAGCCCAAGATGCATGAGGTGGAGCCATGAACCGCCCGCGCACCGCCGCGGCTGCGCTGGGCCTGTCAGCGGCTGCACTGGTGGGCTTGGTGCTGCACGAGGGCTACAGCGACCGCGCCATCATCCCGGTCAAGGGCGATGTGCCCACCCTGGGCTTTGGCAGCACCACCCGCTCTGACGGCTCCCCGGTGCGCCTGGGCGAGACCACCACGCCACCCCAGGCCTTGGCCCGTGCGTTGCGCGATGTCCAGCAGTTCGAAGACGCCCTCAAGAGCTGCGTCACCGTGCCGCTGGCCCAGCATGAGTACGACGCCTACGTCAGCTTTGCCTACAACGTGGGCCCGCGCGCGTTCTGCCAGTCCACCCTCGTCAAAAAGCTCAACAGCCTGGACTACCCCGGCGCCTGTCAAGAGCTGCTGCGCTGGCGCTTCTTTCAGGGCAAGGATTGCGCGCTGCCCACCAATGCGCGCCTCTGCGGAGGTCTGGCCAAGCGCCGCGAAGCCGAATACCAGCAATGCCTCGGGGAGGTGCCGTGAGCGTGGTTGCGTGGCCCTACCGGCTGCTGGCCCTCGCAGTGATTGGCATCGCTCTGTTCGGCTTCGGCTGGCTCAAAGGCGCGAACCACATTCAAGCCCAGTGGGACGCTGCCACGGCTGCGCAGCAGCAGGCCAAAGCCCAACTGCAGAGCCAGCAGGCCGAAGCCTCCGTCCAGGTCGTCACCCAGTACGTCGACCGCATCCAGGTCGTCCGAGAAAAGGGCGACACCCTCATCCAGGAGGTACCCGTTTATGTCCCCGTTCAAGCCGATGCTGCTTGTACTGTCCACCGTGGCTTTGTCGGCCTGCACGACGCTGCCGCCGCCGGTGAACTGCCCGAGCCCACCCGAGATGCTGATGCGCCCGCCGAAGGACTTGCGCTCTCTGCCGTTGCCGCCACCGTCGTCACCAACTACCAAACCTGCCATGAAAACGCCGAGCAACTGAAGGCCCTGCAGGACTGGATCCGCCAGACACGCTAGCGAGCCGGCCCGTATCGCCAGCGCTGCGGCGTTGCATCACACCCCCGAAGACCCCGTCTTCATCATCTGCCAACCCAGGCAGGTGGTGGAGGCGGGGTCTTTTGTCATTTGTGGCGCGCATTTGCGCAGCGTTGACTTGGCTTTGTTCGCAAACAGCGCCTTCATCCGAGCATGCAGAACAAAGACGACCGTTCCACGCCAATACCGGCCACCACGCTCAGCGCACCCCAAGTCGCTGACCGCATGGGCCTGACCACCCGGCAACTGCAAGACCTGCGGCTGCGCGGCATTGGCCCTCCCATCGTGCAGCGTGGCTTGTCGATTCACTACCTGCCGGCCGATGTGCAGGAAATCGAGCGGCACGAGGCCGCGATGCTGATCGAGCAGATGTTGGCCAGTGCTCGGCCGTTGACCTTGCTACGGGCGATGGCGGACCATGCCGGTTTCAAGCTCTCGCCCATCCTGCAACAGGTCAACGTGCCAACCGAATCGGTGGTTCCCGATCCAATTTCGGTTTCGACACCCCCAGTCCCGACAGAAGAAGCTCCTCCAGCAACGGACTCGGTTTCCCTGGTCGCAGAGACCGAACCGGCGCCCGCTACGCCACCGGCGTTGACGGTCATCACATCCCCGACGACGGCCTGGTACCTCGTCCACACCAAACCCCGCCAAGAAGAAATCGCCCTGGCCAACCTGGAACGCCAGGGCTACGAGTGCTACCTGCCGCAGATGCGCATCGAGCGGATTCGGCGGCGCAAGGCAGAGGTCGCGACTGAGCCCATGTTCCCGCGCTACCTCTTCATCCGGCTGGACAGCAGCGACCAAGGCAAAAGTTGGTCACCGATCCGATCCACCCTGGGGGTGAGCCAGTTGGTGCATTTCGGGGCTCGGGCAGCCAAGGTGGATGACATGCTGGTCAATCTGCTGCGCCAGCGGGAGCGGGCCCTGCCGACTGAAGCCATGTTCCACAGCGGCGATTCGGTGGTCATCTCCGACGGCCCGTTTGCCGGCATCGAGGCCATCTACCAGACGGTCGAAGCCGAGCGCCGCGCCTTCATCCTGCTGGAAGTCCTCTCCAAACCCGTATCCATGCACATCGATGCCGGGCGCCTGCGCAAGGCCGGTTGAATCATCCGCGACCACCGTCGCTTTATTCGCTCTTCTTCCCTTCTTTCTGCGCCGAATGCCTTGATACGTATTGGCCTTCGAAGCAAACATGGCTCAAACGAACGAGCGCAGAAAGAACATGGCAACCACATCCGAATCCACCTCCGAACCACCGGCAACCCAAGCTTCCACAGCAGCCTTCCGCGCCGCCCAGTACGTGCGCATGTCCACCGAGCATCAGCAGTACTCCACGCACAACCAGGCCGACAAGATCCAGGAGTACGCCGACCGGCGCAACATTCAGATCGTGCGCACCTACGCCGACGAAGGCAAAAGCGGTCTGTCCATCGATGGTCGCGCGTCCCTTCAGCGTCTGATTGCCGATGTCGAATCCGGCAACACCGACTTCAACCTGATCCTGGTCTATGACGTCAGCCGATGGGGGCGATTCCAGGATGCGGATGAATCGGCCTATTACGAGTACATCTGCAAGCGCAAAGGCATCGCGGTCGCCTACGTCGCCGAGCAGTTTGAAAACGACGGCTCGCCCGTCTCGACCATCGTCAAAGGCGTCAAGCGCGCCATGGCGGGGGAGTACAGCCGGGAACTCTCAGCCAAGGTGTTTGCCGGCCAGTGCCGCTTGATCGAGATGGGCTTCCGGCAAGGCGGCCCCGCCGGCTTTGGCCTGCGCCGGGTGCTGATCGACCAGTCTGGGCAGGTCAAGGGTGAATTGAAGCGCGGCGAGCACAAGAGCCTTCAGACTGACCGGGTGATCCTGATGCCGGGGCCCGATTCAGAAGTCGCCACCGTCAACCAGATCTACCGCTGGCTGGTGGAGGGCGACCTGCCCCTGGCTGAAATCGTCAAGCGTCTGAACGACCAGCCCATCTATACCGACCAGGACCGCCCCTGGACTTACAGCACCGTGCGCCAGGTGCTGACCAACGAAAAGTACATCGGCAACAACGTCTACAACCGCCACTCCTTCAAGCTCAAGAAGAAGCATGTCGACAACCCGCCCGAGATGTGGATCCGCAAGGAAGGGGCGTTTGACGGCATCGTGCCGGTCGCCACCTTCATGGCCGCGCAGGAAATCCTGGCCGAGCGCAGCAAAAAGCTGACCGACGCCGAACTGCTCGACCACCTCAAGGCCCTGTACGCCGAATGCGGGCGCCTGTCGGGCTTCATCATCGATCAGGCCCCGGCGTTGCCCAGTGCCGCCACCTACATCCAGCGCTTTGGCAGCCTGACTCGGGCTTATGAGCTGGTGGGCTACCACTGTCCGCGCAGTACAGAGTTCCTGGAAGTCAACCGCCGCCTGCGCCAGCTGCACCCAGAAATCATCAGCCGCACCGAACTGACCATCGCCGAGCTGGGCGGCCACATCACCCGAGACCCCAAGACCGATCTGCTGACCCTCAACGACGAGCTGGTCATCAGCCTGGTGCTGGCCCGATGCCAGACGGCGGCCAACGGCCACCAGCGCTGGCGCATCCGGTTCGACCCAGCCAGGTTCGACCCCGACATCACGGTCGCTATCCGGCTGGACGCCGCCAACACGGCCGAGCTGGACTACTACCTGCTGCCACGGCTGGACCTGCCCGATCAGGAAATCCGCGTCAGCAACAAGAACAGCGCCGACTTCGAGTGCTTTCGCTTTGACGACCTGAACTTCTTCTACGGCATGTCGGAGCGGGAGCGCCTGGAGCGCCGTGTGTGATTCCCCAAAACCACCTCAGAAAGGAACCGACCGATGAAACCACTCCCGACAACCAACCAGCCTAAACGGAGGCCCACATGATGACCGGCACCCCCGACACCGTCACGCTCGTCCCCATCAACCGCATCGAGATCCTCAACTCCCGCGACCGCAACATGAAGGTCTTTGAGGAGATCGTGGACAACATCCGCGCCATCGGCCTCAAAAAACCCATCACCGTGGCCGAGCGCCCTGGCGACGACGGCGACCCACGCTACGTGCTGGTCTGCGGCGAAGGGCGATTGAACGCCTTCCGCATCCTGGGCGAGACCCACATCCCCGCCCTGGTGGTGGACGTGACCGATGAAGACGCCTTCATCATGAGCCTGGCCGAAAACATCGCCCGGCGCGGCTACCGCCCGCTGGAGATCCTGGCCGACATCGAGGTGCTGCGCAAACGCGGCTACAGCGCCGAAATCATCATCCAGAAGACGGGCCTCTCGCCCAAGTACGTCAAAGACATCGTCTTCCTGCTCGACCAGGGGGAAGAACGCCTGATCGAAGGCGTGCAGCGCGGCACCATCCCGCTCACCACCGCCCTGGAAATCGCCCGCGCCAACGAGAACGCCACCGAAGGCGACGGCCAGGCCAACCTGGGCGACCTGCTGCAAGAAGCCTACGAAAACGGCCAGCTCAAGGGCCGCCAGATCATCGAAGCCAAGCGCCTGATCGAAAAGCGCATGGAACACGGCCCGGCATCCCCCAACCGTGACCAGATCAAGCCGCCCACCTCCAGCTACAGCCTGGTGCGCACCTACCAGCGCGAGGTGGAGCGCCAGCGCAAGATGGTGCTCAAAGCCGAACACGCCCACCAGCGGCTGCTGCTGGTGGTGCAGGGCCTCAAAAAGCTCTTTGCCGATGAGCACTTTGTGAACCTGCTGCGCGCCGAAGGTCTGGACACCCTGCCCAAGTACCTGGCCGAGCGGATCAACACGCTGGGCAGCGTCAGCACACCCGACCACCCCGAACCCGAAGGAGCCACCCTGTGAACACTGCACGCCAAGCCACCACCCACGCCACCCACAGCAACCTGACCGAGATGTATCCCGGCGTCTACCGCCCTGGCAGCGCCATGGACGACCACGGTGACGACGGCCCAAATCTACCAACCGGGCCGCTGAACACCCTGCTTGGCTTCGAGCTGGAGACTTACCAGATCCCGCTGGACCAGCTGCTGCCCAGCAAAAAGGTGCCCGACGGGGTGATGAGCACCCGCAAGTACAAACAGATCGTCTCCAGCATCAACGAAGTGGGGCTGATCGAGCCGCTGTCCGTCATCCAGCCCGACCGCAAGAAACCGGAGTACCTGGTGCTGGACGGCCACCTGCGTGTGTTGGCCCTGAAGGAGCTGGGCATGAGCGTCGGCCCCTGTCTGTTCGCCAAAGACGACGAAAGTTACTCCTACAACCACCATGTCAACAGGTTGTCGACAATCGCCGAGCACTACATGATCCGCCGCGCCATTGATCGGGGCGTCAGCAAGGAACGCCTGGCCCGGGCGTTCAACGTCAACTTGAGCTCCATCAACCGGCGCATCAACCTGCTCGAAGGCATTTGCCCCGAAGCCATCACCCTGCTGCAAGACAAGCAGTTCACCCCAGATGTCACCCGCATCCTGCGCAACATGAAGGCCGCACGCCAGGTGGAAGCGGTAGAGCTGATGATCGCCAGCAACACCATCACCGTGGCGCATGCTGAGGCCCTGCTCAAGGCCACGCCGCCCGAGCAACGCACCGATGTCAAGCCTGCCGAGAAGGAGAAGAAGACCGCGCCCATCGAACAGATCGAAAAGTTGGAAAAAGAGATGAGCCAGGTGCAGGAGAAGTACCAGGAGGCTGAAAGTTCCTACGGCTCCGACCTGCTCAACCTGGTGGTGGCCAAGGGCTACCTCACCAAGCTGCTGGCCAACGAAGCCGTCAAGAGCTACATCGGCCGCCATGAACCCGAAATCCTGATCCACCTGGAGCTGGTGGTGAACACCGTCAGCATGGAAGAGGCGGTACAGCAGCAACAAGTTGCAGAGGCCTGAACTCTTCTACACCTGAAAACTATTTTTGATGACGGAGTGGACCGAACGGCTGAGCACCGGCTACAATGTTCAAGTTCTTACAGAACTTTGCTTTGCTACTCCCCGCGGCTGCGCTCCTCTGAGTGATACGGCACTGCGGTAGCCTGCCTGAAACACTTTCAAATCCACAGCGTACAGAGAACACTCGTCAATTTTATGACAAGTCGCCAAGCCAAACTACAAGAAGACACTTATTTCAGGGTGATGCGCATCCTGCAAGAAAACCCCGACCTCACCCAGCGCGAACTGGCCGAGAAACTGGGCATCAGTGTTGGCGGGCTGAATTACTGCCTGAAAGCGCTGATGGAAAAGGGCTTGGTGAAGATGAAAAACTTCGCCACTTCCAAGAATAAGTTTGGATACGTCTATGTGCTCACCCCAACCGGTATGGCAGAAAAGGCAGCAATTACCCACCGGTTTCTGGAGCGCAAGATGGAAGAGTACAACGCTCTGAAGGTGGAGATTGAAGCGCTTAAGTCCGAAGTGCGAGATGATATGACAGGAAAAAAATTGCAAAAGGGGTAGCTTCGATCCTCCCGTTATCGTTGCGCTACGGGTAGGTGCGTTTTAGTGCTCATCCGCCTAATAAATTCAGAACTGGAGTATTTTTAAATGAAAGCAGTAATCCTTGCCGGTGGTCTCGGGACCCGCTTGAGCGAAGAGACCTCGACCCGTCCTAAGCCCATGGTCGAGATCGGTGGCAAGCCGATACTTTGGCACATTCTCAAGATGTATTCCCATCACGGTGTTAATGACTTTATCATTTGCTGCGGCTACAAGGGCTATGTCATCAAGGAGTATTTCGCCAACTACTTCCTGCACATGTCCGACGTTACCTTTGACATGTGCAATAACCGAATGGAAGTCCACCATAAGCGCGCGGAACCATGGAACGTCACTCTCGTGGATACCGGCGACGACTCAATGACTGGTGGTCGCCTGTTGCGCGTGGCGGACTACGTCAAGGACGAGGAGGCCTTTTGCTTCACTTACGGTGATGGCGTCGGCGACATCGACATCAGCGCCACTATTGCATTCCACAAGGCACATGGCAAGGCCGCAACGTTAACGGCTACTTACCCGCCGGGCCGCTTCGGTGCACTTGACATCAAGCATGGTCAGGTCATGACTTTCAAGGAGAAACCCAAGGGTGACGGTGCCATGATCAACGGCGGATTTTTTGTGCTCTCGCCG
Source organism: Aquabacterium sp. (assembly GCF_048860245.1). Lineage (GTDB taxonomy): Bacteria > Pseudomonadota > Gammaproteobacteria > Burkholderiales > Burkholderiaceae_C > Aquabacterium. The sequence continues at coordinate 66,176 of NZ_JBLIZW010000071.1, read as the reverse complement.
TCGGTGCTGTCGGAAATCACCGGCGACTCGACGACCTGGGAACAGGAGCCACTAATCCGCCTAGCAGAGTCCGGCCAGCTAATGGCCTACGAACACACCGGCTTCTGGCAACCGATGGACACATTGCGCGACAAGATGTTGCTTGAATCCCTGTGGACATCTGGCAAGGCCCCGTGGAAACAGTGGGCCTGACCCGATACTGCGTCGCAACGCCGCCGTCTTAATTACAAACTTTCAGAAAATGCCCCGTCCATGCGGGCGAGTCGTGGCCACATTAGATAGGAAAGATTAAATGTTCGGAAATGTCTATCGTGACAAGCGGGTGTTCATCACTGGACACACGGGATTCAAAGGGTCCTGGCTGACCTCATGGCTGCTCAAGCTCGGTGCGCACGTTACTGGCTTCTCCGACTGCGTCCCCACCAATCCCTCTCTCTTTGAGGTCGGTGGCCTAAGCGAAAGGATAGATCACCAGATTGGTGACATACGTAATTTACCGCGACTGCGACAGGCGCTACTTGACGCCAGGCCAGAATTCGTTTTCCACCTAGCTGCGCAGGCTATCGTCTCGACGTCTTACGCCCAGCCGATCGACACGATTACTACGAACGTCGTCGGTACTGCCAACGTCCTCGAGGCATTGCGCGGCTTAGAGCATCCCTGCGTCGCTGTAGTGATCACGTCGGACAAGTGCTATGAGAACGTTGAATGGCCGTGGGGTTACAAGGAAACTGACCACCTCGGCGGCAAGGACATTTACAGCGGATCCAAGGGTGCTGCAGAAGTCATTTTCCATTCGTATTACCACTCATTCTTTGCGAAGGAAGGCCACCCGGTACGCATGGCGACGGGCCGGGCCGGTAACGTGATCGGCGGCGGCGACTGGGCTAAAGATCGCATCGTGGTCGACTGCATGCGGAACTGGTCTAAAGACCAGCCCGTGGAGATCCGCAGCCCGCGCGCTACGCGCCCTTGGCAACACGTGATGGAGCCGCTCAGTGGATACCTGACGCTAGGTGCCGCACTGAGCGCTTCCCCGTTCCTAGTCGGCGAATCGTTCAATTTTGGTCCGCGTTCTGAGCAGAACCGTACCGTGCTGGATCTTTTGAACGACCTCAGCGCGCACTGGCAGTTTGCACGTCCGGACGACGCCTACCGCGTTACAGCCGATATCCCTTTCCACGAAGCCGGCCTGCTGAAGCTCAATTGCGACAAAGCGCTCTTCCACCTCCGGTGGGAGCCGAACCTCGAGTACCGCGATTGCGTGAGATTCGTAAGCGAGTGGTACTACAACTTCTATAAGACCAATACGAACATGTTCGACTTTACGCTCAACCAGATCGAGCAGTACGAACATCGCGCTACCGAGCGGGGACTCGTATGGGCGCGCTGAACCGGTTGCCGGTGATTGTCACGTCGCTGCGTCGAATCGACCACCCAAAGGGAGCCGTTTATCACGCCATGAAAGCGTCGGACATTGGCTTCGCGGGTTTCGGCGAAGCCTACTTCACCACCGTTATCCCGGGCGAGACGAAGGGCTGGAAGCAGCACACGGTGATGCAGATGAACTTAGTAGTGCCCGTCGGTGAGGTGGAGTTTCATGTGCGCGCTGGCGATGACGGTGAGACGCAAAGCTATGTGCTGGGAGATTCGAACTACGCGCGGCTGACCGTGCCGCCCGGCCACTGGGTAGCATTAACTGGGCGAGGTGTCGGGCTCAACCTTGTGCTCAACGTGGCAAGCCTTCCGCACGATCCCGCTGAGGCCATCAACCTCCCGCTTGAGACCTTTCCGCTGAGGGAGGGCGACGCATGAAAGTCGCCCTCACCGGAGCTAGCGGCCTGCTTGGCTCGGCGTTTGTTGATGCACTGATAGCCGGCGGCCACGCAGTCCATGCCATCGACCGCAAGTCGATCGCTGGGCAGTCGCCTCACACGATCGCGGAGCGCTTAGACGGCGTGGATTGGTTGTTGCACGCCGCAGCCAATACCAACGTCGAACTTTGCGAAGTGGAGGTCGACGCATGCTACCGCGACAACCTCATACTATCCGAACAAGTAGCGGATGCGGCACGACTCGCGGGCGTGCCGTTAGTCTACATGTCGAGCACGGGAGTTTATGGCTGCGGCGCTATTACCCCGTTTGCCGAGTATGACGACGCCAATCCCACCACCCACCATCACCGTGCCAAGCTCCTGGGTGAAGCCGCGGTGCTTGCGCGCTCTGGCGCGAATCTGGTTATTCGCACGGGCTGGCTGTTCGGAGGCGAGCCGGAGAACCCGAAGAACTTCGTCGCGCGCCGGATCGAGGAGGCGCGCCGAGTGCGCGCCGAAGGCGGCGTTATGAAATCCAACCAGCAGCAGGTCGGTTGCCCGACTTTCACGCGCGACGTCGTCAGCCGCGTGCTAGCCCTCGTGGATTCCGGGCATACAGGTATCTTCAATTGCGTGAACACGGGCAGCGCCTCGCGCTTCGAGTATGTGAGCGAAATCGTGCGGCTCAGCGGTGAATCCGTAGTCGTCAAGCCCGCTGATGCCGGGATCTTTAACCGACGCGCGAAAGTCTCCGATAACGAAGCCGCCGTCAACTGGCGCATGACGCAGCTCGGATTCGAACCGATGCCGCGCTGGGAGCACAGCCTGGCGACCTACATAGCCAGTCTCCGCGGCATCACTCATCCCGAGGGAGGCGGCGTATGAGTGCCGATAGTGTGCAGGTTGCCATCCTGGGTGCTGGTATCGCTGGTCTAGGCGCCGCCCATCGAGCCCGCCAGATCGGGTTTCAAGACGTGGTGCTCTTCGAGGCTCGAGCTAGCGCCGGTGGCCTGCTGGACAACTTCACGATCGACGGCTTCCGCTTCGACCGCGCAGTACATTTGAGCTTCGCCAGTGAGCCTGAGGTGCGGCAGATCTTCGATCTCACGCCGTACCTGACGCACCCCGCTGACGCAAACTGCCATGAAGATGGGCGCTGGTTGAAGCACCCGGTGCAAAACAATCTTTACCCGTTGCCAGCCGAAGAGAAAGTGGCGTTGATTAAGTCTTTTTTGGCGCGACCAGCGAGGCTTGATGGCGACAACTATGAGCAATGGCTTCGCCACCAGTACGGCGACGGTATTGCCGATCGTTACCCGATTCGCTACACGCGGAAGTACTGGGCCACGTCGGCCAGAGAACTGTCCACGACGTGGATCGGCAACCGAATGCGCCGCGCTGAGCTTGACGAAATCCTCTACGGTGCGTTCACGAGCGAAACGCCGAACCACTACTACACTAAAGAAATGCGCTATCCCAAGCGCGGCGGGTTCAAGGCGTTCATCCAGCCGCTGATAGACGCATCGGATATCCGCTTCGATCACAGAGTCGAACGCATCGACACTGTGCGCCGCCTGCTGACCTTCGCTAACGGTCGCCGGGTCAGCTACGACGTCCTCGTCAGCACCCTGCCGCTGCCGCTGCTGACGACGATGTGCGCGGATGTTCCGGAGGCTGTTCGTGAGTGCTCCGGCACACTGCGGGCGACGTCGCTTGACCTGATCTCAGTCGGCTTCAATAAGCCCCTAGTCAAGGACCTCTGGTTCTACATCTATGATGAGGACCTACTTGCCAGCCGTGCATATTCGCCGTCGGTGAAGTCGCCAGACAACGCGCCGACTGGCTGCAGTTCGCTCCAGTTCGAGGTGTACTCCCGCGGCACAGACCCGAGGCACGCGTCCGAGGATCTGGTGGTGAATACTCGGCTGGCGCTGCGGCGCATGGGCATCGCCAGCGACGACGATATCCTGTTTATCGACCACCGACGGCTGCCCTACGGCAACGTTATCTTTGATCGAGGCATGGAAGCCCGTCGCGACGAGGTCTTGGCCTGGTGCGAGACCGTCGGTATCCGCTCCTGCGGTCGTTTCGGGCGATGGGACTACCTGTGGAGCAACCAGAGCTTCCTCAGCGGTTATCGTGCGTTGGATGACCTGACGTGAAACCGACCCTCCCTCCCTTCTCATCCGGTCCAAGCAGTTTCAAGCACCTAGCCTCCCAACGGAGTGATGTCGCATGGGGCTATCTGGCACAGTTCCTGAATATTGGTGCAGGTGTGCTGCTGCTGCCCGCAGTTCTGCGCTACCTGCCGACCGAAGACGTAGGGCTCTGGTTTGTGTTCATCACGCTGACCAGCCTCGCGCAACTGCTGGAATTCGGTTTCCAGCCCACCATCGCGCGCAACACAGCATATGTCTTCGCGGGTGCCCAGTCGCTGAACCAGCAAGGCCTGCCGCACGAGGTCCGGGCGGGCGCTACTGTGGCCCCATGGCTACTCGCTGACTTGGTACGTGCGTCGCGCGCGATATACCGCATCGTCGCCGCAATAGGTGGTCTGGTTTTGCTGGGGGGTGGGAGTCTCTATGTGATGTCAGTGGCGGCGCCCGAGCAGCCCCTACCTATCGTACTTGGTGCGTGGTTGCTCTATGCCGGCGGCTACGTGATCAACTTCTATTACGGTTATGTTAATGGCCTCATGCAAGGGCGAGGCGACGTGGTTGCAGCTAGCCAAGTGGTCATCGTCACCCGCGCGAGCATGCTGGTGGCCGGCGTCACGGCGTTGGTCACCGGTGCCGGGCTATTGGGTCTAGGCGCCTCAACTTTCCTCGCCTGCATACTCGGTCGCGTGGTTGCGATGCGTTTTTTCTTACGCGGCGACATCAGCCAGTCGACGGCGCGGACGGGTGACACGCGAGACACCATGAAGCTGCTCTGGCACAACGCAAGCCGGCTCGGTGTAGTGCAGATCGGCGCCTTCCTCATCCAGCGCGCGAATGTTCTTATTGCGTCGAGCTTCCTCGGAGTAGGCGCAGCCGCAAGCTTCGGCATGACTGTCACGCTTATGATGACCCTCAGCGGCGTAGCAGCGGTAATCCTGCAAGTGCGGATGCCTCGGCTCGCGGCGGCTCAGGCTGCGCGCGATATGCCCGCACTGCGCGCGCTGTATGGTGAGGTGGTTGTTGTGGCCTGGACCGCCTTCGTTGCGGGCGCCTTGGTGCTGATCTTCGGCGGGGAATGGCTACTGCACCTTATGGGCAGTAAGACTAAGCTGCTATCGCCGCCGCTACTGGCCCTGTTCGGGCTAGTCATGCTGCTAGAAATGAACCATAGCCTCGCCGCCGGCTACCTCACCACCCACAACCATGTGCCCTTCCTTCGCGCGGGCCTGTTCTCCGGCCTGCTCATCTGTGTACTGAGCGTGGCGGTGGTCCAGCAATTCGACGTGATAGGACTGATTTTGGCCCAGGGCTTAGTCCAGCTGGCATACAACAACTGGAAATGGCCCCGCGAGGCTCGCAAAGATCTAGGTGCGGGCTGGAGCGAACTGATCGTACTCGGCATGTGCAAGGCTATAGGCAAGCCGCCTGGCCGAACCTAATGACCCACCAATGACATCCCTATCCCAGATTCCGACTGCGCCGGACACAACTGACCTCGCCACGTTGACGCGGCGTGTCGACATCGATGCCTGCACCGCCGGCAATGAACACCCGAGGCTGACCATCGCTATCCCGACCTTCCGCCGCTTCGACCTACTGCAGGAAGCGTTGGCATCCGTCTTTCGGCTTCGGTTCAACTTCCCGGTGGAAGTCCTCGTCGTTGACAATGATCCGGAGAACGACGAGCTCGCCGTCGAGGCCATGAGACCCTTCGCCAGCCAGTCTATGACGTACTTCAAGAACCGCGTGAACGTCGGCATGTTCCCGAACTGGACGCGTTGCCTTGAGTTAGCCCGCGGTGATTATGTGACCATCCTCCATGATGACGACCTTCTGGAGCCCGCTTTCGCAGAGGAGATCAACCGCTGGCTGGGTCCCTGCGCCCGCCCGGGCGCGGCTATGGCTTGGCGTCACGGCGTACTAGACGAACGTGCCGAGCGCCCGGCGGCGAACGAGCAGTCTCCGCTGCATCGTCTGCAGGCGCTCCTAGAACCAATTCGGCGCGAGGTCAAGCGTAAATCAGTTGCGCAACTCTTTTTCGCCAATCCTTTTGCGGCAACGTTGGGCATCGTGCTTGATCGCTACAAGGCTCAGGCGATGGGCGGCTTCGATCCGGCTTGGTATCCCATCGCCGACTATGAATTCTGGTGCCGATGGGCGGCCGCGCACGGCCCAATACCGATCGCAAAGCGCCAAGTGGGCCTCTATCGGATGCGGCAGAACGAATCGATGCTGCCGGAGACCCGCAGGGCGTTCGTGACAAAGTCTCGCGAGTTGCGCGAGCGCCTAGTGGCCGAACGCCTTGTGCCGGCCTTTTTTGGCCGCCTGCTTGATCGGCTGGAACAGCACCAGCATGCTGCGATCGAAGATGATTGGCGCGTCGCAGGTCAGGCGCCGCTGTCGCGCTGGGCATCGGCGCGGATGATCAGCTGGCGCGGCTTGACAGCCTTGCTTGGTTGGGCATGGGCGCATCAAGCACGCAGAAATCGCGCTCACAATCGCAAGGCTTCGTTGTCGCCATGAAGATCCTGTTGCTAGGCGGGGCCGGGTTCATCGGCCTTAATTTGGCCGGTGCCCTGGTGCGTTGCGGCCACGAGGTGCACATCGCTGACCGTTCAACCGGCTTTGCGGATTACGGTCGCCCTGTCCCCAAAGTTGCTGGGCGCCACGTCATCCTGAGTAATGATATCGCTCAGTTGCAGACCACCATTGACGAGCTGGGCATCGAGTGCGTCATCGGCCTAGTCTCGAGCCTCATCCCCTCAAGTACGCTGGACGACCTCGAAACGGAAATGGCGCAGGTCATCACGCCAACGTACCGCCTGCTCGACCACCTGGCCAGACGCCGGATCAGTTTCGTCTATGTGTCTTCGGGCGGCACCGTCTACGGCCCTAGCGATAAGCTCTCCATCGCGGAGACCGAGCCCCTGCGCCCGATTAACTATTATGGCTGCTCCAAGGTACTGTTCGAACAGTACCTTGCCTTCGTCGGACGCGCGCAGCAACTGCGCCACATGATTCTTCGCCCTTCGAACCCTTTTGGCCCGTTCCAGAACCCGCACCGTAAGCAGGGCCTTGTGGCTGTGGCGGTCGACAAGGTGCTGCACGGCCAGCCAGTTGAGATCTGGGGCGACGGTTCGGTCGTTCGTGACTACCTCTGGGTTGAGGATCTCGCTGGTGCCATGGCCGATCTGCTATCGAAGGAGGAAGCTTGGGGCCGCATCTTTAATGTCGGGTCGGGTCAGGGTCATTCGATCCGAGACTTGCTGGCAATGATCGGGGCGCTGACAGGTAAGCCTGTTGAGGTCCGATATCTTGAAACCCGCGCTGTGGACGTGCCGCGCTTGGTACTAGATATATCCCGTCTGCGGGAGACTATCGACTTTCGGCCGCGCAACCTGCACGACGCGCTGGCGCTGTACCTTGACGGACTGCAACAACGATGAGGCCTAATCCCCTGCTCGCGATAGCGATCCCTACATACAACCGCAGCGACATTCTCCGGGAGAACCTCCGAGCAATGTTGCCAGAACTTCTTAAGCATCACATTTCAGTATACCTATCTGACGATAGTTCCGACGACCGCACGCGCGAGATGGCCGATGACCTCCGCACCGAGTTCCCGCTGCTGGTGTATCGCAAGAACGATCCACGCTTTGGCCACGACGCGAACTTCTTTGCCACGTTGGCCATGCCTAATACCGACTATGTCTGGTATCTGGGCGACTCTTTGTATTGCGAGCCCGGCACGTTGGGCTCTGTGCTGGCCGCACTGGCGCAAACGCGTCCTGACTTCTGTTTTATCAACGCGTACGCGCCGGAGCCGGGCTCGCGCCTCATCGAAGGCGAGGCCGTGCATCCCTTCCTGCTTGATCGGACCTGGTACCTGACGTTGTCCGGCGCGACGATCTATGGTCGCGCACCACGTGCGATGCAGATCCCCATAGACCGGCGAGCCGACTGGAAGAACTTTCCACAGCTGGGCCTAATCCTTGAGGCATGCGCCCAGGCACCCCGACGCATGCACTGGCTCGGCGCGCCGATGCTCAAGTTCAACCGGAAAAAGTCTAGCTACTGGTTGAAGTCCGCGTTCAGCGTCTTTGTTAAGGATTGGAGCAAGCTGATCCGATCATTTCCAACATTGTTCAGTCCGGCGGAACAGGATCATGTCATCCGCTCCCATGGCGTGCACACGCGCTTGTTCGGTCCGGTCAGTCTGATACAACTGCGGGCACTCGGAGCCTTGACACTTGAGGAGCTCGAGCGGTGCGGCCCAGACTTCGCGACCGCCTCGCCGATTGCGCCAGAGTGGGCGCGACTGGTGGCGCGACTGCCACAGCGCACGATTGCGATCATTTGGTCTCTTGCCTATTCGACGCATATCCTGCTGCGTCGTAACACTTGACGGAGACCGAGCATGATCCAGCGCAACCGCTCCACCGAAGTGGCTGGCCTGCTACCTCTGGTCAGCATAATGGCAGTCTTATTCTTTGTGATTCCACTGATACGCCTGCTGGTGTTCCGAACCACGGGTACCGTACTGCAGATGAGCCTGATCAGCGCGACATACCTGTTTATGGCCTTCGCGATGACCAGCTTGCGCGTCAGGAACTGGCGGACTCATAACTCCACCTTACTGCTGCTGGGCCTGCTGGTTCCGCCGGCGGTGGCTTATCTTTCATCTGTCCAGGATGCGGGGATGACCACGGTGCTGGCTTCGCTGTGGATCTATCTGGTCGGCCCAGCCATCTTGATTGCTCTGGGCGGCACACTCACGATTAATCAGATAAAACTTACGCCGCGTGAAACAGCGATACGTATTCGGCGCTGGTTGGTGCTGTCCACGATGTGCCTGCTAGCAGGCATTTCCGTCAACGCATTGGATGCTGCGCTGCTGGGCGAGCAGTTCTATGCCGTTTACGCGGACTACGGCTCAGCAGTTCCCTCTCTCATTACTGGCGTGCCTCTGCCGCGTTTGTCTGGTGCTTACTTTTCTGGTTTGGATTTGACTTTCGCCGCTATATTGCTGTTAACCCTGATCCGCGAGATAGAGGGGCGCATGCTGACGTTTACTAGCCTAGCGCTGTTCGTGGTGATTGCCCTGACATTCACGCGTAATAGCTACGTGATCCTGTTAACTTGGCTGTTAGCGCAACAGCTTACCCCGCGTCTGCTGAGCCGTGCTGGTGGTCTAGCTTTCCTTTTGATGCCGTTGGCTAGCATTCTGATAGCTTTGCTTTTGGGGGCTCAGGTTTCTACCGGAGATTTCGAAGTGAGCGCTGAGACTTCTAGCGTCCTTACGAGACTTACATCATGGACTTACATCTATGACACTTTGCTAAGTAACAGCGCGAACTTGGTGCTGGGAATAGGCATCACTCAGAACAATCTTGTGCCTGGTGAGTCAACAATTTACGCTATTGACAACTTTTTCTGGGAATTGGTGTGCTTTGGAGGTGGCGTTGCCATCCTGTCTTTCGGACTCATGTTTTGGCTAATCCGCCGCTACGCACTGCGACAGTTCCACGGGCTGGGACATATCACATTGGTGATCGCGGCGATCCTACCTGTTGCTGGCCTTTTCAACAACATGGTGGGCAGCACGCTTATGCAGGCGCTTTTTCTGTGCTGTGGGGCTCTTTGTGCCCAGTACCCTAAACCATCGTCGTGTCGTGCCACACAACGAGTTATGCGACAGGACGTTCCAAGATCGCCCCTCGCCATTTCCAAGTTATGAATCGTTCTCAAGTTGCCGTCTCGGCCCACTTAGTCTGGCTCCTTTACAATCCCGCCCGCTCCAGTAAGGGAGTCGATCTAATCAAGCAAATCGCCAGATCGACCTCTCTGGACCGAATCATCGTGGTCTGGAACGGAAAGGGGCTACCTCCCCTAGACACCACTTCACTGAAGTCCCTAGGCCGAATTGTTGAATTGTTAGAGGGTAGTAACTGCGGCCGTGAATTCGGCGGATATCAGGAGGGACTCGATCATTTGCAGCGTCAGGCAACGGGGGGGGTGTACTTCTTAAACGACACCGCGGGTGTACACAATTATTTGCCGCAATATTTTGTCCACGCAATGGTGTCTGCGGCGTTACGGTGCGGAGGTGGGAAGGGTGTATGTGTCGGCCACGTCGACCGTGCATTACAGATGCTAGAGATTAATGGCTTAACTAGTGATTTCTGGATCCGCTCCAACCTTTTCTACCTGGATTCCGTAGCGTTGGAATCACTGAAATGGAAAGTCTATTCTCCAGAAATCGATGCGCTGGTGCCAGGCGATTTGCCGGACCGGTTCTATGCCGTCACACTAAGTTCTCCGATGCAGGAACGGATCAATAGATGGATGTTCCAGCCCGGCAAGAAATCTTGGTACGGTGCTGCGACTCTAACCAGAGAAAATGTAGATTTCATGGCCGGAAAAGTCCGCTCTATTCTTCAGGAGTATTATTTCACAATGCGAGTCAGTCGCGCTAACGTACAGGTATCAAGAACCGATATGAATATGCTTCAATTGCTATGGTTCAAGTTGATCAACCGAATCGGCAGGATAACGGGCTACCTGAAGTGAATTTAGCCCATACATGCAACCAATAACAGTTTATGCGATTAAATGGAATACACACATCAAATTCTAAATAATGCACAAAGCCTGGCGGCAGTTCAAAAGATTCCGACGCAGCGCGCTGAGTCGTCCCGCTGACCTGGGTTGATCACAGTAATGAAGTTCTCCGTTATTACACTTTGTCCATCCCTGCCACCGCTTTTTTCTGGAGATGGCAAACTCCAGGCCATCTACCCAGTCAATGCTCAACTGGTTGGACTGGCCAACGAACGACCTGAATTCGCGCGCGCACTCGAGACTGGCCATTGCGTCGTCGATGGCCAGATCCTACTTTGGGCTGCCAACTTGCGCGCCCGCATCAACGGTCTTACTCGGTTTGAGAAGCTCAGTGGTAGCGACTTGGTCTATCGGATCTCGCAGGAATTGTCCCATTCCAGGCGCCGTCTGCTATTGGTTGGCGCCTCAGAGGCGGCAAATGCTGCGTCAGTTAGGATCCTGAAGGAGCGTTTTGGTCTCGACGTCCATGGCTACTCACCACCGTTTGCTCCCTACCCCATGCCGCGGGACTGGGTGGACAACCTGATGCATGTGGTGAGGGAGGTGCGCCCCGACGCTATCTTCGTTGCCTTCGGAGCGCCGAAGCAGGAACTGCTGATTGCGGACCTTATGCCCGAACTTCAAGCGACCGGCGTTGGCCTCATCATGGCTATTGGTGGCAGTCTGGATTTCCTGTCCGGAAGCGTCCGCCGTGCGCCGCGTTGGATCCAATCCGCCGGCCTCGAAGGACTATACCGTTTCATCCAGCAACCGAACCTCATGCGCCTTCGGCGCATCGCGGAGAGTCTTTCCGCGCTCCGATATTTCTGGAAGTAAAGTTATGTCAGCTAAAACTCATGCCCGCGCTCCTCTCCGTCTCGGCCTCGCAGGAGGGGGAACCGATGTGTCACCTTACAGCGACCTCCACCACGGGGCGGTACTCAACGCGACCATAAGCTTGTACACGCACTGCGATTTGACGATTCTCGAGTCGGGTCCTAGCCGCTTCTACGCTGCTGATTTCAACGTCGAATGTAGTAGCGACGCGACTGGTAACGAGATCGAGCTTGCGCTGCATCACGCAGTTCATTCGCGCTTCGTGCGCCAGTACCTCAACGGAAAGACGCCGACTGTCGAGCTAGTTACATATTCGGACGCCCCCCCGGGCAGCGGGGTAGGCTCATCTTCTGCATTAGTGGTAGCTATGGTTACTGCCTACGCGCATGCATTCAACGTGCCGCTCGGCGAGTACGACGTTGCACGCTTAGCCTTCGAGATCGAACGGATCGACTGCGGCATGGCTGGCGGCAAACAGGACCAATACGCTGCGGCGTTCGGCGGGGTGAATTTCATGGAGTTCGGCCCCAACAATAACGTGATAGTCAATCCACTGCGAATCGACAATCTGACGTTGCGTCGCCTTGAGTCGCAACTAATGTTGTACTTCACTGGTCGGTCGCGGGAGTCTGCCCAGATCATCACGTCTCAGATCAAGGCCGCGTCTGAACAGCACGAGGACGCGGTTAACGCTATGCACAGTATCAAGCGGTCAGCGCTCGATATGAAGAACGCGCTTCTGCGCCAGGATCTGGATCGCGTTGTCGAGGTGCTGGGCGCCTCCTGGCTAGCGAAAAAACGCATGGCACCAGGCATAACCAATAACGATATCGACCGCGTTGCCGAAGCTGCATACGAAGCGGGTGCGCGTGGGCTGAAGGTTTCGGGTGCCGGGGGGGGGGGGTTTATGATGATTGCCGTGCCGCCCAACCGCAGGTTTGACGTCAAGCGTAAGTTGGAAGCGCTGGGTGGTCAGTTTTATGAGTTCGAGTTTGAGAAGCACGGAGCAATCGCATGGAACATGTAAATCACAATTTCGATAGCGTCCTGCGGGACTCCATCGCCACAAAGCATCAGTTGTTGAACGACGCGGCGACAATGTCTAAGGTCAGCTTTGTGGCTGAAGCTATGCTGATGTGCTACCAACAGGGTAACAAAGTTATCTTTGCGGGAAATGGTGGCAGTGCGGCTGATGCACAACACCTAGCCGCCGAGTTCGTTAGCCGCTTCGACTTCGACCGCCCAGGTCTGCCATCGCTCTCTCTGGCCACCGATACTTCAATGCTCACAGCTATTGGTAACGACTACGGCTATGAGAAACTGTTCGCTCGCCAATTGGCTGCACAAGCCCGTCCGGGCGACATCTTCGTAGGTATCACGACGTCCGGCCGATCGAAGAACGTACTGGCTGCCTTTGAGGTCGCGGCCTCCATGGGAGTTAAAACCGTGGGCCTGTGCGGAGCATCAGGAATCGCAGGAGTATCAGTCGACTTCGAGATCAGAGTCCCATCGACGAATACCGCACGTATCCAAGAGTGCCACATCGTCATTGGTCATTACTGGTGCGGCTTCGTCGAGCGCCAGTACTTTCGCCCCGACAACGCGCAATGACTCAGGTGCGCTGCCTAATCCTAGCCGGCGGTCTCGGCACCCGCATCCGTAGCGCCCTTGGAGACTTACCCAAGTGTCTAGCGCCAGTCGGTTCTACTTCCTTTATTACATTGCTGGTTGCGCACCTGCGTCGCCAGGGTTTTCCAGACATTGTCCTGTCGCTGGGCCATGGATCTGACCAGGTCGCCCGCTACGTCAAGGTACACGATGACCTGAAAGAAATCACGCTTTGCCGGGAGCCTCTACCGCTGGGCACAGGCGGAGCCATTCTCTTCGCGATGGATGAACTCGGTTTGGAAGAAGCGATCGTAGTCAATGGCGATACTCTTCTAGACGCGTCTGCTGATGCCTTGTGGTCGGAGCTGCGTCAAGATTTGTGCGAGCACATCCGTTTGCTAGGTGTGGAAGTGCCCAATGTTGCCCGGTTCGGCGCTCTGCGCTTCGATGCCGAAGGGCGCCTGACTGGCTTTCAGGAAAAGGGCGTCGAGGGGAAAGGATACATAAATGCCGGTTATTATCGCGTAAATAGGCATGTGTTCGGTGACCGGAAGCCGGGTGAAGTATTCAGTTTCGAGAACGAAATTTTAACGTCTGCTGCACGCGAAGGCTCAGTACGCGTCGTAACGGTAAGTGGCCGTTTTACCGACATAGGCGTCCCCGAGGACTACTTGGCGTTCTGTGCACAGCACGCCACGGTATGATTGGGCGCTGCATATTTATTGATCGTGATGGTGTCGTGAACGTCGAAAGGAATTACGTTCATCGGATCGAAGATTTCGAGTTCGTCTCCGGCACGCCCGAAGCCATCCGCCGTCTAAACAACGCGGGCTGGACGGTAGTAGTTGTCACTAATCAGAGCGGAATTGGCCGTGGTTTTTACACTGAAGCCGATTATCAGCTGCTGACCGTCCACATCCGTAAAGAACTTGCCCGTTTAGGCGCGCACCTAGATGCCGTGTATCACTGCCCACACACGCCCGATTGGAACCCGCCGTACGGCTGCGATTGTCGCAAGCCGCGGCCTGGTCTAATCTTTCAGGCACAAGCGGCGTTCGGTCTGGATCTGCGCAGTGCCGTCCTGGTCGGCGACAAGAAATCGGACATCGATGCAGGCCGTGCGGCCGGCGTTCCAACATGCTTCTTGGTGGAGAGTGGTCACGCCCTCAGGCCAGGCGACCGGGAGTCGGCTGATGGTGTATTCACTTGTCTGGCCGATTGCGTGGACCTCTTGCTAAATCCCTCACCAACACCTTCCCTCTCAAGCCAAAATGATTGACGTTAATAACTTTCTTAAGATTCAATTCAATGCTATTTTGGGAGATGAAATATGACCATTTTGGTCACAGGTGGTGCCGGTTTCATTGGTGCAAACTTTGTGCATGATTGGCTCGCTGGCTCCAACGAGCCAGTGGTCAATCTAGACAAGCTCACTTATGCGGGCAACCTGCAAACCTTGGACAGCTTGGAGGGCGATGCGCGCCATGTATTCGTGCAAGGCGACTTGGGCGACCGCAACTTGGTGGATACCCTGCTGGCCCAGCACCGCCCCCGTGCCGTGCTGCACTTTGCCGCCGAAAGCCATGTGGACCGATCCATCCACGGTCCCGAAGACTTTATCCAGACCAACATCGTTGGCACCTTTCGCCTGCTCGAAGCCGTACGCGCCTACTGGTCCAACTTGCCCGAGGCCGAAAAATCCGCCTTCCGCTTCCTGCACGTCAGCACCGACGAGGTCTATGGCACCCTTTCCAAAGACGCCCCACCGTTTGCAGAAACCAACGCCTACGAACCAAATAGCCCGTATTCAGCCAGCAAAGCCGCCAGCGACCACCTGGTGCGCGCCTGGCATCACACCTACGGCCTGCCGGTGGTTACCACCAACTGCAGCAACAACTACGGGCCCTACCACTTCCCCGAGAAGCTCATCCCGCTCATGATCGTCAACGCACTGGCCGGCAAAGCGCTGCCGGTCTACGGCGACGGGCAGCAAGTGCGCGACTGGCTCTACGTGAAAGACCACTGCAGCGCCATCCGCCGCGGGCTCGAAGGCGGGCGCCTGGGCGAAACCTACAACATCGGTGGCTGGAACGAAAAGCCCAACATCGAGATCGTGCACACCGTCTGCGCGCTGCTTGACGAGTTGCGCCCCAAGGCCGACGGCAGCAGCTACAAATCCCAAATCACCCACGTGCCCGACCGCCCTGGCCATGACCGGCGCTACGCCATCGACGCGCGCAAGATCGAGCGCGAACTGGGCTGGAAGCCCGCCGAAACGTTCGAGACCGGCATTCGCAAGACGGTGCAGTGGTATCTGGACAACCCGGAGTGGGTAGCCAATGTTCAAAGTGGCGCATACCGAGAATGGGTGGCCAAGCAATATGAGGGAGAAGCCGCATGACACGTAAAGGCATCATCCTGGCCGGGGGCTCTGGCACCAGGCTCTACCCCGTGACGCAGGCAGTGAGCAAGCAGCTCATGCCGGTGTACGACAAACCCATGGTTTATTACCCGCTGTCCACGCTAATGCTCAGCGGCATTCGCGATGTGCTGTTAATCAGCACACCGCAGGACACACCTCGTTTTGCCGACCTGCTGGGCGACGGTGCACGCTGGGGGATGAACATTCAGTACGCAGTGCAACCCAGCCCGGATGGACTGGCGCAAGCCTTTATCATCGGTCGCAATTTTGTGGGCAATCACCCCAGCTCCCTGGTGCTGGGTGACAACATCTTCTACGGGCACGACTTGGTGAAGCAACTGCACAGCGCGAACGACCGCACCAGTGGCGCCAGCGTGTTTGCCTACCATGTGCACGACCCGGAGCGTTACGGCGTGGTGGCATTTGACGAGCAACAACGCGCCATCAGCATCGAAGAAAAGCCCAAGGTACCCAAGAGCAACTATGCGGTCACGGGTTTGTACTTCTATGACCAACAGGTGTGCGACATTGCGGCAGACATCAAACCCTCTGCACGTGGCGAGCTAGAAATCACCGATGTGAACCGCCGCTACCTGGAGCAAGGCCAGCTGAATGTGGAAATCATGGGCCGGGGCTATGCCTGGCTGGACACCGGTACCCACGACAGCTTGCTGGAGGCCGCCAGTTTTATTGCCACCCTGCAAAAGCGCCAAGGCCTGCAAGTGGCCTGCCCCGAAGAGATTGCCTTTCGCCAGGGCTGGATCAACGCCGAGCAGCTGGCAGCATTGGCAGACCCGTTGAAAAAGAACGGCTACGGGCAGTACCTGCTCAGCCTTTTGAGGTGAGCTGAGCCATGCCCTACACAGTGACTACAACAGCGCTGCCAGAAGTTCTGATCCTGGAGCCCAAGGTCTTCGGTGATGACCGTGGTTTCTTCTTTGAGAGTTTCAACCAACGCGACTTTCAGCAGGCCACCGGCTTGGACGTGCACTTCGTTCAAGACAACCACAGCAAATCCAGCCAAGGGGTGCTGCGTGGGCTGCATTACCAGATAAAGCACCCGCAGGGCAAGCTGGTGCGGGTGACGCAAGGAGCCGTTTTCGACGTGGCGGTTGACCTGCGTCGTTCATCAACCAACTTCGGCAAATGGGTGGGCGTTGAACTATCGGCAGACAACAAGCGCCAACTGTGGGGGCCGCCGGGTTTTGCGCATGGCTTTGTGGTCACCAGCGAGTCGGCTGAGTTTCTGTACAAAACCACCGACTACTGGTACCCGGAGCATGAGCGCAGCCTGCTGTGGTGTGACCCGACGGTTGGTGTTCAGTGGCCTGTGGATGGTGAACCCAAGCTTGCGGCGAAAGACGCAGCGGGCAAGGTCTTGGCCGAGGCAGATTGCTTTGCTTGAGTCACTGAAGTGATCGAATGGGCGGGCGCTGGAACCCATCACGAACCCACGGCCAAATTTCGACGTCCCAGCGATTTTTGACCTTCCGCACCATCTTCTTGGACAGCGTGTCCGTGATGCGGTCAACGAAATCCAATGATTGCCTCGCGTAAGGGGCACGCTTTTCAGCGTCTCGCTCGTAAGTCATCCCCTCATGCAGCGCCATCATCTCTGCGCGTTCCTTCAGCACGGGCGATGCATTGAACACCCAGTCGACAAAGTCGATCTCCTCCGGTGTCCAGTCACAGGCGGCGGAGTCGAGATAGTCAACCGCCCAGTCTGGGCCATGCACATTGGTGGCGTGCCAGTACAGGTGTTCTGACAGCACCGTGCGTCCGGTCAATCCCTCCGCAATGTAGGGGTTCGCGGCAATGCCCCGCCGCAGGTAGGTGCAGGCCGCCACATAGTCCCTCTCCCGAAACGCAATCAGCGCGGCCTGGTACCAGTGCGCCGGTGAGTTGGACGCGCCTTTCAGGTATTCCTTCATGGCGGCTTGGTGGTCGCCCTGGAGCAAGGCGATATCACCCAGCAAAAAACGCACACCGATGTTGTCCATGGGGCACCAGGCCAGCATCTGCTTGGCCAGCGTCATGGGGGCTTCGCCCGCTTTTGCTTTGTCCCGCCGGCGCATCAAGCCCAGCAGGGTGCCGTGCGCCAGGCGCAGGAAGGGCCGGTTGTCCACCTCACCCCAGGTGATCTGGCCTTTGAAGCCTTTGGGGATGTGGGCCAGTGCCTGGTTGTAGGCCCGTTCATACACCTCAGTGGCTTCATCCTGCAGGCCCAGTGCCCACAACCGGTTGGCCATGAAGTTCTGAATTTCCAGGTTGTAGGGCGTGGTGGCTTCCAGCTTGCGCGCTTGCATCAGCGCCTGCTTGTGGCTGAGCTGACCGGCCTCCAGCTTGTCGATCAGCACGTCCAGGGCTTCTTCGTCCTGCCAGTGGCGGCTGAAACGGCCGTACTGGGTGGGCTTGCTGGTTTCCGGGTCATCGAAGATTTCGATGGTGAAGGAAAGCGAGGAGGACTCAGGACTTGGGACTGAGGGTTGAGTGGGGGCCGGGTCAGGTTTTTTCTTGGGCATGGTCGGGTGTTGGAGCTTCAGGGTGGTTGGGCGCGGCAGCGGCCTGGCCCGCGTGGGTGGTGTAGATCCGGCCGTTGTTGGCCACATAGCGGCGCAGGTCTGGTGCCATGGCGTCCGGCACGATCAACACCGTCATCCCCATCGCCTCCGCCATGCGCTCGATGGACGACAACCGCGGATCGCGCTTGCCGCTTTCAATTTCCGACAAATGCTGCGGCGACATGCCCACCTTGGCAGACAACATCTCCAGCGTCAGACGACGCTGGTTGCGCTGGCGGCGCAAGAAGGCGGGGATCAAAGTGTCCATGGGGATAGCGTAGCGCAACCACGAGGCAATCGATCATACGATCGTGTGAATTCGTGTAGGGGTGCGATCTTTTTTGGCATGTGGTCAGTCCTGCGGGCTGGAGTGACACATTCAGGCGCTGTTCAGAGAAGAAGCCAAGTCCGCGTGCGCGGGGCAGTGGAAAAGTGGACAATCACCCGAAACGGTACTCACTGATCCTCAACAGTACCCAGGTGTTGAGAGAGTTGGTTCGAAACCAGTCGCCTCTGCACCACCATACACAAAGCCCTGAATCTCACCGATTCAGGGCTTTTTCTTTGTCCATCGCCGATAACCCTGAACCAGGTCACTCACACAAGCTGGCCACACAGGGTTAGGCCACCGTAGCATAGGCACATTGATCGATCATGATGTGCCATGAAGCCCCAACATCCTTCTCTTAGCCACAGTGGCGAGCAATTTGAGGCGCTCATCCGGTGGTGTTCGCCTGAGATCGGTCTGGCCGGTCGAGACTATGTAATTGATCGAGCATCGCCGTCAGCACGCTTGTGCATCACCCGCATCAAGTACAAGCTGGACGCCACATCAGGCGCCATGCTCCCCTGTCGTGAACTCCATGCGGGCGATATCGCGCTTTGCAATGTGGCGCTCACAACCGCCATGCCAACTGGCATGACGCTTTCGCTGGTCGACTCTGAGTCCGACGTGCCACGCCACACATCAGCGAATACGCTGGCATCGGTTGAGCTCAAGCATGTCCTGCGTCGGGCAGAAAACCTGCACACGCAAGCGCTGAGCGTGCAACGACACCATCGGGAATGGCTCCATGGGCATCCGGGCTGCGTACTGTGGTTCACGGGCCTGTCTGGCTCGGGCAAGTCCACGCTTGCCAACGCGCTGGAGCAGACCTTGCACGAGCAGGGCTGGCACACGTACATCCTCGACGGCGACAACATCCGCCAAGGGTTGAACAAGGACCTCGGATTCACCGATGCCGATCGCGTCGAGAACATTCGACGCATCGCTGAGGTGGCCAAACTGATGGTCGACGCGGGCCTGGTCGTGATGACGGCGTTCATCTCGCCCTTCCGCAAAGAGCGGGACATGGCACGCGACCTGATCGGTGCCGACCGCTTCCTGGAGGTGTACGTCAACACCCCGCTGGAAATCTGCGAGGCGCGGGACGTCAAAGGCCTCTACAAAAAGGCGCGCCAAGGCCTGATTCCCAATATGACAGGCATCAACAGCCCCTATGAGGCACCGGAACAACCCGGTCTGGTTTTGAGCGGGGCGGCAGAGACGCTGGATGATGCCGTTGAGTCGCTGATGGACTGGTTGTCCGTCAAAGCGGGTCAGCTGACTCCACAGGAAGCACCTCGCTGAGAGGCTGCTTGCCGGCCAGCATCTGCCGTAAACGCTGGACCTGCTCGGTGCGACCCCGTGCTTCTTCCACTTTGATCAGGTTCTCGGCCCAGCTGCGGTGTCCGCGATGGAAACGCAGCGAACGCCCCATCCAGGTGGCAGCATCGTCCAACTTGCCTTGCTGAAAGCAAGCTGCGCCACGGAAATGCATGGCAGCAGCATGACGAGGCTGCTCTTCGAGCAATCGTGCGAACAAGGACTCGGCTTCCTGTGCTTGCCCCTTTCGCAAGGCCGCCATGGCGTCCAGGAAGAGTCCAGGCTGTCGCGCCGGAACGGGCCACGCCTGGGGCGAGGCAGGCACCTGGGCCAAGGCGGCTTCCAGCGGCGCCAGATGGGCTTCGTACTTTTTCCACTTGGCTTTCGAGGTGGTGTAAACCGGTTGTCGAACCTGCCATACCGATGCCGTTTTCACGGCACGATCCAATGACTGAAACGCCAACACACCGGGCTCCCAGGCCAAGCCGAGAAAATCGATGATGCGGTGAGCCCACCCATCGACATCGTCCACCAATGCGTCGTAATCGACCTCCAGAATCTGGCCGGGGAACACATCGTGCCAGTGCGCCATCAGCCGTTGATGGTCCACCAGTTGCTCGCCGATCCATGTCAGGTCATAGGCAAAGCCCATGCCGCCAAACTTCGCACCGTAGTCGATGAAGTAGTTCGACATGGCCACGTCGCGTGGCTCTCGCTTGAGATGCAGGATGCGTGCATTGGGAAACAGCAGCTTGATCAGGCCCACGTGCTCGAAGTTGTGCGGCAATTTGTCCACGATGCGCTGGGCGTCCGGCGCGTAGGCGCGTAACTCGGACAGAAGTTTGTCGGCAAAACGCTTCGACTCCTCCTGCGTCATGTCGTCAACGCATTCCGGGTAGCGACGCCCGGTGCCCAGGTTCATCTCCCAGGCTTCGAGCTTTTGAATTTGCTGTGGAATCAGAGACAGTTCACCGGCGCCAAAAATCTGACTGTGGCTCCCCAGGATCTGTTCGACCAAGGTCGTCCCGGAGCGAGGCATACCCAACACAAAAACAGGTACTTCGGACGGGTTGCCGTAGCCCGCACGGGATGCCATGAACGCGGCAGAAAAGCGTGCCATCTCACGTTCGATGCGGTCACGGTGTTCTTCGGGCTGGTAGTGCAACAAGGCCTTGGTCGCCTCGTTGGCCTCGGTGGCCAGAGCCCAGGCCTTGTCGGCATCGCCCTTCTTTTCCCATGCAGAGGCCAGACTGAACAACAGATGCGCCTTGACCGGCCCTTCCATGCTGGGGCGCCGTGCTGCCACTTCCATCTGACTCAAAACGGCTGGATCTTCAGGCACCTGCCGGGCGTGGATGAGCTGGTTCCAGCCCATCATGGGAGCCACAGCCTTGAGGCGCTCAAACACTTCTGTGGCCTCCTCAACGCGGCCGATCTGCATCAGCAACTGCCCCAGCCCAGACAATGCGCGCGGGTAGTCAGGCGCCTCGGCGAGCGCAGCACGGTACGTGGCTTCGGCCTCCGACGTTTGGTCCAGATCCGCCTGCACATGGGCCTTGGCCGCCAACGCTTGCGCACGCACGCCGCCGGATTGACCTGCGGTCAATGCGAGCGCTTTGTCTGCTGCCTCCTGTGCATTGACATTCACCAGCCGATGATCACTGAGGGTGGCCAGTTGGGCCCACAGTGCCGCCGAATCAGGCTTCATGTCCAGGGCACGCTGCAAGGCTCGTGCAGCTTCACCATGGTGCCCGCGAACGCGCGCCAACTCGGACATCAAGGCCCACAGCGCAACAGAATCGGGATACTTGTCCAGAGCCTCGCGCAACAGGTCCGCAGCCTCTTCATGTTCACCCTTGCTGGACAAGGTGTTCACCAGGCTTTCGATGCCGGCAGGTGAAGCCACGGTGGCCAGATCTCTCAAGATCACTTTGGCCGCTTCAGGCTGACCCGCTGCAAACAGCGCGTCTGCACGGGTGGCCATCAACAACTCCCCTTCCGGGTCATCGCTGACCACCTTTTCAGGCAGGACCAGGAGCGCGCGCTCTGCCTCGCCAAGCTCCAGGTAAGCGCGGGCCAGATTCAGAGCAGCACCACTGGAGTCCGGCATGGCGCTGTGCGCTGCCTGAAGGTGCGTCAAGGCAGCCTGGGTGCTGCCTGCGGCGAGCAAGCAAGCCCCCAGGCGCGCATGCGCCAGCACATGATCGGGACGCACGGCCAACGCCGCCTGAAAGTATGGCAAGGCTTTGGGCAAGGCCCCCACCTTGAACCAGGCACTGCCGAGCGTGACGAGCACTTCGGACTGTTTGATCTCGGACGCCGGTGGCAGTGTGCTCAACACCTCTGCTGCAGATGAGGCGTCATCCATGAAGGACAAGGCCAGGGCCTCCATGCCTTTCGCAGCCACGCGCGCAGCGGGCAACTTGGCCAATTCCCGGCAGTCACGCAGCGCGGACTCGTACTGACCTTCAGCCACCCACTTCTGGATTTGCAGGAAGCGCTCGTTCAGTCCTGCGCTGGCAGATGAGGCTTGCTGGTTCATGATGATGTCCCTCAATTGGATGTTGTCAGCGCTCGGTCAGTGGATGCACGGCAGAGCCGATGAACGGCTCCAACAGCAGGGCCAAGACGGATCGCGAGCCGGTGATGATGGCAGCGGTGACTTGCACGCCAGGCCGCAAGGGATACTTGTCGTCCTGCCGCTGGAAATAGAGCGACTCGGGGGCCAGTCGCACGATGTAATAACTCGCGCCGGTTTTTTCGTCCGCCATGGCATCCGGGCTGACATGCACCACCTTGGCCATGATGGCGGAGAAGCCATTGCCACCACTGGCAATCGACAAGCGTGCCTTCTCGCCCACATTCACATAGCCAATTTCGGAGATGGGCAGCTTGGCTTCAACCAGCAAAGAGTCCCCTTCTGGCACCAATGTGGCCAAGGTGCCACCGGGCGGAATCACGGCACCCTTGTTTTTCACGAAAAGGGTCATGATGGTTCCGGCCACCGGCGCCTTGACCGTGGTGCGGGCCTGAGAATCATTGGGCTTTCGCAAGCGCTCACGCAATGAGCCTAACTCGGTACTGACTTCCTGCAGCTCTTTGCGCAGCGCGACCTCATCATTGCGCTTGAATGCAGCGTATTCAGCCTGGGCTTCGTCCAGCGCCACTTCTGCGCGACGTTGTGTGGCGATGGTCGTGTTGCGATCAGACTCGATTTGCGCTTGTTCCTTGCGCAACTGCAAGTGCTCATAGTCGTTGGTCAGCTTTTGCTTGAGCATCTGCTCGCTGATGGCGACTTGCTCGCCAATGAAGCGCGACCGCGACTGCAAACCTGCCAGACGCTCTTTGGCCTCCTGGATCTCCGCCCGCCGCTGCGCCACCTTCGATTCGTAGGACTGCTCCATGGCGGTCAAGCGCTGGCGATACGTGTTGAAGGCCGAGATGTCCTCTCTGGCGAACTGGGGAAAGTTTTTCTCGAGCTCTGCCGGGATGACCAAGGCCGTCTTGTGCTCCAGCAAGGCCGTCAAACGCAAGGCCTTGATTTCATAACTAGCGGCACGACTGCGCATGTCGCCAACATCTGCGTCAGGCGCCACATCTTCCAGTTCAGCAATCACCGCGCCCGCTGCAACACGCTGGCCTTCCGTGACCTGTATGTCTCTGACGATGCCGCCTTCCAGATGCTGAATCTTCTTGAGTTGCCCCGCGGGTGTGACTTGCCCTTGCGCATAGCTGGCCACGTCCAGATGGAAGAAGCTCCCCCACACCAGAAAGGCCAGCACCACATACACCAAGGCCCACAACAAGGGTGCACGCTGATAGGCCGCCACCAGCACTCGCACGCCAGGTAGACCCTGGAAGGCATGCACCACCGCCTGCCATCGAGAGTCCGCTTGATTCAGGCCAGACTCGAGCGCATCCAGGGTGCGCGTCAATCGACTTTGCTCGGCATTCATGCTTTGTCTCCTGCAATCTGGGGCACGTTGCGCACCACGGCAGGTACGGGCTTCTTGTCCATTTCCACCACCACGTCCGCCGCTCGCAGAATGAATGCTTCGTTGGAGGCCACCACGATGGTTCTCTTTTCGGTGAGCAGGCGATTCAACAGCTTGGCCACTGCGGCATGACCAGCCTGATCGAGCCCCTCGGTCGGATCATCCAGAAACACCACCTTGGGATCCCCCAGCACCGCACGAATCAGTGCAAAGCGCCGACGCATCCCCACTGCCATGCCCGACTCATGGCTGCTCATGGCACGGTCCAGGCCTTGTGGATCCTGTGCGAGGAAGCTTTCGAGGCCCATGTCGCGGATCAAGCCGATGACCTGTTCGTCCGCAATGTCACGGTCCAGCAGCAGGTTTTCGCGCAGCGTCCCATCAAAGAACACCGGCTCTTGTGGGGCATAGCCAATGTGAGCACGCCACCACTCTTGCGACAACTGCCGCAACTCAATGCCATCGGCACGGACCATGCCGCGCAATGGGGTCAGCAAGCCCAGCATGACCTTGATGAGGGTGGACTTCCCGGCCCCGTTGGGCCCCGAGATGGCAATCACCTGACCGGGCTGCGCTTCAATGTCGAGACGCTCAAACAGTGGCACCGGTTGCTGAGGATAGGAGAACGCCACATCCACCACTTCCAGTCGTCCACTGAGCGTGGCGGGTGCCGAGCCTGCACTCGATTCCAGCTCGGCGGCTTCCGCGGCCTGCAAGGCCTTGTCAGCACGGTCAGCCCGCAAAATGGGATCTGCCAGATACGCCGCACGGCTGCAAACCGCAAAACCGCGTGACACCAGAATGTTGGCGCCGATCAATGCGCCCGTCGTGAGATCGCCGCGAACCGCTGCTGCCGCCCCGAATGCATAGACCACCACCGTCAGAAGCTGGCCGACCATCTGAATGGTGTTTTGCATATTGGATTGTTCAACCATCCCGGCACGCCGTGAGCCCAGACTGGCACTCTGGACTTCGCCCCACCGCCGAGACAAGGGGCCCACCAGCGGCAAGGCACGGATCGTTTCCCCTGCGGTCAAGAGGAACTGAGACAGTTGCTGCGCCCGCGAGCTGGCTTTGGCATGTTCTTCGGCCACCACGCGCTGACGACGCTCCCCCAGTGCGCCCAGCACCAGCGCCCACACGCAGGCGGCCAAGCCAAACAGGCCCAATGGCCAATACAGCAAGGTGGCGGCCACCAGATAGAAACCGCAGAAAGGCAAGTCGAGCAAGGCCCCCAGATTGGTCACCGAACCCAGTTGCTGGATCGTTGCGGGGGCACCCAGCCCTTCGCGGCGCACGGCCAGTGGCACCTTGTTCAAGGCATCGAGGCGCGCACCGCTGAACGCGCCGAAGACACGCTGACTGGCGTGCATGTCGTTGTCGTGGCTCAGGGTCATCAGCACCGCTTGTCGCTGGCGACGCAACATCACTTCGAAGGCAATGGCGATCAACACCCCCAACGTCAAGGTCACCAGCGTGGGGGCGAGCCCAATCGTCACATAGCGGTTCATCAAGTGGATGCTGTAGAGCGACGAGCCCAAACCCAACAAGTTGATGACCACGGTGGAGACGATCAACTCCGGTGCGTTGGGACTGGCAAGCAAGCTTTTGATCAGTTTTTTCAACATGCATTCATCCAATCACAACTCAACTTGCAGGAAGGTAAACCGCCTGGGGGCGTGCATAGAATTCCAAGTCCCAGCGCCCATGCTCTGGTGGTCCGACGGCTGAACCTTTCCAGCCCGCGAAGGGGGCATCGGGATGGAGCCAGGCCCGGCTCCCCAGACGCAACATACCGGCTTGGGCTTGCGACAAGAACTGGCTTTGCTCGTCTGCCGAGCCACCGCACAAACATGCGATCAGACCGTGAGGGACTGCATTGACCTGCGCCATGGCTTCATCGAAATGCTGTGCCACCGAGATCACCGCGATGGGCCCGAAGGACTCCTGCTGATAGACCTCCGTTGACACGTCCGCACGCAGCACGGTTGGCTCGTACCGAAGCGAATCGGTTGGGGCACGCTGTCCCCCGCACAACAAGGATGCGCCCTGCGCCAAAGCAGTCTGGACGATGCCCTGCATGCGTTGCACGCGATGCGCGTGAATCAAGGGCGCCACGACGGTCTGGGGATCCGACAGGTCCCCAGCAGGCAAGGCCTGGGCATGAAACACGAAGCGCTCTGAAAATGCGGCCATCAGGTCGGCATGCACAATCATGCGGCGCACCGCCGTACAACGCTGGCCAGAGTAGCCAAAAGCAGCCATTGCCAGGTCTTGCGCAACCTGCTCCACATCGCAGCCAGGCCACACCACCGCAGCGTTGTTGCCGCCAAGCTCGGCTTGCAAGGGCTTCTGAGTCACGGCACAAATGGCCCGTGCGCGAGCCCCCGTGACCATGGAGCCTGTCAGGCTGACGGCATCGACACCGGCATGTCGCATCAAGGCTTCCCCCACCCGCCCGTCTCCGGCGAGCATCGTGACCCAACCGCGCGGCCAGCCTGCTTCGACCAAGGTTTGCAAAAGGGCCTCAGAGACTCGCGGGCACTCTGGCGCGGGCTTCCACACCACGGCATTGCCGAACGCCAGTGCCGGCGCCAGCTTGCCGACAGGGATGGCCACCGGGTTGTTCCAGGGCGTGATCAGTGCCACGCAGCCATGTGGTCGGTAGCGAACCTTCACCCCGTCAGCGAGCACGTGCTCGCGCTGTCGGCTCAACTCCATGGCGGATCGGAGATGTGCCAGCGCACGGCTGAATTCTTCTCGGGCATCTCGAATGGGCTTACGCACCTCATCGACCATGAGGCTGATCAAGGCGGACTGCTCTCGCTCCAGCACAGCGAGCCACGCAGTCAGTCGCGCCGCGCTGTCTGACTGACCAGACAGATGCGATCGGGCATGCTGCACCGCGTCGTCCACCTGTCGATCGACGATGGCGGGTTGGGCGGCACCCGACAACCAGTCACGGCAAGGCATGAACCGCGCGGCACGGGCCCCCAGCCAGCGATGAGTCAGCTCGGCATGCAGCACATCAGGGGAGGCCACGGCATCATCCAGCACGATGGATTGCCACCCCATGGCATAGGCATCCAACACACCTTGTCGGACGCACGCGTGCTTGTACAAGCCTGCCCAAATCAATTGTTCAATACCCCACGCTTGCAGCGTTGCCGCCAAATCGGTGCGAGCAAAGGGGCTGAAGAAGGCTTTCTCCATCACCCGCTCGCCGGGCATGGGGCTCAAGGCAGCCGGCGGCTGCGCACCGACTGTGCCCCGAACGCATTGGGCGGTATCCGCGCGCTGCCAGTGGGGCATGGCATGGCTCAAATCCGGGTTCACCACTGTGTGCACATGGATGACCGGCACACCGGCGGCACGTGCGCCCGCCAGTGCCAGGCTTACTTGTGCAATCAGGCTTTCACGATCAGGCGTCAGTCCGGCTCTGCGCAGGAAATCCTCCTGCACATCCACCACGATCAATGCCTGCTTCAATGCGTCCATCGGTCACGCCACGGCTCGCGCCAGGCTCATCAGTCTCGCATGGAGGGCGTGTGCCACCTTCTCACCCATTTCACGGGTGCCCACCAGTCGGGCATGTGGCTCCATCACATCGGCTGTGCGCCAGCCTGCATGCAACACGTCGTCCACCGCAGAACGCAGTGCGTGGGCGATGTCGGTCAGACCGAAGGACTCGTGCAGCATCATGGCCAGAGACAGCACCTGCCCAATGGGATTGGCTTTGTCTTGCCCCGCCAGATCATGCGCGGCGCCATGACCGGTCTGATAGACCGCACGCCCGTTCGGGCCGTAATTGGCCGAATACGATACGCCGCGCGACGCCATGAGCACGGTGGCGCCGTCTGCCAAGACATCGCCAAACATATTGGGCGTCACGACCACGTCGAAATGCTGTGCGCGGGCCACCATCTGATAGCAGGCGTTGTCCACCTCCAGGTAGCTGACCTCTATATTCCGACCCTGCAGCACCCGCTTGGCGGTGCTCTCCCACAGATCGCTCATCACGCCGGTGGCGCCGGGCTTGAAGACCACACACAGCCGCTGGCGTCGTTGCGCAGCCATGTCTGCGGCCACGCCGACGAGGCGTGCGATGTCCTGCTCCCGGTAATCGAATGTCATGCGGGCCACGCGTTCGCCCACATCGCCCTGCAGTGACGACTCTCCGAAATACAGGCCCCCGATGTTGTCCCGAACCACCAGCACATCGACGTCGCGGACCGCTTCGGGCCGCAGCACGCCCACACCGCTCAAGGAGGCCAGGGGAATCAGAGGCACCAGCTTGCAATACAGATCGAACCGGCGGCGCAGGG
This sequence comes from Aquabacterium sp., assembly GCF_048860245.1. Classification (GTDB taxonomy): domain Bacteria; phylum Pseudomonadota; class Gammaproteobacteria; order Burkholderiales; family Burkholderiaceae_C; genus Aquabacterium. The sequence goes on along the minus strand of NZ_JBLIZW010000071.1, from coordinate 38,210 downwards.
CGTAAACGAATCGGGCCCCACCGGGTCCGCACAGCACGGCTCCTTGGTGGGCGAACGTGTCTTCGCAAAACGCCACCACCTCGTCGGTCAGGCTGGTGCCCGCCGCTTTGACGGCGTCTTTGCCAATCAGACCGCCTTGTCGCACATCGAAGCGCACCGGCGAACATGCTTCGATCACGCCCAGCAGGTTCACGCAAATGTCGATCAGAGACGGGCCAATGCCCTCCCCTGGCAAAGTGCCAACGCGATAGACGGGGTGGCCAGCCACCTCTCTCACGGTTGCACGGTCGGTCTGGTGATCAGGGCCCGACGTGACAACAGAACTCAAACGCATCATGTGCTCGCGATCCGCCGTTATCAATGTAAGGTTTGCCCTTGACCCGGGTTAGACAACAACTCAGGCAGTGCTGTTCGGATCAGTTTACCTGCCGGATTGCGTGGCAGTTGCGGGACCAGCAAAAAGCGCTGAGGCGCCTGCCGACCCATGCGCATGTCACGGCAATAGTCTGTGAATTTGCGTTGCACCGCGCCACTGTGATTGAGCACGATGGCAGCCATCAGGACCTTGTTGCCCAAGGCGTTGTCGGCCACAAAAACCGCCACTTCCTTGACCTCGGGGTGCTGCTGAAGCACCGACTCGATTTGCTCGGGATGCAATTTCTGCCCGCCGATATTGAGTCGATCATCTGCGCGCCCCTCGATGCGCACCAGCCCATCGGATGTGACCATGCCGATGTCTCGCGTCATGAACCAGCCGTCCACAAAGCGGTCGGCGGTCCGAACTTCGTCGCGGTAATAGCTCTGGGGCATGCCGGGCACTTTGACGCGCAATTCACCGGTCTGGCCCACGGCCAATACCTCGCCGTTTGGACCCAAGGCTTGCACCAGCACCCCAGGCTTGCAACGACCGGCGAACTCCGGGTGCGAAGTCAACAGATCAGGGGAAGCGATCGACACGGCCCCTACCTCGCTCAAGCCGTATGGCAAGGAGATGTTGGGCGACAAGCGCGTCTTGGCGATGGCAATTTGCTGACGGGTGAGTGCACCGCCCACCATGCGCAGGTGCCGCATGGAAGGAAAGGCCGGACCCGGCTCGGTGTTCAGGGTGGCCATTTCAGCAATCAGCGCAGGCGCCATCAACGCATGCGTGACACCGTACAGCTGCACCGTCTGGAAGTAGGAGCGGATGTCATGAAGCCGGTTGAAAACCACCATCCCACCGGACAAGAGCGCCGCGAAGGCCGACAAATTGCCCAAGGTGAGATGCAAGTTGGAGGGCATCAGGCGAGTTTGTGCGTCGCAGTTGTCGACCGTGGTGGCAATGCGATGACCCCAGTACGCATGCGTATACAAGATGCCACCTGGCATGCCCGTGGTGCCGGACGTCAAGCCAATGCGAGCGGGTGTTTCCGGTGCAGGCCAATACGGAATGAAGCGCAGATCCGCCGACTCCAGCGGCTTGAGCACGGCCGCATCCAGGACCACCGCAGGCACACCGGGCGGCACTTGTGCGTCCGGCATGCAAATCAACCGACTGGCACCAAACTTCGCCATCAACCGTTGCTGCCCGGCAGGCGGGGTGGCGGGGTGAACCGGTAGGGAAACAGCGCCCAGCCGGGCCACGGCCAGCATGGCGGCCAGGTGCAAGGGAGAGTGATCCAGCGACATGCCCATCACTTCCCCTGGTGCCACGCCCTGTTCATGCAAGTGACGCGATGTCGCGACCACCAACTTCAAGAACTGCCCCCGGGTCATCACCTGCCCCTGGTGAATCAGGGCGGGAGCGGCTGGGTGTCGCTGAACCACACCCAGAAATTGATCGATCAGGTTCATAACTCGCAATAGATAAGACGGGGTGGCGCCCTCATGGGAGCGTCACCCCGCCACGCCTTTCACACCCGATCAAACGATGTGAGTCAGCTCTGGCAGCGGCTGATCTGGATGATAGGTCGCAGCATTCACGGCACCATCATCGTTCGTGATCAGGCCTTCGAGGTAGGTCTCCGCGTAAGTCCCTGTGACATCGGCACCACCAATCTGCGTGATCTCTGCCGTCACGGCGAAGCGCTCATTGTTTTCGGCGGTGGTGTCATGCACCGCCTCCAGCACGAAGCGCCCCGTTGCCGCGCCAGCATCGAAATGCAAGGTCGTTTCAATGGTGCTGCCAGCTGCGTAAGCAAGGCCTGTGCTCGGATCAATGAAGTCGTTGGCGCTGGCGCCATCTTCATTGGCACCCAAGGTGCTGGGCACGCCCACGCGGACCAACACATCCATGGACTGGTCGATCGGGCCATCGCGCAGGGCATCGAAGACGAAGCGAGCCTTGTTCTCGGCTTGCGTCAGGCTGCTGGCCACAAACTGCAGACCGAAGTCGTCGCCAACGATCACCCCATCGGTGGAGCGGCCCTGTTCCGCCACTTCCACATTGGCCCCTTGCGACACGCTGGTGGCGCTGTCGAGGTTCAGGACAAAGCGCTCGGAGGACTCGACCGTCATGTCGCCCTTGACCTGGACGCTGATGTAGTACCCGTCGTCGTCAGAAGACAGGGCCACGTTGCTCCCGGACACATCGACAAAGTCAGCCGCATTGGTGTCACCAGTGATGTGATAGCTGACACGAATGTCGTCCATCACAGGGCTGATGCCCGAGCTCCCCAACTCATCCACGTAGAACCGCAGTTCGGTCGTGCCATCGTTGCCTTCGACCACCGAGTGGTTGTCGCCCTGGCGCAGTCCGATCAAGGTGTCGTCGTCATCAGCGGTGACCACCGCCGTGGCGTTGACCGCGCTGCCGCCCAGCGGATTGCCGCTGGCGTCCAGCACATCCACCGAGTCGATCACGACCTTGAACTGCTCGGAAGGTCCGTACACGTTGTCGCCAGCCAGATCCACGTAGAAGATCTTGCTGCCCTCACCGTAGGCCATCTTGATGGTCGTGGAACCCGAAGGCAGCAGGTCACCCACGAAGTCGGCTGCGTTGGCGGGATGCAAGCCCTCCCCTTCCACGTGCCAGCTCACCAAGGCGGTGCGGGCGGCCTCGCTGCCCGACGCCGTCAGCTCGAAGCCAAAGCGGGTGGTCTGGCCTTGCGCGCCTTCTGCCAAGGTGTCATTGACGGCCGCGATGTCGACACGCACATCGTCGTTGACCAAGGTGGCGGTGACCGACGCATCGCCCACGATGTCGCCATTGGTCGGCGCGCTCAGGACGATGCGGAAGTCCTCGTCACCTTCTGCCAAGCCATCGCCGGCGGTCAGCACCGTCACGGTCTTGGTGGATTCACCGTCTGCAAAGGTGACCAGGCCCGATGGGAAGAAGCCGCCGAAGTCTTCGACGTTGAGGTTGGCCGAGGCCGACTCGATGGCCCACTTGACCGTCGAGATGCCCACGGTGCTGCCCGAGCGTGTCACGGTGAAGGTGAACGCACGGTCGTCGCTTTCATTGCCTTCTTGAATCTGGCGCGAGGCCATGCTGATCTGCAGCGCAGGGTCATCGTTCAGCAAGGTTTGTGTGGCCGATGCCGTGGTCAATGTGGAGCCGTAGCTGGCATCACTGAGGCTGACCGTGAATTGCTCGTCGAACTCGCCGGTGTCATCCGTCTTGGTGAAGACTTCGATGACCTTGGCGTTGGTGTCACCATCGGCAAACGACAGGGCACCAGTCAACCCGCTGACCGTGACGCCATCCACCACGATGTGGTCGATTTCGTCCGCAGACAGGGCGTGTGCACCCGAGCCTGCCACCGTCCAGGTCACCTCGGCCACACCCAAGCTCGATCCTGTCCGCGTGACTTGGAACAGGAAGGACTTGGTAGCGGCGTCGGCAGGCTCACCTTCGGCCGCACTGTTCGCTTGTTGTGCCACCAAGGCCAGGGTGTCGTCATCATCGACCACCGCGGCATCCACATGATCCGACAGCAGCGATCCGACCGACGGATTGCTCAGTTGCAGGCGCAGGGTGGCATTGCCTTCCTGCGCACCGTCGTTGGCCAATTGCAGCACGATGGTCTTGCTTGACTCACCTGCGGCAAACGTCACGACACTGTTCTCACCGCCCACGAAGTCCGCAGCTTGCAGCGCAGCGCTGGCCCCCGATGCGGTTGCAATCGCCCAGTTCACGGTCGACTCGGTGTTGTTGATCGTGTCGGGATCTGCCGAACGATGCACCGTGAAGGTGATGGTGTTGTGCGCAGCGTCGTCCTCGGTCAACGAGGTGACATCGGCGGTGACGGTGTAGCCCAGGTCGTCATTGGTGATGACGCCGGTGGCCGTTGCCGTCTTGATCGAGCTGCCAGCACCCGGGTTGGAGAGCGTGACAGTGAAGCCTTCGTCGTATTCCGCCGTGCCATCCCCCGCCAACTGCACCGTGACGTCCTTGTAGGTCTCGCCATCAGCGAACTCCACTTGGCCTGTCAGGGCGGCGCCGGATGCAAAGTCATCCGTGGTAGCGGCATGTGTGCCCGTACCTGCCAGGCTCCAGGTCACCGAGCTGTCGCCAGTGGTGTTGCCGTCGCGGACCACACGGAAGGTGATCGTGCCAGGTGTCGCGTCGGCACCTTCCAGTGTCGGTGCGATGGCGGCAATCGAGAAGCCCTCATCGTCATTGAGCAATGTGCCCACAGCCGATGTGGTCCCACTGGTGCCGTTGTTGCGGTCGTAGTCCAGATTGACCGTGAAGGTCTCATTGGGCTCCCACTGCACATCGCCCTTGACCGGCACGTTGAAGGTGTAGGTGGTGGCGCCAGCCGGGAAGGTGAACGTACCTGTTGTGGCACGGAAGTCGTTGGCGTCCGCCTGGCCGTCGGCAAAAGCCAGCGACCAGCTCACCGATGCGGCCAAGTCTGCAGCACCCGTGCGTGTCACCGTGAAGGTGATGTTCTTGTTGCCATCGCCTTCTGCCAACGAAGCGTTTGCCACGCTCAGGGTGTAGTCATCGTCACCGATGATGCCCTGCGCGTTATTGGACGACGAGACGATGGTCGTTCCGGCTGTGGGGTTGGACAGTCGGATGTGGAAGGTTTCGCCGTTTTCCATCAGCGAATCTGCCACCAGACCCACCGACACGGTTTGGGTGCCGTTGCCGCTGAAATTGACAGTGCCGCTCATCGGGCCCGTGAAGTCGTCGGCCGTGGCGGTGCCGTCCAGCACAATCTCCCAATCAACAGCAGACGAACCGCCGATCGGTCCAGAACGAACCACGTCGAACTGGTAGGACTTCGCTGCGGAGCCAGAACCCTCGATCTGCGTAACAGGCTTGCCGTCCCCGATGAAGACCGCAGCATCGTCGTTGACGATTTCGCCCACGGCACCGACACCCGATACCGTGTCATTCTCAGACCCGGTGCCCAGCGCGGTGACCTGAACCAGGAAGCGCTCATCGGCTTCTGCCGTGGAGTCGGCGCTGCTGGCGTTCACGGTGATGGCCACCGATGTCTCACCGGGCTGGAAGGTGACGGTCCCGGAAGGGAATGTGCCGCCGAAGTCCGACGCGTCGGCCAGGTTGCGACCGCCTCCCGACACCACCGACCACGTGACGGTTTGCGCTTGAGGCGTGGTATTGCTGCGCGTGATGAGGTAGTGGTACGTGCCGGCGCCCTCTGTGTAGCTGTTGGCCGCAAAGGCAGGATCGGCCACCACCGAGAACACGGTGTCGTCGTTCTGAACAGTGACAGTGGCCTGGGTGTCAATCGCATCATCCACACCGCTCAAGCGTGACAGCGCCAGGAGCATGGTCTCATCGTCTTCCACCGTCGCGTCGCCATGGACGTTGAAGGTGAAGGTCTCGGTTTGCTCACCATAGCCATCGGTTTGCGCCAACGTCGAAGTTTCGCCGCCGTCACCCATGGTCAGGGTACCCGTGAACGCGCCTGTACCCAAATCATCCGCATCGGTGTCGAGGTTGTACTGCGTCCAGGTCATGGACGACTGATCACCATCCAGCACACCCACACGGGTCACCGTGGCGGTGACCACGGTGTCGCCGCTGTCGCCCTCGCGGACCGAGAAGTCGTTGATGAGGATGCCCGTGTCATCGTTGACGATGGTGCCGGTTGCCGAGGCATGTGCCGGATCAACGTAGCCGATGCTGGGGTTGTACAACTCGACCCGGAAGTTTTCGCCGTACTCCACCTTGGAGTCGGACTTGATCGTCAGGGTGATCTGGCGGATCAAGTCGGACTGATCGGCTGGAGTGATCCACTGACCTTGGTAGTTCTGGTACGACCCGTTGAAATAGACCGTTCCCGATGTTGCCCCCACAAAGTCCGTCGCAGGATCCACCGGATGGTCACCAATCCCCACCACGCGCCATTCGACCGCTGAGCCTGACGTGTAGCCGTCTGTGCGGGTATTGCCCTCGTCAATGGCGCGATTCACATCAAACACAAAGGTGTGATTGCCCGAGTCGCCTTCAACCACCTTGCCGCTGGCATTCGCAGCATTCAGGCTGATGCCATACGTGACGTCGTCGTTCAACAGCGTCATGCCGATGGTCATGGTCTCACGTCCTGCCATGTCCGAGTGATAGACATACGAGCCCGGAGCCTCTTCACGCCAGTCCGGGGTGAAGAGCACGTTGGTCTCGTCGGACGTGAAGGTCAGCGAGAACGTCTCGTTGTTCTCGACCACGCGGTCCTTGGCAAACAGGTTGGCGATCGTGAGCTGGAGCGTTCCCTCCTGGCCACTTACCGCATCCGCAGGCAAGGTGATCGTGCCTTTGATCTTGTCCACACCGCCTTCATTCACCAGATAGGCGGCGTTGAAGTCATCCAGCGTTGCAGTGCCATTGAGCACCACTTCCCAACCCAGCGTGATGTCGGTGTTTTGAACACCGGCTCGCGCGAGCGTGAAGGTCACGCCGCCGCTGGCGCCCTCTGCGGTCTGATCGGCCGCACCACCCCAGGCGGAATCCCCTTCGCTGACACTCTGCGAAGGGCTCCACATCGCGCCGCTGTTGTACCCACCGTACCCCACCGTCGTAAACCCATTGACCCACAGGCGAACGTCATCGTTCTTCACGGTGACGGTGCTGGTGTAGTGCTCGGCGTCGCGATGCGTGGTGTTCCAATCGGTGATGTTCTGTGCCGTACCAATGCCTGTGGCGTCGTACTGCGTGGCGCCGCCCCATTCTTGATACTGCGCGCCGCCATTCCAGGCCGTGGGCAGATGCTCGGCGTCGTACAAGGTCACCGTGATCTGGTGGTCGTTTTCGACCAGATCGTCATCGGTCACGCGCAACACCACTGTGGCGGTCGTTTCGCCTTCTGCAAACGTGACGGTGCCACGCCAGATGGACGCGCCCCCGACGTAGCTCGCCATGGCACCGGACACCACCGAGAAGACGTTGGTACCGTTGTTTTCGGCGCTGGAATACAGCTCAAAGAAGGCTTGGCTGGCCGTGCTGTCGGCATTCGAGCGCGTGAAGGTCAATACCAGTTCGCGATCATTGCTCGTGTCATTGTTCGAAGGCGTCCACTCGTCGCCCGTGCCTTCGGAGAAGTTGCCACCATTCGCCAGCGCATGCACTTCGGATGCACTGGCGTTGTCGCGCCAGCCCATGGCCACAGAAACCGTGGTGCCATCGTCATCGCCGATGAGGAAATCTGCACTGCCACGGGTTTCGCTGACGCCTGGATTGCCTTCGTTGCCCTCCAGTGCCTTGGGATTGGTCAGCACGATCTTGAACTGCTCGGCGTCTTCTGCCAGCAAGTCATCCTTGATGGCCACGGTGACCACCTTCTGGCTTTCACCTGCGGCAAAGGTCACTGTCTTGCCCAGCGAACTCCATACGCCACCCACAGCCGATGCGGCCCACGTCACGCCATACGCAGAACCATCACTCAGGAAGTCTGCAGTCTCGGCCTGGTGAGCGCCCTCGCCTTGCGTCGCCAGATCGGCCGTTTCGACAAAGCCACCCGTGCCGTCGACACCCTTGACCTGGATCACCCAGTCCACCGATGCGGCAGCCGTGTTGTCACCTTCGCGATTGATCACGAACTGGTGCAAGGTGTAGCCAGCCGGCACCGACAAGCCAGAGGGCACGCCTTCAACCGCCATGCCATTGCCACCGGCTGTGTGCCAGCCATCGCTGTCATGCACAGCCTTGCTGCTGATCGACTCACTGAACACCGCGCCACTGACCGTGAACACCTGGTCGTCGTTGACGATCTTGCCGTAGCCCGCAGAACCCAGTTCGGCGTAAGACAGCGGCGCCACGGGGTTGGCCAACAAGGCCACGCCGTCGGGCACTTCGGTCAGCACCACACGGAAGTCCTCTGGTGCTTCACCGACGTTGTCGGCTCGCACACGGACGGTCACGTAGGCTTCCTTCTGGCCTTCGGCAAAGGTCACTGTCCCGCTGGGCAGACCGGTCAAAGCGTTGGCCGACTGATCGCCCACGATCACGAAGTCGTCTGGCGAAACGGTCCCGATGACCGACTGCCCAAAGTAGCCTGACACATAGTCACCATAGCCATTGCCGTCAGGCAGCACACCGGTGGTGGCGGTTGCCGAAGCCGTCAGGGACTGCACGGACCAGGACACGGTCATTTCACCCGCAGTTGCATATTCGCGGCTGATGACGAAGGTCCGGTCAACCCATTGACCATCGGTCGTCTCGTAGTCCACGCTGACCGGATGGCTGTTGGAGACGTCGCCCCCCACTGCCACCACGTCTACAGAGACCGTGCCATCGGCTTCGTTGACCGTGGTGTTGCGCACGACGATCACCGGGTCAACATGCGTGACCTCGTGTGTCATGGACAAACCATCGGTGTTGGCGCCATAGCCAGACACCGCCGAGCGCATGAGGATCTGCTCGGTACCCGCCGGCACACGGAGTTCGTACGTGAATGCACCAGTTGGTACACCGTCTTCATCCAGCACGGCTGCACCTGACATCACGGTGAAAGCCGGCGAGCTGTTGTGCAAGGTGTCCGAGCTGCTCAAGACCAGGCTGGAGTAACCCCAACTTCCCGCATCACGTGCGTCCAGCTCCTCACCAATCAGCGCCACCTCCCACGCCCCGGAGAAGGTCAACTTCACGGTGAACGACTGGTTGGTGCCCGCGTCGGCATTCAGCGAGTTGGAGTAGTAATTGCCAGAGAAGTAGACGTTGGGGGTGTTGCCGTTGCGGTTATTGATGTCAATGACCTGGCAGAAATAATATTGCCCCAAGGTGCTGTCATACACGTTCGACACCGAGGCCTGGGTCAGTTGAGGACTGTCATTGTCGACCAGCACGGTCTGCGCAGACTGCTCAGGCACCAGGAAGTCGTCTCCGCCTTCATGCGTCACCGTGATGCCAATTGTTTCGACAGCTTCATCGATCTTGTCGTCCACGATGGGGGTGCGAATCAAGATGGTGTCGACACCGGCATCCACCGTGATGGTGTCGGTGTAAGACATGTTGCCGCCGGAGAGCGTGCCACCTTGATTGATGGTGATGGCCCCTTGGCCGTCATCGAATCCGTCGATGTAGGTCTTGCCCACAAACGACACCTTGTCATTCAGACCGCCATAGCCATTGATCAAGGTGTTGTCGCCAAAGTCTGCCAGCACGGCTTGTCGACCACTGCTTGTGGTCCACGCAGAAACTCTCAGCTCATTGAATTCGCTGTTTCTCAAGCCCTCGACAGAGATGCCCACACATCCGTAGGCATCACTGTAGCTACTGAGATATTGACGGCTGTAGGCCCCGCTTGAATTTGGCCAACCATAGGCGTTCTGCCAGCGGGCCCCGTTGTCCGCGCCAACCCAGCCATTCAACGCAAAAGCGGTTCTGTCGACTTCAATGCGGTCATCGTCCCCGAAGCCGCTGAAGTCCAATGCCACATTGGGTGCGTTGTTGAACTCGATGACCACTTTGTTGTGTGCCAAGTCGATCAGTGCCGCGCCTGTGTCTTGATCGAATGCACTGCGGACGTCGTCCGCATCCAGATCACCGTTGCCGTTGTTGTCGATGTATGCGCCGTCAGCTTCCACCACCACATGGATGGTGCTGGTCACAAAGGAAACCTTATGAGCCAGGCTGTACTGACCATCCACGACACTGGTGTTGTCGCCAAAGGTCCCGAGGATAGCGGTCTGCCTACCGCTACCAGCTTGACTGCTCAAGCCCAGGAGGTTGGCCTCGCTGCCCGCCCGCACGCCGTGTACAGCCAATTCGACGCAGCCGTAATCGCTGTGGAAACCCTGGATGTACTTGATGCTGTGCAGGAAGCCGCCAGCGCTCGATGCATCGCTGCCGGTCCAGTGGTTCGAGTTGACCCCGCCGTGCCAGCCATTGAGGCCCATCGCGGTGCGGTCAATTTCGATGCGGTCGTCCGGACCGAAGCCTGACAAGTCCAATGCCTCGTTCGGGTTGTCATTGAAGTGGAGGACCACCTTGCTGTGGGCCAAGTCCACGAGGGCATTGCTACCGTCCGCTGCGAAATCAAAGGCGCGGTTGGCATCGGTGCGCTCGGCGCTGTCCAGCACACCATCGGCGTCCTGATCAATCCAGCCGCCCGTGGCTTCAACCACGACGTGCACCACGTTGCTCTGGACGAAGCTCACACGGTTCATCAAACCGCCGTTGCCATCCAGCAGGTTGGAGCCGCTCATCCATGCCAGCGAATCGTCGGTGCAGTTGTAATTCCCCGATTCAGATCGCTGGCTGCCTGACACCCGCAGATAAGCAGAGCTGCCATAACGGTAAGCGTTGACTTCAAAATAACCACTGCCCGATTGAACGTCGAATCCACGGTCACTGTTAGCATAGCCACCGGACCAGCTTCGATAATGATTGGCATACGACTCGTTTGCTTCGCCACCCGGCCAGCCTGCCGCTTCGAATGCGGTGCGATCGATCTCAATGCGGTCATCGCGGCCAAAGCCACTGAAGTCCAATGAGCTGTCCGGCGCGTCGTTGAACTTGACCACCACATGATGGTCACTCAGCCCGATCAGATCACTGCCGTCTTGGTCGAACGCGCGGTTGGCGTCGGTGGCCTCTTCCAGGTCCAGCACGCCGTCCGCATCGGTGTCGATGAAGGCGCCATCGGCTTCGACCACCACGTGAATGGTGGCATCACGCACGATGGAGATTTGACCCAACAGGCTACCGCGCCCGTCCATCAGGGTGTTGGCATCGTTGTCAGGACCCAATACGCCCAACGTGCCGTTGTCACCACCATATGAGCCACTGTGCTGCACGCGCAGCTCAACTTGGCCACCCCAACCATCACCACGACTGACATTCATGCCGAAGTAGAAGTTGCTTCCGCATGCATTCCAGTTGCTGTGTGCGGAGTAGACGTGGCCATCACCAGAATACGCATTGAAATATGCATTGCCATGCTCGTAGGTCGCCACATCCGCACGACCATCACTCAGCTGATCCAGATTGATTTCGATCTTGTCGTCGGCACCGAAGCCCTTCAAATCGAGTGCCACATCCGGCACATCATTGACTCGAATGGTCACGTGATTGCTGGAGAGGTGAATCAAGTCCGTGCCATCGGCCGCAAAGGCACGGTTTTCATCCACGGCTTCGCTGTCGTCCAACACGCCATCTGCATCCGTGTCGATGAACGCCCCGCTTTGATCGACCACCACGTGGATGTCCCGTGTGGTTTCACCCGCGTTGACGAAGCTCACACGGCTCAACAACGCGCCATTGCCATCGATGATCGTGTTGACGTCGTACCCCGTCCCAAACTTGGCCAACTCCGCGTTGGCACTGCCCACATGCACGGCCAGCGCATTGGTGCTCCAGCGATTGCCTGTGCCATCGGTTTGTCGATCAGCATGCAATGAAAAGTAGCCCGTGGTCAGTGACAAGCCCTTTGAGCTGGTTCGGCTGGTCGAGGCGCAGTCGATGTGCTGGTTCTGCCAGGTCTGGCCAATGCCCACACCATCAAAGCCATCCCATCCATTGGCCCTGAAGTCCGCCACGTCGATTTCAATGCGGTCATCACGACCGAAACCTTGCAGATCCAGCGCAACGTCCGGTGCATCGTTGAAGTGCAGCACCACGTTGTTGTGTGCCACGTCAATCAGATCCGCACCGGTGCTACTGAAAGCCAAGCTCGTTTCGGACGCGTCGTGCACGCCATCGGCATCCGTGTCGACATATGCTCCATCGCCGTCGATCACGACGTGCACAGTGGGGTTGTGCACGAAGGAAACTTGGTTCATCAGGCCACCGTCGCCATCGATGATGGTGTTGGCGTCGTTGTAATGACCGAAGGTCGCCAACCAGCGGTTGGTCCAGCCTGATTCGGCATTCGAGCCCTGCAGGTTCAGATAGGCGACCGACGAGCAATTGGCCCGCTGTGCAGACAGAGACAGGCAATAGCCACCGTTGTTGAGGGTCCGGCCACCTTGGCTGAGATCACTGTGCGCGTAGTAGATGCGCCCTGCGCTGTTGTAGGAGTAGCCAGTCTGCTGCCCCCACTGAGGCTGGCCGATTTCCCACCCGTTGCGACCAAACTGGTCGAGGTTGATTTCGACCTTGTCGTCGGCACCAAAGCCCTGGAAGTTCAATGCCTGGTCCGGCACATCATTGAACTGGATGGTGACGCGGTTGTTGGCCAAGCCAACCAGATCGCGCCCGTCGTCAAACGCAAGGTTCGAGCTGACCGCCTCAGATGCGTCCAGCACACCATCCGCGTCGGTGTCCACATAGGCACGCACCACGCCCGAGCTGTCGTCATCGACCACCACATGGATGTCATGCTGGACAACCGGGACAGTAGGCTCCGGAGGAATGGCGGAGAACGTGAAGGTCAATTGCTGGGTGGATTCGCCCACCTCGAAGGCAACCTGGCCATCACGCGTGGCCGAACCTGGCAAGAAGGCGCCATCGGTCAACTCTGCAATGTTCAGGTGATACGCCAGCACATCTTCCACCGATGCATCAGGTCGTGTCACCGTCACCGTCACGGTGCGAACGCCGTTCGCGTCGATGGTGTCCGAGTTCAGCGTGAACGACGGATTCAGATGGTTGGGTTCGTAAGTGCCAACTGCATCCACGACGTTGCTCGTGTCAAAGATCGCCTGCGCACCCAACTCGACATCGGCATTCACCGAGGTGTCCCCGGCGGCCAGGGTCAAGTCATGCGTCACCAGCAGGTTGCTCCACACATTCCCGTCTTGGGGAGCCACCACGGTGGAGGCATCCAGCCCATCCACAGACCAGATCAGGTCCACCGCGTAGGGGTCTTGCCCGTCTGGCACGGTGATATCAAACACCAGGAACTTGACAGCCTGACCGTCGCTGTTGCGCTCGGCGTACTGGTCAAAGTACGACTGGATGTCGCTGAGGTTGCTGGCTGAACCCACATGGTTCTGGAAGAAGCTCAGCGCGTCGTCATTGAGATCCGAAGTGCTGTGAAGATCGGCAACCCCGGCAAAAGAGCCTGTCAGCGCCCCCTTCGAACCCGAGAAGGACAGACCCAGCGCGTCTGGGTCCACCACCGTATCGGCTTTCACCGCAATGTAGATCCGCGAACCGCCCCAGAGGCTATTGAGCGTGTCGGCATTGGCCACACCACCCACCTTGTAGCCAGCCCCCGCCTTCAGGTCAGAGAACTCCAACCAGCTATCGAAGGAGTCGTCGCAGCCATTGCTGTTATCAAAGTGGTAAACCGCCTGCATCTGGTCGTCAACCGACTTGGCCGTTGAGGCCACGTTGAAGTTGAAGACAGGCGCATTCGTCTGCCAGGTGGTCCCGCCATCGGTCGAGAACTCAAAGTAGCGCGTGAAATCACCGGCTTCACCCGACGTGCTTGATACCGCAGCAGAACTGCTGCCACCGCCCAGATCTACCGTGAAGGTGTTTTCCTGTGTCAGCGCCTTGCCGAGGTGAACGGTGAACTGCGCATCGTTGTCCAGACCTTCAATCGCCGTGCTGCCCTGCACATCGACCCGGTAGCCATTGGCCACGTTGTCATCGTCGCGAATGGTGACACGCCCTTGATCCGTCACCACGGTCGCGCCGGTCGCGTTGTCAAGGTAAACCGAGAAGCCTTCGGTGGTTTCGAAGGTGCTGTCATCCTGGATGGCCAGGGTGATGTGCTGGGTTTGATTGGTCTGCGTGAAGTTGACGGTACCCGATGCTGCGGTGAAGTCTGACCCTGCTTGGGCCACGCCGATCGAACCTTCCTGGTTCGGGGCATCCTCGCCTGAGTAGTTCACCCCGTTGGTGCCAGCGGAGTAGCGTGACCAAGCATTGCTGTAGTCACCACCCGAATATTGCTCCGTGGGCGGCTGCGGCAAGCTGCTCCAACTGTCGTAGCTGCTCGTGACCTGGTTGCTGATCCACACCCCCGCCTCATCACGCTTGACGACGAACTCACCCAAGGTGATATAGCCCGCTTCGCTGGGGAAGTTGTAGTTCTGGACGATCGACGTGTTGGTGCCAAAGCTGAACTCGTCAATCAGATTGCCATTGCCTCCCGTGACTTCACGCACTTGCACGGTGAAGTGATAGTCCGGCTCGATCAAATCGTCGGCCACGGGACGGAAGGTGACGGTCTTGGGCGAGGTATCCCCTGCTGCCCAGGTGATTTGCCCTGAGGTCGCCTGGCCGGCCTGCATCTGGTCCGCAAACCCAGAGGTGTTGACGTACCACTCGATGGTGATGGCCTGACGCGGGTCACCCACACGCTGCAGCGTGAAGCTCTGCTCAATCGCAGTCTGAATGCCTGCTTGTGACGGGTTCACATCGCCGTTGGCATCTGGCGCCAGCCCTTCTGGCAGATTCGTGTGGACGTCCACAATCTGAATCTTGACGTCGTCGTTGACGATCGTGCCTTGCGCGGTGTTGTCCGTGCCAATCGACGTGCCGACAGAAGGATTGGACAGCGTCACGCTGAAGCGTTCATCGCCTTCCAACCTGCTGCCTGTCGTGTTCCACCACCAATAAGTGTGATTCGCAGAGAAGGTGTCCGGGTTGACGTTGACCGTGACCGTAGCAGTACTTACTCCTTCAGCAAACGTCGCCGTCCCATACGGCATGACCCTGTTGCCATACACGTCGAAATAGCCGACGAAGTCATCCACATTGACTTCGCTGCCACCCACAGACCAGTCCACCGTGGAAGACTGGTTCAGGTTGCCTGTTCGGGTGAGCGTGAAGGTATACGCATTGCTACCCGAATCGCCTTCGTCACGCACCAGCGACAGTGAGCCGCTGTCAAACGCCACTTCTGCGTCGTCGTTGGTGATGACGGTGTGGTCACTTGCGGTCGTGACGGACGTGCCCGCCGATGCGTTGGTCAACGACACCGTCAGGGTCTCATCGTTCTCCTTGATGGAGTCGCTCTTGACCTTGAGTGTGATGACTTGCGTCACTTCGCCCGATGCAAAGGTCACCGTGCCCGACGTGACACCGTCAAAGGTATCAGCGGCATCGATGCCCGTCGCGCTCCAGTTGGCGGTCGAGGTTTGCAGCAAGTTGCTGCCCGTTCGCGTCACCGTGAACGACACCTCCTTGTATTCGTCACTGCCATCCGTGCTGGCAACATTGGGAGAGGGGTCGGTCCCTTCCGCCACCGAAGCCACATTGGCCGAGATGCTGATGGCAGCGTCGTCGTCCTTCAACAGCGTGCTGCCACTGGTAGCCAACACCGCATTGCTGTTGGCCGGATCGGTCAAGGTCAGTGAGGCGGTCTTGTTGGTGTCGACCACGGAGTCTTGCTTGACCAGCAGCGCCACCACGCCACCGGTCTGGCCGGCGGCAAACGTGAAGGACCCCGAAAGAGGCGACAACACATCGGCAGATGTGAGGCCCGTGACGGCCCAATCCACAGTTTTGGCGACACCGGTGTTGCCTGCACGAACCAAGTCAAAGTAGACGTAGCGCGCCACGTCAGGGTCGTTGCCCTCGATCACGGTGGCCTGCCGTGCAATGGCGTTGTAGCCCACGTCATCACCCACCACCGTGACGGTGGTGCTGGTGACTTCGGTGTTGCCTGCGGCCACGGACAGGTCGAGGGTCATGCCCTCATCTGCTTCAATGTCGGTGTCGCCGTTGACGTACACCGTCACCGTCTTGCTGGTTTCTCCAGCCAGGAATGTCACCTTGCCGGACGGCATGCCGTCATTGGGCACGCTCACATCTTCCGGGCTGTTGACGAAGTCGTCTGCCGTAACGGGCACGGTGCCCGCCCCTGCGAGACGCCACGCCACGGCCGTTTCTTTGGTCGTGTCCCCTGTGCGCGTCAAGGTAAAGGTCAGCGGCGTCTGGCCGCTGTTGCCTTCGATCAGCGATGTGGTGCTGGCCACCACCGTGACCTTGTCATCATCGTTGGTCACCGTCATGGTGGCCGAGTTGTGCGCAGCGTCGAGCGTGGCGCCCCCTGTTGGGTTGGCCAGTGACACTGTGAGCACTTCCCCGCTTTCCAGCGTGTCATCACCGGTCACAGTGAATTGAACGTCGACGGACTCCTCTCCGCCTGTCAGCTGAATCACCTGATCCGGACGACCATCGGTGTAATGCAATGTGACCGAATCGTTGTATGCGGCGAATGTGGCGGACGCAGGTCCGGTCACATTGTTGGAACCCGATGGCAGCAGGTCAACCGAGACGGCACCAGACAGATCCCCGGTTCGGGTCACCGTGAAAGTGATGGCCTGCGTCTGCCCCGCCCCACCCTCGACAAACGATGCAGCCGTGCGACTGATCGACAACACGGCGTCGTCGTCATGCACCACACCGGTCATGCCGTTGGCCAGGAGGTTGGAATGATCGCCGGTGCCGCTGGTGAGATTCAGACGGAAGGCCTCTTCGCCTTCAGCCACCGTGTCGGCGTTGACCTGCACAGTGATGGTCTTGCTGTCGGTGGCGCCGGCAGCCCAGCTCACATTGCCCGACGCAACAGAAGCCAACTCCGCCGCGCTCAGTGCGCTGGCCAGTTGCTTGCCGCCATCCACAATGTCGACACCAGAGATGGTCCAATCAACATTTGAAGCCTGTCGGTCGGTGTCGCCGGTGCGAGTCAGGGTGTAGGTGTAGGTGCTGACACCACTGTTGCCTTCCTTGGCTGCGGACACCAAGGTGGCGTTGATTGCCACATCATCGTCGTCGAGCGTGCCGTTCGCCGTGGTGGTGGTCCCCAGTCGCAGGCCCGATCCAGCATTGGGGGCATCCAGCACCACCGCAAAGGTCTCATCGGCCTCCACCACCTTGTCCACCTTGGGTGTCACCGTGATGGTGGCCGTGTCGCTGCCGGCTGCAAAGGTCGCTGTCCCCGACACGGCATTGAAGTCGTCACTCGAAGCCGTCTTGCCGGCAAAGTCCAAGTGCCAGTTGACCGTGCTGGCGTGCGAGATGTCACCATCTCGCTTGATGGTGTAGGTGAAGGTTTGGCCCGCGTGTGCCGTTCCGTCTTCCAGCTTGGTTTGGCTGAGGTTGGCCGCAGCCGTATCGAACGACACGATCGCGTCGTCGTTCGTCAGGGTGACCACGGTGCTGGCCTGCGCACCAATCACATGCCCGGCGGTTGACGACCCCGTCAGCGACACCGTGAAGGTCTCGTCCGCTTCCTTCACATCGTCAGGATTGACCGCGATGGTGAACGTTGCGGTGCTGGCACCAGCCGCAAACGAGGCCGTGCCTGACAACTTGCCCAAGAAATCGGTGCTGCTGGTGGTGCCATGCTGGGCAGACCACGAGAAGCTGGCCGCGCGACTGGTATCCCCCGTGCGTGACACCTCCACGGTGACGACACTGGTTTCTCCGGCCTGACCTTCCGCATGCGTCAGCGTGGTCGACACCATCTGGATGACTGCGTCATCGTTGAGGATGGTCGCCTCGGCCACCGTGGCACCGGTTTTGAGGGTGGTGCCCGTACCGGGGTTGTCCAGAACGATGCGGAATTTTTCTGGATTTTCCAGAACGCTGTCGCCCAACAGGGGAATGCGGATCTCGGCTTGGACCTGACCGGGCAGCATTTCAATCGTGCCGCTGGGCAAGGTGGCCGACACCAGGTCGTCCTGGGTGGCCTGGCCGTTGATCAGCTCCACATGCCACGACGCACTGACCGCACTGCGGGTGAAGCCCTCACGCTGCACATAGGCCACCAAGGTGCCATTGGCACCTTCATTGCCTTCCAGATTTTCAAACGTGGCCGAAGCAAAGCCCACCAAGGCGTCATCGTTGATGATGGTCCCTGTAGCAGATGGCACGACCACACCAGCAGAGCCCGACACCACCGAGATGGTGACCTGATACTTTTCGGAGGCTTCCACCACGCTGTCAGCGCTGGGAGTGACCGTGACGATGGCACTGGTCTCACCACGCGGAATGGTGACCGTTCCGGTTGGGAAGGTGCCACCAAAGTCTGCGGCGTTGGCATCCAGGGTGGTCCCGCTGCCGTAGGACGACGCCGTCCAGCGCACGACCACGTCTTCCACGGCGGCTTCGGACAAGCTCACCCGGAAGGTGTGACCTGCTTCGGTACCCGCGGCTGAACCCTCAATCACCTGAGCGGCCACCGGCGCGATGCTGACGGCCACGCCGGTCGGGATGATGTTGGCTCGCATCGCATCGACGCCCAGCACCACGTTGTCAGCGCTCTCGTTGAGTTGCACCTCGAACGAACGCTCGCCGTTGACCTTCAAGCCCGTTTGAGCCTGGAAGGTGAAGGTGACCGTGTCAATGTCTGCACCGGAGTTGTTCGCCGGGAACGTGATGACCCGGTTGCCGGGCAAGGAAAAATCGCTGTCTGGCGCAGGGTTCTCGCCCACCCCCGTCACATCCCAGTTGACCGAATGGGTGAAATTGAGCGCGCCCGTGCGACTCAGGGTGACGGTGTACGTCACCATGCCATTGACCACGTCGCTGCCCGCCACGATGCTGTCGATGCTGATTTGCGCATCGTCGCTCGTCACGATGCCCACGGCGGGTGCGCCATCCACCTGAATGCCGGCATCTGGGGCCAAAGACAGATAGAAGCGCTGATCGCCATTGACCAGTTGGTCATTCACGGTCGAGATGGTGATGGTCTTCTCGGTCTCGTCCGCCGCAAACTCGATGGTGCCGCCCGTGTCATCGTCAGCCAGCGGGGTCCCGCCGCCGGCCACGGTCAGCAGGTTGTAGTTCAGGCTCACAGCCCGACCCAGACCCGTCTCACGTGTCACCGTGAATGACAGGGTATTGCCCTCCACCACGGTCTGCGCAGCAGCCGCAAACGAGAAGGTCGGCACGTCGTCGTTCAGCACCGTGGTCGATGCCGAAGCATCTGCATCCGAAGCCAAGGTCATCGTGGTCGATGCGCTGGTATCCAGTTGCACCGTCAGCGTTTCATCGTCTTCCGCCACGCGGTCTTGCAGGACGCGAATCGTGATCGTCTTACTCAATTCCCCTTCTGCAAAGCTGACAGCGCCAGCCAGATCAGATGGGTGAATATCGGCCGCGCTGACTGCCCCGGTCGAGGTGGTGTCCACACTCCAGGCCACGCTGTCAGCAGGCAAAGGCACATCGGCCGGATGCGAGGCAGGCACGGTCCGGGTCACCGTGAAGGTGACTTCCGTCCAGCGTGGATCAGCCGCAGTACCCTCGGTGACTTCCGCCACACCGGCAGAAATGGCGACAGGTGCGTCGTCGTCGTCGCGATAAGTCAGCACGGCCGACACAGGCTCGCCACCACCGACAGGGCCCGGTGTCACGGTGATCGAGACGGGGTGGTCAGGTCCGACCGTGGTGTCTTGATTGAGCTTGATCCGCACGACCTGAGAGGACTCCCCCGCCGCAAAGGTGACGCTGCCCGTCAAGCCCATGCTCTCGAGCTGGCTCGCCGTCAGCCCTTCGATGGCATAGGTCACGGTGTCATTGCCCAGCGTGTTGTCACGCGTGATGATGAACACCAGTTCTCCACCCTCAGGGACAAAACCATCCCCTTCGATGGTGATGCTGAGTTGGTAGGCTGTGCTGGCGGTTGGATTTTCGGGGGGCGTTGGCTGCACATCCGACTTCGGGGGCGCAGGCGGCAGCGTGGGCACATTGATCTGCCCCCACCCCACAGAGCCATTGGACGAAGCATCCTGCAGGTTGCCTTGCGTCACAGCACCTGGCACTTCGCCTGGCGCGAACAAGGCACCGTCCGTCTGAACGCTTTGCAACACATACGGTGTCAGCAAGCCCGAATTAATCAGAGGTGTACCGCCGGCCAGATGGGTGGCCAATTGACGGAAAACGGCTTCGATGCTGGCTGGCACACGCGGATCGATGCCCCGCGTGTCCACACTGCTCAGATCAAAACCCGACAGAAAGCTGTGCAGCAAGGCCTGAGCACGCAACAGGCCTTCCATGTCGTTGGACAACGATGGCAGGTGCGGAGGGGCATCCGACTCGTTGCGAGGAGAGGTGATGGCCTGTGGCAACTCCGGAGCATCGCCTTGCATCGGGGGCTGCCCCCCGTTGCTGCCAGACGGTGGCGTGGTCGGCCGAGCACCGCGAGGGCGTGGTGTGCCGGGTGCAGCTTGCGCCAGCAGCAGGCCATCCAAGGCCCCCCCTCCGACATCGGCCGGACCGTCCGGCTGCACACCGGTGTCCGCATGGGCCACCAGCACCGCCTCGTTTGGCACCGCATGCGTCTTGAACAGGGCAAACAGCGCCTGCAGATCTTCGATGGAGACCGATGACCATCCTTGCGCGTCCAGGCGATCCGCCAGCAGCATCAATTGCTCATCGCCAGACGCCATCGCCAGCGTGACCAATTGCGTCAGCATGTCCGCCGCGTTGTCCGGCATGTCGGACGCTGGCACCGTTGCGTCGAAACGGTCGTGCGCATCATTGTTCTGGACGGTCATCTCTATCTCCGAACGAGGCAGTGGCCGGTGGCGCATCTGCTCGCTTATCTTTGAAGGGCTGCGCCGAAGACACTGCTTCGGCCATCAATCGCACCGCGCTCCGAGCGCCGGGTGTCAGTTCTTGTCTGCCACGGCCACCGTTGTGGAAGCGGGCTGGAATTCAACAGCGTCGACGCTCAGTCGCCCCACGGCCTGCAGCAGCGTCAGACCGGCGATCGCGTGGTCTGCCTCGGTCGCGGCCAAATCACTTTGGGCGTTGATGAGCGACATCTCGGCAGACAGCACATCCAGCAAGGAGCGGCGCCCCAGTTGGCGCTCGGCCGAGGCCATTTCGAGGAACTTCGCGGCGATGTTCACCTGGTTTTGCAGGATGTCGCGGTTGCTGCGGGCCACCAGCAGGTTGCGCCAGGCGATGGTGACTTGCTCCAGGACCAGTTCGCGGGTGTCGTTTTCGCGATCACGGCTGGCGATCAGATCCTTGCGCACAGCATCCACAGACGAAGACCCTGCCATACCCAGGTTGAAGCCATACTGCAGCTGGAACATGATCTTGCGATCGTCCACGGATCCGGTCACCCCGTCCATGTCCTTGCGACGGGCTGCTTCACCGTAAACCTGCACACGCGGCAGATATTCCTTGGCACGGGTGCTGTCCACACGCTCTTGCAACGCAGCAGAGCGATAGGCACCAATCTGCAGTTGCTTGTTGTGATCGAGCGCCATCTGGCGCGCCTCGTCCAGACTGGCTGGCAGCGCAGCAGCCTTGGGTTGCGCCACTTCGTCGAAGGCCACATCCTTGGCCCGCTCACCGTATACCGCCTTCACCCGAGCTTCGGCAATCGACAGTGCCCCCTCTGCACGGATGCGACGCGCCTCCGCAGTGGCCAGTTGAACCTTGGCCTGCAGCACGTTGGACTCGTAGCCCTTGCCCAACTCCACCATGGAGCTTTCCAGCTTGGTCTGCTTCAGCACGCTCGCCTCGGATTGGCGGGCGTAGGCCAACACCTTGTTGGCACGCACCACGGTCCAGTGTGCCGTCAGCGCATCCAGCAGCACCCCCTCGGATGCCGCGGCATAGCTCGCACCGCTTTGCTTGACCACCGCATCGGCTTCGTTGGTCATGGCGCTGGCACGCCCGAAGTCATAGATCAGCTGCGTGGCACGCAAGCTGGTACGCGTCACGTCCTTGTATTCAGGATTGACCGTGTTCGGACTGTCATATTTCTGAGAGCCGCCCTCCAGGGACACGTCCAGTTGCGGCGTCCACGAGCGTCGGAAGGTTTCCTTGGCGCGCTCTTCTGCGGCGGCCTGGTCGCTGGCTGCGGCATGCACCCGTGGACTGGATTGCATCAAGTCCTGCAAAACGGCACTCAACCTCTGAGCTTGGGACGATTGGGCCAGCACCAGCAAGGACGCTGCGGCAATGGTTTTGATGACAAAACGGGCGGACATTGGGGGCTCCTCGACTCAGCAAACTCTTGACGTTGGCGGGAAGTGTTTGCCCCCTTCAGCTCGAGTGACGCGCAGACAAAACTACACAGGCGTTCTCAGGCCATACAGGCTCAAGGGGGAAAACGGCTCACTCATTCTGAGAGAAATCTCATTGCAAAATATTGCAAAGTCTTGCACCACATTCGTATAGAGATAAACACCAACTATTACCAAGTTATCGCCCCATCAACACCTGTTCGTTACACTAGAACGCAATGCGATATCTATTGCTCACGGTGTTGTTCTGGCTGCTCACCCCTCTGGGACAAGCGGCGCAACCTGTCTTATTGGCTGCTGATTTCCATCAGCAAGCGCTGGATGGCCACTTGGAAGCCAGTCCGCGCAACAGCACATTGATCAATGCGGAAGAGGCCTTACGCGCCTACCAATCGCGTCAATTTGAGCCACTCCCCGGATCGCTGGGACGGGGCTATCGGCCCGATGTGGTCTGGCTGGCGTTCGAGGTGACGGCGAGTCCGACTTGGGCCTCGCCAACTGTTCACCTGGAAATCGCCCCCGCCAGCCTGGATCACATCAGCATCTACACCGCAGCGAAGGGTCATGCTCCCAGTCTGGTCGGCGTGGTTGGGGACCAGATCCAGGCCACCTCGCCACACGCCCGGCAGCTCACCCCATCCGTTGAAATCCCCGTCGTGGCGGGCGCATCCCAAACCGTGCTGGTACGGATTCAGACCACCAGCACACAATCTGCCCTGCTCAGCCTGCGGTCGCCCTTGGCGCACCATGCCTCGCTGGAAAGCCAAGGCCTGCTCTCAGGCATCCTCGTCACCCTCAGTGTGGTGATGCTGGCCATGGCCCTCAGCATGGGCTGGACGTACCGACACAGCTTGTTCTGGCTGTGGGCCGTTCAGATTTTCTTCACCATCTCAGGCTGGGCACTGATGGACGGGCTGGTCTATCGGTACCTTGACTTTGTCCCCTCAGCCTGGATCAACCGGCTCACACCTGCCGCGAACATGCTGAGCATGTCGATTGGTACGCTGATGATGGCCAAGCTGTTTGACTTCGCAGCGATCTCCAAGTGGTGGGACCGTTTGTTTGTCGGCAGCGCGATGTACTTTGCGCTGGCCGCACTCCTGTCCGTCATGGATCTCGCCCCCAAGGTATTGGGCGCCTCACTTTTGCTGGCCCTGCCCCTTCCGCCCATTGGCATTGCCCTGACCTTGCTTCAGATGTGGCGGGGCCACACCGATGCCCGACTCTTCGGCCCCAGCTTCATGACCTACGGGCTGTTCACGGGCTATCACCTGACGGCGGCGCTGGGCTGGTCGGCCTTCACTGCCATCGGCTTTTGGGGATGGCAATGGGTTGGCTTGCTCAACCTGGCGTCCTTGCACGTTGCCATGTTCAAGCGTGCACGTGCACTGCAACAGGAGGGCCGACGCGAACGTGCGGCCCTGATGGCGCGACTGAAAGACCAGAACCGCGAACTGGAAGACAAGGTCACAGAGCGCACCCGACACCTGGAAGTCAAGCTCAAGCAAACCCGAGAACATGAAGAAGAACAACGACAGTTCATCGCCATGCTGTCACACGAAGTGCGCTCCCCGCTGGCCGTGATTGATGCTGCGTCCCAAGTGCTGGGTAGCCGCGTGGCAAACGACTCACCACTGCTGCCCCCCTTGCAGCGCATCCGGCGTGGTGTGGCCCGCCTGGCAAGCTTCTTTGAAAACAGTCTGACGCAGGACCGCATTGACAGCCACACCTTCCGGCTGCAACTGGAAACGATCGATCCGCACGCGCTGGGAAGCTGGATTCAAGACAGCGCAGACATGCAGTCAGCCGACCATGTCTTGACTGTGCACATTGCAGAATCGGTCCAACCCTTTGAAGGCGACTTGCCATTACTCAGAATTGTCCTCATGAATCTGGTTGGTAATGCCATGAAATATTCACCGGCAGGCTCCACCATTGACCTGGACATTCGTTCGGCCGATTCCTTCGTGCAATTCATCGTGCGTGATCAAGGTGATGGCATTGCCGCAGATGAAATCAGCGACATTTTCCAGAGATACCACCGAGGACGGGGCGCGCAAGGCAAACCCGGCGCCGGTTTGGGCTTGTCCTTGGTGCGACGCATTTGTGAACTGCACCATGGCAGCATTTCCGTGGATAGTCAGGAAGCCAGAGGGAGTACGTTCACCCTCTCCATCCCCCGCTCTCAGCACCCCGTCACCTGATCTCGCTACATGAAGCCTCGCATTGCGATTGTCGAAGACGACCCGGACCAACTGGCCAGCACGCAGGAATACCTGTCTGCCGAGGGTTACCCAACTTGGGGCGTGTCCAACGCCCGCGACTTTTATGTCCGGTTTGCGGCCGAACCTGTCGATGTGGTCATCCTCGACATCGGCTTGCCCGGCGACAACGGACTGACCATCGCCGAAGTGCTCAGCAAAAATCCCCGTGTGGCCACCATCATCGTCAGCGCGCGGGTGATGCTGGATGACCGACTGTCAGGACTCAAGGCTGGCGCGGATCGCTACCTGGTCAAGCCCGTCGATTTCCGAGAGCTGGCCGCCAACATCGACGCAGCCGCCCACCGACGGCACCAGGCTGGATCTCCGCCGCCAGCAGCAGTTCTCCCCGAAAGCGCCCCTGCGTCCCCCACGAGTGACGAGGTCCCCTGGCGACTCTCCATGCAGACCTGGACCTTGCTCACCCCACAAGGCGGCGCGCTGCCGCTGACCACCAAGGAATTTGCCTTGATGCAGCAGCTCATTCGCGCCAATGGCTCGGTGGTCTCCAAAAAGGAGCTGCTGCAGGAAGTCTTCGGCCTGCGCTCTGCACAAGGGAGTGAGCGACTCAGCGTCCTGGTGACACGGCTGCGCAAAAAAGCCACCGATGTGCTGGGAGAATCGCTGCCCATTCGCACCGCCCACCAATTGGGTTATGCCTTCACGGCACCCGCATCCTTGCAATCCTGAGGCTCCCTAGGGCGATCATCCTGTGACCTGTTTCACCATGAGTTCTGTCAAGATTTTTCACAATCCAAAGTGCGGCACGTCCCGCACGGTGCTGGGCATGATCCGCGATGCGGGCATCGAACCTGATGTGATCCTCTACCTGGAGACCCCGCCTTCACGGGCTGAACTGGTGCAGCTCATCCAGGCGACCGGCGGCAGCGTTCGCGATGTGCTGCGCGCCAAAGGTGATCTGTATGAGGAGTTGGGCCTGGCTGACCCCAAATGGACGGATGATCAACTGCTGGACTTCATGACTGCGCATCCTGCCTTGATCAATCGCCCCATCGTGGTGACGGACAAAGGCACGGCCTTGTGCCGCCCGGCTGACAAGGTTCTGGCGCTGCTCCCTGCTGCCTGAGACACCATGAGCCGACTGGTCACCGAATTGCTGCGCCTCTATGGCGCCGCCCCGCAAGACAACACCACAACGCGAGCCTTGTGCGTAGAGGTCAGACACCACGCAGCCTGGCGCCACCTCGCCGGACTGTGGGAAGGGGTGCAAGCAGACCTGAATTGGCCCGCCCCGGCCATCGCCGTCAACGGCACCGACGGTTTCCAACTGTGGTTTTCACTTCAGGACACCATACCGGTGGCCGACGGCGCCCTGGCGCTGCGCACCTTGTGCCAGAGATACCTGACCGACTTGCCGGCCAAACACATCCATGTTTGGCCAGTGATGTCGCCCAGTCCAGAATCTGCACGCCCCAGCTTGCCGCCCCAGCAGCGACACGCCGAGCAATGGTCGGCGTTCATTGCGCGCGACTTGGCGCCGGTGTTCGAAGACACCCCTTGGCTCGACCTTCAGCCCGGTGACGATGCGCAGGCTGACATGCTGGGTCAACTCCGCAGCATCTCCAGCGCCATGTGGTCGCAAAGCACGGCGCTGTGGCGCACGCCTGCGGCAGAGGAGTCCTGCGCGGAGACGCCGTCTGTGCCCATCTCATTCGCCGACCATGATCCCAAGGCCTTTTTGCTGCGCGTGATGAATGATCCCTCTGTCGACATGGCGTTGCGCATTGACGCGGCAAAAGCCTTGCTGACCCATTCATCGCCCCACTGAAGAGAAGTCTTACCCCGCAGCATTCAGCGCCAGCAAGTGCTGCACCAACCGGTCCAGACTGCCTTTGAGCGCCCGGCCTTCGTCCATCGGATACCCGATCTTGGCCAGCAGTTGTTGAGGGATGCAGGCACATTGCGCCTTCAGCGCCAGGCCCGATTCCGTCAGATGAATGTGCACCACGCGTTCGTCGTCTTGCGCGCGCTCGCGCCTCACCCAGCCTTGCTCGGCCATGCGCTTGAGCAAAGGCGTCAGCGTGTTTGACGCCAGTTGCGCGCGCTCACCGATGTGCGAGACCGAGCACGGCGCATCAGCCCACAAAATCATCAGGACGATGTACTGCGGATAGGTCATACCCAAGGGCTCCAGCAGGGGCTGGTACAGCCGGGTCACCAGCCGCGCTGCCGCGTACAGCGGAAAGCACAACTGGTTCTCCAGCAACTGAGGGTCAACCGTTTCACGCGTACTCATGCCAATCCCAGGGCGCGGCGAATGTAGGGCTCCAGTTTCTCAGGCTTGGTGAGGGTGGCAAAGCGCTTGACGGGTTGCCCATCCCGCCCGATGAGGAACTTCGTGAAGTTCCATTTGATTCGACGCCCCAGAAAGCCGGGCAAAGCCTGCGTCAGGTAGTTGAAAACAGGATGCGCCGCCGGCCCGTTCACATCCACCTTGGCAAACATGGGGAAGCTCACGCCGTAGTTGATCAGGCACGACGACTTGATGTCGTCGGCATTGCCCGGCTCCTGATTGCCAAACTGATTGCATGGAAAGCCCAGGATGACCAGACCCTGGTCCTTGTACTTCTCGTACAAAGTTTCCAGGCCGGCGTACTGTGGCGTGAAGCCGCATTTGCTGGCCGTGTTGACCACTAGCACCACCTTGCCCTCGTAGGCTCGCATGTCGATGGGCTGGCCTTGCAGGCTTTGCGCGCTCAGGTCGTAGAAAGCTGTCATGGTTGTTTGATTTGTTGAGGCAACGATCAAATCATCAGCGATTTAATCGCACACGATTTAATTGGGACAAAAATAACCACCCGTGACGGATGGTTATCGGTGCTGCGCCACGGCGGGGACGTCATCCACCCATGCGCCCTTCTCGGAAGTCCTGAATGGCCTGATAGATCTCCTGCTGGGAATTCATCACAAAAGGGCCGTACTGCACGATGGGTTCACGCAATGGCTGGCCTGCGATCAACAGAAAACGAGCCTCACCGCTTGCCTGCACGGTCACGCCATCGGTCGCCGCATCGTTGGCCAAGATGGCCATGCGCTCCGCTGGCACGGACTGCCCGGCAACTGACACAGCGCCGCGGTACACGTAGATGAATGCGTTGTGCTCGACCGGCAAGCGTTGCGAGAATTGCGCCCCAGGCGCCATGTGAACATCCAGGTACAGCGGGGCAGTCACCTCACGGGTCACGGCGCCCGTAACCCCGTGGGAGTGGCCGGCAATCACCGTAACCTCTGCCCCCTGACCATTGCTGAATCGTGGCAAAGCCTCTGATGCGATGTCGCGATACCAAGGCTCGCACAGCTTGTCTTTCGCAGGCAGGTTCAGCCACAGCTGAAAGCCTTCCATCACGCCGTCTTCCTGCTGAGGGATTTCGGAATGGATCAGCCCTCGCCCTGCTGTCATCCACTGCACATCGCCGTTTTCCAGCAAACCTTCATGCCCGGCGCTGTCTCGATGCAGCATTCGCCCGGCAATCATGTAGGTCACCGTTTCAAAGCCCCTGTGGGGGTGGTCCGGAAAGCCTGCGATGTAGTCATCGGGCTTGTCGCTGCCAAAGGCGTCCAGCATCAGGAAGGGGTCCAGGCGTCGCTGCCATTGGTGGGTGAGCACCCGATTGAGCTTGACGCCTGCACCATCTGACGTGGGGTGGCCGGCGACCTGCTGCTCCACTTGGCGGGAGTGGCTCACCACTTCGGTTTGAACAAGTTGTGTCATGGCAGGCTCCTCAGCAAATACGTCTTTCAGCGGGTCAGCAGGGCTGACCTGACCAGATGATCAGGCCAATGCGGCATTCAAATCGGCTTCGGCTTGTGCAAAGCCCTTCTCGACGGCTTCCGGCCCCATGTTCAAGCCTTCGGCAAAGATGAACTTCACGTCGGTCATGCCCAGGAAGCCCAGGATGGTCTGAACGTAAGGTGTTTGCGAATCCGCCGGTGTGCCGCGATAAATGCCACCGCGCGCAAACGCGACAAAGACCTTCTTGCCGTTGATGAGCCCCTCAGGACCGTTGGCGGTGTAGCGGAACGTCACGCCCGAACGGGCAATCGCATCAAACCAGCTCTTGAGTTGCACCGGCACCCCAAAGTTGTACATCGGCACGCCCAGCACGATCACGTCGTGGGCTTGCACTTCGGCAATCAGGGCATCGTCCATGGCCACGCGTGCCGCTTGCTCGGGGGTGCGTTGTTCTGCGGGGGTGAACAGTGCGCCCAACGCTGCACCATCCAGCACAGGGTGAGGCGTCACCGCCAAATCACGCACGGTCACCGAGGCACCCGGATTTTGAGCCAGCAGACGCTCGGTCACACGGTTGGCCACGCGAGTGGAGTTGGCGCCTTCGGTGCGAGCGCTGGCGTTGATTTGCAGGATCTTCATGGTGGGCTCCAAAGTGGATTGCGATGTGCTCACTGTATTGATCAACAAACCACTTGATAAGACCTTACAATGGGCATCATCATTCCACCCATGGAACAATCAATTCAAGCTGCGCCTCACATTGAAGCCAACGACCTGCTGATCTTTGCGCGCGTCGCAGACCTTGGCAGCTTCAGTCGCGCGGCAGAACGGCTGGGCTTGCCCAAATCCACCGTGTCACGGCGCATCAGCTTGCTGGAAGACCAGGTGGGTGAGCGCTTGCTGCTGCGCACCACGCGCCGCCAAACCTTGACCGAGTTGGGGCACCAGTTGCTGGAGCACGCGCGCCAGGTGGCCACCGAGGTCGACGCCGTCGCCGCCTTGCGTGAGCACCGCCAGGCCGCACCCGGCGGTCGCTTGCGCGTGTCCATGCCCAGCGACTTTGCCACCTTGCTGCTGCAAGAACATCTGGCCGCGTTTGTGGCCATGTACCCCCACATCACGCTGGAGTTGGATCTGTCGCCGCGTCGCGTCGATCTGCTGGGTGAAGGATTTGATGTGGCCATTCGCATGGGGCAACTGCCCGACGACAACCTGCTGGCCGCACGTCGCCTGACCGTCTTTCAAAACGGTTTGTATGCCTCGCCCCACTATCTGGCCGAACATGGCGAGCCTCGTGAGCCCACCGACTTGCTTCAACATCAGACCGTGCAACTGCCCAGCCGATCGATGGAGCGCCACACCTGGACGCTCACGCAAGGCCAAGCACGCTGGGAAGGCACCCCACCCAGCCGAGTGCACGCCAACTCGCCAGAACTGCTCATCCTCATGGCGCGCGCAGGATGCGGCATCGCTGCAGCGCCAGATCAGTTTGCGCGCCCCCTGGTCGCTCGGGGCGAGCTGCGCCGTGTGTTGCCCGACTGGTGCCTGCCTTCACACACGGCATGGGCTGTTTTTCCGGGTCGCAAACTGATGCCTGCGAAAACCCGTGTCTTTCTGGACATGCTGCAAGCCGCGCTGGCAGACCCAGCCGGCGCTCGATAATTCGGCCCATGCATTCCCTGAGAACCGACGTCCAAGTCCTGCGGGCCGTCGCAGTCCTGTCCGTCCTGATTTTCCATTTCGACTTGCCGGGCCTGGACAAAGGCTTTCTGGGCGTCGACATCTTCTTCGTGATCTCGGGCTTCCTGATGTCCCGGGTCATCATCGACAGCCTGGATCAGGCGCGCTTCAGCGCCAGCACGTTTTACCTGCGGCGTGCGCGCCGACTGCTCCCCGCCGCGTGGGCGACCCTGCTGGCCACCACCGTGGCTGCCCCGTGGATCCTGGGGCCAGCGGCATTGAAGGACTACGCCGCGCAACTGGGTGGGGCCATGAGCTTCAGCGCCAACATCGTGCTATGGCTGCAAAGTGGCTACTTTGACAGCAGTGCCGACCTCAAGCCCCTGCTTCACACCTGGTCGCTGGCACTGGAAGAGCAGTACTACTTCGTCCTGCCCGTGGTGCTCATCTGGGCCGGGCAACGCTGGCGGGGCGCTGTGCTGCTCACGCTCACCCTGATGAGCGCGGGTCTGTGCCTGTGGATGAACGACCGTGCACCGTCAGCGTCGTTCTACCTGCTGCCGTCTCGCGCCTGGGAGCTGATGATGGGCTCCCTCTGCGCCCTGCCGGCGTTCAGGCAAGGCCTGCGCCCATGGCCATGGCGCGTGGACAGTGCCTGGCTCGCCATCCCCCTCATGGCCGCCAGCTTGATCTGGGGCTGGGATGACGTTCACCCTCGCACCGATGCGCTCTTGGTGTGCCTGGCCACCGCCGTCCTGATCCTGTGGCCGTCGTCGGTGCTCAACCAAAGCAACCGCCCCATGCGCACCATGGTCTGGATCGGTGATGTGTCCTACTCGCTGTACCTGGTGCACTGGCCCGTGCTCGCGCTGGCCCGACACGTCTGGCTGGACGGTTTACCTGCGCAGGTGTCATGGGCCTTGCTGGGGCTGACCTTCCCACTGGCTTGGCTGTCGCACCGATACGTGGAGCAACCCTTTCGCAAGATCGACACCTGGCGCGGGCTCGGTCGGCAGCTGCTCTGGCTGGGCATCCCCATGGCGATGGCCTGTGCGGTGCTGATGTGGCGCATGGCGCAACCAGCCGGGCAACAGTGGTCACAAGCCTTGCAACCCAATTTTGGCTTTGGCCCCAGCTGCGAATACGAAACCGCCTTTGCGCCCCAAGCCGCCTGCCAGACCCATGCGCAAGCACGCACCCTGGTCTGGGGCGACAGCTATGCCATGCATCTGATCGCAGGCTTTCAGGCGTCATCGCCGAACAACCAAGGCGTCATCCAGGCCACGCGCAGTGTTTGCGCCCCCCTGTTGGACATGGCTCGCCTGATGCCCGACGACCCCGCCGACCGGGCCCGACGCTGCATGGCCTTCAACGAGTCGGTCCTGCAATGGCTGGCACGCACACCCCAGGTTGAATACGTGGTGCTCTCTTCACGCTGGCAATACCTGTTTGACGACCCCGTGGTGAATGCCCAAGGGCAAGCCATCACGCCAGATGCCAAGACCATCGCGCAGTCACTGGCCCGTACGGTGGCCCGTTTGCGCGCTCTGCACAAAAAGGTGGTGCTCATCTCGCCGCCACCGTCCCTCGGTACCGATGTGGATCTGGGTGTATGTGCCGAACGGCGAGCGCTGGGGCTGCTCACCATCAGTCAGCAAGTAGATGCCCATTGCGACTTCTCGCTCGCGGCATCCAGG
Organism: Aquabacterium sp.; assembly: GCF_048860245.1. Classification (GTDB taxonomy): domain Bacteria; phylum Pseudomonadota; class Gammaproteobacteria; order Burkholderiales; family Burkholderiaceae_C; genus Aquabacterium. The sequence goes on along the minus strand of NZ_JBLIZW010000071.1, from coordinate 6,537 downwards.
CAGCGCCAGCAAGACGTCAGCACGCTGATGTCCGACCTGATCACGATCGCTCACATCGACGTCATCGACCTGGCCCACTTCAACTGCCCTCAAGGCACATGCCACAGCTTGGTGCAAGGCACGCCGGTTTACCGGGATATCGGACACCTGTCCCGGCAAGGCGCGGCATTGATGGGCCAACGATTGAATCTGGGTCAACAAGTGATTCAACACGCCCACTGATTTGCGCTGAAATACCCAAAATCCGGGCAATCCAACTACCACCTCACGGTGGTTGGTGATAGCGTGCACGAACGTGTGTTTCATCACGGCACCCACCGGTCCAACCAGGTGCGCGATCAACATGAATCTCGCAGCACAAGCCATCATCAGCAACACAGGGACACTGTCAGAGCGACTGTCAGCGCTGCACTCGCGCCTGTTGCAAACCATTCCCGGCGTCGACCGCATCGCCTGCACGCTCTACGAGTCGAAGGACGACACGCTCAAGACCTACATCAACAGCACCCGACAAGGCACGGCCATTCAAGGCTACGAAGCTCGACTCAGCCAGAGTGCAGCCCTGTTCGAACTGGCCCAGAAGGGCAACTTCCGTGTGCTGGACGACATTGAGCAGGCCATTCACTCCAATTCCACCCACTCGCAGTGGTTGCGCGAGCAGGGCTACCGATCGTCATTCACCGTTCCGTTCTACGACAACGCGCAGCTACTGGGATTCATCTTTTTTGACTCGATGCAGGCAGGCGCCTTCACCCCCCAGGTGCAGCGTGACCTAGTGCTGTACACCAGCCTGATCAGCATGCTGGTGTCCGGTGAGCTGGCCGCCATTCGCATGGTGGTCGAATCCACCCGCGTGGCAAGACAACTCACCGAGGTCCGGGACTTTGAAACCGGCGCGCATCTCGACCGCATGGCGCACTACGCCCGGCTGATTGCCCGCAAGGTGGCGCCCACCTACGGTTTGGACGATGAGTTCACCGAGGCCATCTTCCTGTTTGCACCGCTGCACGACATTGGCAAGATCGGCATCCCGGATCGGATCCTGCTCAAGCCCGGCAAGCTGGACGACGACGAACGTCGCACCATGAATGCGCACGTCGACAAGGGAGTCGCCATCATTGATCGCATCATCGGCGACAACTCGCAGCACCGATTCCCGGACTCCAGCATTCTGCGCAACATCATCGCCTGCCACCACGAAATGCTGGACGGCTCAGGCTACCCGAAAGCCTTGCAAGGCGACGACATCCCGCTTGAAGCGCGCATTGTGGCCGTGGCCGACATCTTTGATGCGCTCACGTCCGAGCGCCCCTACAAAGCCGAATGGCCTTTGGAGCAGGCGTTTGAAGAGTTGCACAGGCTGAGCGGCGAAGGCAAGCTGGATGCAGAATGCGTCCACGCGCTGGCATCGCAAGCCGACACTGTCAAGGACATTCGCGCACGGTATGCCGATGCGGCAGGTGCGCACTGAATGAAAAAAGCCCGCATGCATGAACACGCGGGCTTGAAGATGGTGTGGTCGGGGTGAGAGGATTCGAACCTCCGGCCTCTACGTCCCGAACGTAGCGCTCTACCAGGCTAAGCTACACCCCGAAAAGACTCTAAAACTCACGAAGATCGGTGAATCGAGTCGAACGTCAATTGTAGCAGAGCTTCCCTGAACTCCGAGGGAGGCAACAGGTCCAGACACTGCTTGGCAGCTTCTGCCTGCTGCTGCGCTGCCTCGCGGGTGACCTCCAGAGCCCCCGTCGCCTTCACCACAGCCACGATCTCGGGCATGCGATCCACTTCGCCATGAATGATGGCGTTGCGGATCAGTTCGCGCTGCTCGGGCGTGCCCCGCTCCATGGCGGCCAGCAGCGGCAGCGTGGGCTTGCCTTCACGCAGATCATCGCCAATGTTTTTGCCCAGGGCTTCGGTGCTGCCCTCGTAATCCAGCAGGTCGTCGATCAGCTGGAAGGCCGTGCCCAAAGCACGCCCGTAGGCAGCGCATGCCTCTTCCACGTCCGGCGCAGCATCGGTGATCAGCGCACCCAAACGTGCGCTGGCTTCAAACAGCTTGGCCGTCTTGTATTCGATCACGCGAAGGTAGTCGGCCACCGAAATGTCGGGGTCATGCATGTTCATCAACTGCAGAACCTCGCCTTCGGCGATCACATTGGTCGCGTCGGCCAGCACTTCCATCACGCGCAAGCGATTGGTCGACACCATCATCTGGAAGGCGCGCGAGTACAGAAAGTCACCCACCAGCACGCTGGCCGCATTGCCGAACATGGCATTGGCCGTCTTGCGGCCACGGCGCAGATCCGACTCGTCCACGACATCGTCGTGCAGCAGCGTGGCAGTGTGAATGAACTCCACCACAGCAGCCAGTTCATGACGCTCGGCGCTGTCCGAACCCAGAGCGCGTGCCACCAGCAAGAGCAGCATCGGGCGCACCCGCTTGCCGCCAGCATTGACGATGTAGTGCGAAATCTGATTGACCAGCGCCACCTGCGACGACAGTCGGCGATGAATGACCTGATCCACTTCGGCCATGTCGGCGGCCAAAAGGGTGCGGTAGCTGGCGGGGGATGGGGTGGTGGTCACGCGACAAGAAATCCGAAACGCCCTGACTCAGGGCAAACGCTGGATTATAGAAAGCCACGCGCCGCTTGTGCCCGGGTCAAACCACAGGACAATAGACCTACATCAGGCAGTCCTGCACTTCCTCTTTGACGGCACCATGACTTCGCACGCTCCCGACACGTCCTCCCCTGAACTCAGTCTGGCCATCATCGGCGCCGGCCCCGCCGGTCTGAGCCTGGCCCTGCAAGCGGCACGCGCTCTGCCCACCGCCCGCATCACCGTGTTCGATGCCCGCCCGGCCGACAAGGACGTGTCCACCGACGCGCGCACCCTGGCCTTGTCACAAGGAACCGTGCAAGAGCTACACCGCATGGGCATCTGGGATCCCATTGATGCCACGGGCCACACGGCGCCCATCCGCGCGGTGCACGTCTCGCAACAGCAGCCCACGGTCTTGTGGCCCGGCAAGGAACAGCCGGTCGTGCGCATCAGCGCCGCCGAGCAGCGCGTGCCCCAACTGGGCGCGGTCGTCAGCTACGGCACCTTGGTCGCCCCCTTGCAAGCCGCATGGTTGCGCGCTGTGAACGCCGACGAACATCGCCTGGCCATGCGGTTCAGCACCCCCGTGCGCGGACTGAAGCCCGTGGAAGGCGGCGTGGAAATCGACGCCGACATTGCCGAACGCTATGACATGGCCGTGGTGGCCGAAGGGGGCGTGTTTGCCGATCAACCCAAGCTGAATTGGCCCGAAGGCGTCAGCCGCGATTACGAGCAAACCGCCTGGGTCGGGCAGGTGCTGCTCGACGAGCACAGCCCCGAAGGCACCGCCTACGAGCGCTTCACGCCATCGGGCCCCGCCGCGCTGCTGCCGCTGCCTCCCGGCCAGGTGACACCCGGTGGCCCGATCGGGCGCCGTGCCGCGCTGGTGTGGTGCGTGCAGCAAGGCGACGACCCCGTGCGCGAACTCAACGACACCCAGCGTCTGACCTTGCTGAACACCCTCTTCCATTCGGACGTGGGCACCATCCGCCAGATGTCGGCACTCAAGGCTTTTCCGCTCGGTCTCAACGCCCACACCCGCCTCGTCAGTGACGGGGTGGTGGTACGCATCGGCAACGCCGCACAGACCTTGCACCCTGTCGCGGGCCAAGGCTTCAACCTCGGCATGCGTGACGTGCACGAGTTGCTGGCCGCGCTCAAGCGCGAAAGCTGGTCCAACCAAGACGATGCGGACGCACGACGCAACCAACTGCAGCGCGCACTCGGCCAGTTCGAGCGCAAGCGTCAGCCCGACCGACTGGCCTTGGTGGCCGCCACCGACTTTCTGGCCCGCACCTTCACCCAGCCTGCACCCATCCTGGCAACCCTGCGAGGCCTGGGCCTGGGGGCCATTCAAACCTTCAGTCCGGCCAAGCACCTGCTGGCCCACACCATGATGTTTGGCGTGCGCTGACACGCTTGGGGCACGTCACACCCGCGTCACCCCTCGACATCCACACTGGCGTCACACCCCTGGCCCGCCGCGATCACGCGGCGCACCCACCAGTGCCACAGCCCCCGCCCGCGTGCGGAGGCGACCATCAAGCCGCACACATAGCGCCCCTGCTGGTCTGACCACTGCAGCTTGTCGCAGGCCCCTCGCCTGCGTCGGCTCAACAGCATGCCCACCGGGCAGGGCTCCACCAGACAGCACACGCCGCAGCCATTGCAGGGCGCCCCCTCTGGGGGCTTGGTCGGTGCGTCCGGGTGAATGTGAATGACCTGATGCATAGTGAACAGAGTTTGCGACAATCTTGCACCATGAACACCGCGATCACCCCTTCCGCCGACCTGCCCGTTGACCAGTACATGGCCGCCGTGGGTCAGGCTGCCCGCGTGGCAGCCACCGTGATGGCCGCTGCCAGCACCGCTGCCAAGAACAACGCCCTGCTGGCTCTGGCAGCCCAGATCTGCACGCACGCCGGCGAACTCAAGGCCCGCAACGAATCCGACATCGTGGCGGCCGAGCGCAACGGCCTGGCCGCCCCCATGGTCGACCGCCTGCGTCTGACCGACAAGGTCATCGAGACCATGGCAGAGAGCTGCGAACAAGTCGCCGCGCTGCCCGACCCCATCGGCGAAATCACCAATGTGCGCCGTCGCCCCACCGGCATCAGCGTGGGTCAGATGCGCGTGCCCATCGGCGTGTTCGGCATGATTTACGAATCACGCCCCAACGTCACCATCGAAGCAGCATCGCTGGCCATCAAGAGCGGCAATGCCTGCGTGCTGCGCGGCGGCTCCGAAGCCATCCACTCCAATCTGGCGCTGTGGAAGCTGGTGCAAGCGGCCCTGACGCAAGCCGGGCTCCCCGCCAATGCGGTGCAACTGGTGCAAACCACCGACCGCGCCGCCGTGGGCCAACTGATTGCGATGCCCCAGTATGTGGATGTGATCATCCCGCGCGGCGGCAAGGGCTTGATCGAGCGCATCAGCGCGGAGGCCCGCGTGCCCGTCATCAAGCACCTGGACGGCAACTGCCACACCTATGTGGACAGCGAAGTGGACCTGGATCTGGCCGTCAAGGTCACCGACAACGCCAAGACCCAGAAGTACAGCCCCTGCAACGCCACCGAGTCGCTGCTGGTGCACGTGAAGCAGGCAGACTCTTTCCTGCCCAAGATTGGCGCCGTATTTGCCGCCAAGGGTGTGGAGATGCGCTGCGATCTGCGCGCCAAAGCCGTACTGAGCCAAGTCGGCGGCGCCAAGCTCGTGGAGGCCACCGAACAAGACTGGTTTGAGGAATACCTCGGCCCAGTGATCGCCGTGAAGGTGGTGGATTCGCTGGACGAGGCCATCGCCCACATCAACCACTACGGCTCGCACCACACGGACGCCATCCTGACGACCAACCACCCGAACGCCATGCGCTTCCTGCGCGAAGTGGATTCCTCGAGCGTGATGATCAACGCCTCGACCCGCTTTGCCGATGGTTTCGAGTACGGATTGGGCGCCGAAATCGGCATCAGCACCGACAAGTTCCATGCACGCGGCCCCGTGGGCCTCGACGGCCTGACCTCCATGAAGTACGTGGTGCTGGGTCAGGGCGAAGTGCGCAGCTGATTTGCTCGACCTCACCGCCACCCATGTGGGGCTGATGTTGCTGGCGTCTGCGGGCGCCGGCCTGGTCGACGCCATCGTGGGCGGTGGCGGGCTGATCATCGTCCCCTCGCTGTTCGGGCTGTTCCCGCAGGCCACGCCCGCCACGCTGCTGGGCACCAACAAGGCAGCCTCCATCTGGGGCACAGGCTGGGCGGCATGGCAATACGCCCAGCGCGTTCGGCTTCCCTCTGCACGCCTCTTGGGCGCCATCCTGGCCGCCATGTTGGGCGGCTTGCTGGGGGCCTGGTTGGCCACGCTGGTGCCAGCCACACGCTTTCGGGTCGCCTTGCCACTGGTGCTCGCCGCAGTCTGGGTGTACACCTTGTGGCGCAAGGACATGGGCCATGCCCATGCACCCTACCTCAACCCACGCTCTGAAGCGGTGCTGGCCACGGCCATTGGCGGGGCCATCGGCTTTTACGATGGCGTCTTTGGGCCCGGCACCGGCAGCTTTTTTGTGTTCGCGCTGGTGCGCCTGCTTGGCTGGGACTTTCTCCACGCCAGTGCCGCGGCCAAGCGCCTGAACTTCGCCACCAACGTGGCGGCGCTGGCCTGGTTCATCCCGGCCGGGCACGTGGTGTGGGCGCTGGCCCTGCCGATGGCGGTGGCCAATGTGGCCGGCAGTGCCGTGGGCACCCACCTGGCGCTCAAGCACGGGGCCGGCTTTGTCCGCGTGGCCTTTCTCTTGGTGGTCGGCGCCCTCATCCTGAAGACCGGGCTGGATGCGTGGCAGATGCGGTGACGCCGCGGGGCGGCGTGGCCCCCAGCACACCGTCCGTTTCCACGGCTGTCATCGGGTTTTGCCAAAAACTATCAACACCATCAAAC
>NZ_JBLIZW010000070.1:0-80870 GCF_048860245.1 Aquabacterium sp. | reverse complement strand
AATCGCGGGCGCCCCCGCGGCTTCACGCTGCTGGAGTTGATGGTGGTGGTGGCCATGCTGGCCATTGCCACGGCCGTGGTGAGTTTTGCGGTGCCGGACCCGTCTTCGACGCGTTTGGAGCGCGAGGCCGCGCGGCTCATTGCTTTGTTGGAGTCGGCTCGTACGCAGGCGCGGGCCGGGGCCATGACCGTGTTGTGGGTGCCGCAAGCCAAAGGCAGTGAGGCGGACTACCAGTTTCTGGGGCTGCCAGCGGCGTTGATGCCGCCGTTGAAATGGCTGGAGCCCGAAGTGCGCGCCGAAGTCGTCGGTGCGCGCAGCATTGTGCTGGGGCCCGAGCCCGTGATTGGGGCGCAGAGTGTGCTGCTTCGTCTGGATGACAAGCAGATCATCGTGGGGACCAAAGGGCTCGGACCCTTCGAAGTGCTGAATGGTCAAGTCACCGAGGACAGCTTGCCCGGAGAGGATGGGGGCACCAATGCAACGTCGCCTTGAAGGGGATCCCGGCATGACCTTGATTGAGGTGCTGGTGGCCCTGGCCATTGTGGCCATGGCCTTGTCTGCCGGGATCAAGGCGGCCGGCGGCTTGAGCATCAACGCGCAGCGCATGACCGATTTGACGCTGGGCCAGTGGTGCGCTGAAAACCAATTGACCGGGCTGAAGCTGGCGAAGACCTTTCCGCCGGAGGGAGACAGCGATTTTCAATGTTCACAGCTTGGCCGCCGACTGCCAGGGAAGATGATGGTTCGTGCCACGCCCAATCCGAATTTCCGTCGTGTGGATGCGCAAGTGCTGGACGAGCAGGGCGCGCCGATCGTCAAGTTGTCGACGGTTTTGCCGCGGTTCTGAGGCGATGCCCGTGAACACCGTGCGTCGTCCCCTCACCCCTTTTCGGCACGCCTTGGGCTTCACGCTGATCGAGGTGTTGGTGTCCATCTTGATCTTGTCTGTACTGGCGGCATCCGCCTGGAAGGGCATGGATGCGATCACGCGGGCACGTGAGATTTCGGATGACAACTTGAAGCGAACCCTGCGACTGCAGGCGGTGATGACGCAACTGGAGACGGATCTGGCGCAGGTCACCGATACGCAGATCGTCAAGGGGCTTCAGTTTGATGGCGCGAATCTGTTGATGACGCGCCGCACCGGGGCAGGGGTTCGTGTGGTGGTCTGGTCGGTGCGAGACGGGCGGCTGCAGCGGTGGGCCAGCGCGGACACCACGCAGGTGGGCGTCTTGCAGAATCATTGGCGCACGGCGGGGCAGTTGCAAGGGCGAGAGCCCGGCACCCTGGTGGCGTTGCGTGGGGTGCTGCAATGGCAGGTGTACTGCTTTCGGGGCGGCGCCGTCACCAACTGTCAGTCCAGCGGCGACGTGGTCAAGAGCGGTGCCCCCTCGGGCGCGGTGGCGGCGCGTGAGCAGTTGCCCACGGCGGTTCGCGTGCAAGTCAGTTTGAGTGAGGGCAGCGGGTTTTCGGGTCTCTTGACGCGGGATCTGATGCTGGCGCCTCAGCCGGGCCAGAACTGAGGGACGTCATGACGGGAAACATGCATCTTCGATCGACGCTGACACCTCGGCGCGTGCGTGATGAGCGTGGCGCCGCCTTGTTGATGGCCATGGTGATTGTGACGCTGGTGGCCACGCTGTCCGCGTCCATGGTCTGGCAGCAGTGGCGCGCCGTTCAGGTCGAGGCGGCCGAGCGGGTGCGGTCTCAGGCGGGGTGGGTGCTGAGTGGTGCGCAAGATTGGGCGCGCATGATTTTGCGGGAAGACCAGCGAAACGGCGGGCCAGATCACTTGGGTGAGCCCTGGGCCATTCCGTTGGCGGAAGCCCGCTTGTCCACGTTCTTGGCCGCAGATGCGGCCAACAATGCGCGGGCCGGTGAGCAAGATGATGCCCCTGAGGCCTTCTTGTCAGGCAAGGTGGAGGATGCGTCCGCGCGGTACAACCTGCACAACTTGGTCAATGATCAGGGGGATGTGGTGCCGGAAGAGTTGGCGGTGTTTCGACGCTTGTGCGAAGCGGCCGGTTTGTCGCCCGCGCTGGCGGACGGTGTGGCCAACTCCTTGCGTCAGGCCTTGCTGGCCACGAAGTCGGGTGACGCCACTGCGCTGGACAAGCTGGGCGGGGACGAGGGCCGGAACAAGGCGCCGCTCTTGCCCCGGAGCGTGAGTGAGCTCACCTGGCTGGGGCTGGACGCCGGCACCGTGGAGCGGCTGCGTCCGTTCATCACCCTGTTGCCCGACGCCTCTCGTGTGAATGTGAACACGGCCAGCAAAGAGGTGATTGCTGCGGCGGTGGATGGGCTGGATTTGGCGCGTGCATCGCGCATCGTGCAGGAGCGGCAGCGCAATCCGTTCAAAACGGCGGACGCGATCACGACCATCCTCGGTGCGGGGCGATGGAATGTGGATCGTCTGGCCGTCACGTCTGACTTCTTTGAAGTGAGTGGTCGTCTGCGGATGGATGACAACGTGATCGAGCAGCGTCAGTTGCTCCAGCGTGTCGGGGCTGACGTGCTGGTGCGACAGCAGTCGCGGTTTTCGGGTTTGGAGTCATCATCCGGTATGACTGCGCCCCCATGATCGGGGTGTGTGAGGTGCCAAGCAGGTATGAATCCTTAAAGGGACGCGGCGAAGGCACTTCTACAATCGTCGGGCGCGCCAACCGGTGCGTTCCAAGGAACATTGAACATCTGAACGTCCGGGCATGAGCATTCTCATCATTCAACTGCCTGCACGCGCGCGTTTGAGCGGCGATGCGGAGGCTGCGGACGTCGGTGCGTCGTCATTTGGTGCTGCAGAGTACAGCTTCGTGCTGACCGACGACGGCATCAATGCCGTCAGGCAGGGGCGGGCAACGCCAGCCATGCTGCCACGTGCTGACAGCGTGATTGCGGTCATGTCCCCCATCGATGTCAGCTGGCATCGTTTGACCTTGCCGAAGGCGCCTCAGGCGCGCTTGCGTGCGGCGTTGGCCGGCTTGCTCGAGGAGTCGTTGCTGGATGATCCGGACAACCTGCATTTCGCGGTGGCGCCGGAAGCCAAGGTGGGGCAGATGGCCTGGGTCGCGACTTGCGATCACACCTGGCTCACGGCACAGCTGATGGCGCTGGAGAAAGCGCGTGTGCGGATCGATCGGGTGGTGCCCGGTGTGGCACCAGATGATCCGCCTGCGGCCTATTTTCACGAGCCCGGAGAGGGCGGCCCGGCTGCGGGGGATCCGAGCGCACAAGTGTTGCTGACATGGTCGTCGCCCGATGGGGTGTCGACGTGGCCCTTGACGGGGAGTTTGTCCCGCCAATTGTTGCCGGATCCCTTGCCTGTGCAAGCCCGCTTTTACGCGACGCCACCTGTGGCATCACAGTCCGAGCGTTGGCTGGGCCGAGCCGTCATGGTGCAGACGCCGCAGGCTTTCATGTTGGCGGCGGGACGTTCGCTGTGGAACCTCTTGCAGTTTGAGTTGACGCCTCGTAGCAAAGGACTGCAGGTTTTGTCAGACCGCTGGCGTCAGTTCCTCGGGCCGCAGTGGCGCCCGGTGCGGGTGGGCCTGGTGGCCTTGGCGCTGGTTCAACTGGTCGGACTGAATCTGTGGGCCTGGCAGCAAAAGTCGCAGATCAAGGCGCGTCGTGCGCAGATGGTTCAGGTCCTCAAAGAGGCGCATCCACAGGTTCAGGTGGTGGTTGATGCACCAGCACAAATGCAGCGCGCCACCGAGACGCTGCGTGCGCAGGCTGGGCAGCCGGGGGGCAATGATTTGGAGGCGCTGATGGCTGCACTGGCTAGTGCGTGGCCACCAGAAAAGCCCACGGCGCAGTTGCAGTACGACGGCAGCAGCCTGACCGTGGCCTTGCCCGCCGGGTGGCGCGCCGATGAGATGGCGCAGTTGCGGACACGCTTGTCTGCGCAAGGATTGGCGGTGAGCAGCGAGAGTGATGCGCTGGTCACGGTGCGTCGGGCTGTGCATCCTTGAGTTCGACAGGAAAGCAGATGGCTAAACAGTTTGTGCAACTCGAAGCGCTCCGTGCCCAGTGGCAGTCGACTTGGTCGGCCATGGCGCCTCGGGAGCGGCAGTTGTTGAGCGTGGCGGCGGCTTTGGCACTGCTCACGCTGGTGGTGATGGTGGGCGTGCGCCCGGCGGTCAAGTCGCTGGCGCAGACGCCGGCCCAGTTGCGTGAGCTGGATGCTCAGTTGGATCAGATGCGTCGCGAGGCCGAAGAGGCGCGGGTGCTGAAGCAACGCCCCCCCGTGCCACCGGTGCAAGCTGAGGCCGCATTGAAGGCGGCCACCGAGCGTTTGGGCGATGGCGCTCGGCTGATGACGCAGGGTGATCGCGCCACGGTCAACTTGACGGGTGTGTCGGGCAAGGCTTTGGCGTCGTGGTTGGATGAGGTCCGCTCTGGGGCGCGCGCCCGTCCCGTCGAGGCCGCCTTGCAGCAAAGCGCAGTCGGGGTGTACAACGGCACCATCACACTGGCCTTGTCTGGCCAGGGGGAGCAGTGACCTTGCCCGCGAAGTCACGCATGGCTGGACTGCCGTCCCTTTTCGCTCGCCGCCCTCGTTGGCTGCAGGGTGCGGCTGCCGCCACCACGCGGGCTTTGGATTCGACGTTCGAGTCCGAGCGGTGGGAGAGCATGCGTCGTGCGGGGCGCCGTTGGGGCTGGCTGGGCGCTGGGCTCGGGGCTGTGGCGGGGTTGGTGATGTGTGCGCCGGCCAGTTGGCTGGCGAATGCGGTCAACAGCGTGACGTCCCAACGCTTGTTGTTGGCCGAGGCCGATGGCACGGTGTGGCAAGGCAGCGCCGTGGCGGTGCTGAGCGGCGGCCCTGGGAGCCGAGACGCGCGTGTGTTGCCCGGGCGACTGCATTGGCAGTTGGGCTGGCGCGAGCGAGGGGTGAGTCTGGTGCTGCAGCAGGACTGTTGCACGCCCGAGCCCGTTGCGATTCACATCAAGCCATCGTGGGGCCGTGTGGATGTGACGGTGGGGACGCGCCCAGATCCGCGATCGGCCGTGCAGGCGTCTGGCGAACTGGGGCATTGGCCGGCGGCATGGCTGGGAGGCTTGGGGACACCCTGGAACACCTTGCAACTCAGCGGCGCATTGCGGGTCTCATCGAACCAGTTGTCTGTGGCGTGGGCCAAGGGACAACTGCAGGTTTCGGGTCAGGTTGAGATCTGGTTGGATCATGTGGCGTCACGTGTGACCACGTTGAACGAAATCGGGTCTTACAGACTCTTGCTGCAGGGGCGTCCGCAAGGACCCGTGCAGATGTCCATGCGCACCCTGGAGGGGGCGCTGCAACTGTCTGGCGAGGGCCAGATTGGACCGCGAGGCGTGCAGTTTCGTGGCGAGGCCCGTGCGAGCGAGGCGGAGCGCGGTGCCTTGGACAATTTGTTGAACATCATCGGGCGCCGCGAAGGCGACCGTTCTGTCATTTCGATCGGATAAGTCATGAAGCACCAACTTCTGCTGACTCGCCCCCGTGCCACGGCGCTGGTGATGGCGCTGGCCTTGACCTTCGGTCCTGGAGGGCTGTTGCCTGCCGGGCTGGCCATGGCGGCGACCAAGTCGGCCGTTCGCAAGGAGGGGCCGACGGTCACGCTCAACTTCGTGAATGCGGAGATTGAGGGTGTGGCGCGTGCGATGGCGGCGATCGTGGAACGTCAGATCCTGGTCGATCCGCGAGTCAAGGGCAACATCACGCTGTACAGCGATCAGCCGCTGACGCCGCGAGAGGCCTACCTGAATTTCCTGGCGGCCCTGCGCGGACAGGGGTTCACGGTGGTGGAAGTGTCGGGGCTGCTGAAGGTGGTGCCCGAGGCCGAGGCCAAGCTGCAGACCGGTACGGTGGATGTCGGGGCGGTGAAGCGCTCGGGTGATCAGGTCATCACGCAGATTTTCCGCGTGCAGTACGAAACCGCCAATAACCTGGTGACGGTGCTGCGTCCGCTGATCAGCCCGAACAACACGATCAATGCGAATGCCGCCACCAACACGCTGGTGATCACCGACTACGCGGACAACCTCAAACGCATCGCGCAAATGATTGCGGCGCTGGATGTGCCGGTGGCCACGGACATGGAAGCGATTCCGCTGCAGTACGCGATTGCCTCCGATCTGGCGCCGGTGGTGCAGAAGATGGCCGATGGCAGCGGCAGTGCGGCAGCCCCCGGTGGTGCGGCAGGGGGCAGCCCCAGCACGCTGGTGATGGCCGATGCCCGGACCAACACCTTGCTGGTGCGGGCGCCGAACGCGGCACGCATGGCATTGGTTCGCACGCTGATTCAGCGACTGGACCGTCCCGGGACCTCGGGGCTGGGCGGCAGCGGCATCCACGTGGTGTATTTGAAGAACGCCGACGCGGTGAAGTTGGCGCAGGTGTTGCGCGCAGCCTTCCCGAGTGCCAATGGCTCGACCAGTGGCAGTGCATCGGGTGCCAGTGGGACGGGGGCTTCTTCGCCGTTGAATGCGGGCACCGGAGCGAGCACGGCTGCGGCCACGTCCACGCAGTCCGGTACCGCGTCGTCGCAGAGCGCTTCGCCTGTGGCGGCTTCGGCGCAGCCCTCGACCGGCGGCTTCATTCAGGCTGATCCGGCCACCAATTCGCTCGTCATCACGGCGACCGATTCGATGTATCGCCAGTTGCGCGCCGTGATCGACCAGCTGGATGGTCGTCGTGCGCAGATTTACATCGAGGCGATGATCGTGAAGGTCGATGCCGAGAAGGCCGCGCAGTTGGGTGTCCAGTGGGCGGGGGCTGCGGGCAGCAACAAGATCGTGGGCGTGGGGACCAACTTGGGCACCACGGACATTTCGTCGCTGACCAGCGCCATCGCCACGGCCAAGAGCGGCGGCATTCCCTCGGTGGGTGGCTTGACGGTGGCCTTGGCGCGTCGTTTGAGTGACGGCACGTACAGCCTGGGCGCTTTGGCCAACTTCCTGCAGACCGAAGCCGGCGGCAACATTCTGTCCACACCGAATCTGGTGACCCTGGACAACGAAGAGGCCAAGATCGTGGTGGGTGAGAACGTGCCCTTCGTGACGGGCAGCTACACCAACGCTGGCACGACCTCGTCCGGAACGGTGAACCCTTTCCAGACCATCGAACGCAAAGACGTGGGTTTGACGCTGCGTGTGCGGCCGCAAGTGGGCGAGGGCGGCACCGTGCGCATGACCATCTTCCAGGAAGATGCGCGCGTGTCGTCCACCTCCACCACCAGTGGCCCCACCACCTCCAAGAGCTCGATCGAGAGCACCGTGGTGGTGGACGACGGGCAGGTGCTGGTCCTGGGCGGTCTGATGAAGGACGAGTACAGCGATGAGGCCTCGAAGGTGCCCTTGCTGGGCGACATCCCGGTGGTGGGCAACCTGTTCAAGAGCCAGGAGCGCAGCCGCAAGAAGACCAACCTGATGGTGTTCTTGCGTCCGATCGTGATGCGCACGCAGGAAGCGGCCAACGCCTTGACGATGGACCGTTACGACCTGATGCGTCAGCGCCAGGCGGACAGCAAGCCGGCAGAGCACCCGGTGCTGGGCATCAACGAGGTGCCGATGCTGGATCCGCTCAAGCTCAGCAACCAGCTGAGCATGCCCTCGGTGCGTCAGCCCCTGGACGAGCCCAACGGGCCCACGCCCACGGTGGTCATGCCCGGGGACTCGCGTTATGCGCCCAAGCTGATGCCGACCCCGTCGGCACCGGCCGGCCAGTAAGCGGGAGCGCGCGTCATGGCCGTTCGCTACCCCTTGCCTTATGCCTTTGCGAAGGCCCAGGGCGTTTTGCTGGAATGTGACGGGCCGCGCAGCACGCTGTGGGCGAGTCTCACGGTGTCGCCTTCTGCCTTGTCGGAGGTGATGCGTGTCCACGCGGTCGACGTGATCGAGCACGAGGCGCCTGACGCCTTGTCGCAGCGCATCGCGGCGGCCTATGCCGGCGGCGAAGGCAGTGCGGCGGCCGTGGTCGGCGAGGTGGAAAGCGCCGTCGACCTGTCGCGCATGATGCAGGACCTGCCCGCGGTGGAAGACCTGCTGGAGTCCAGCAACGACGCCCCCATCATCCGGATGCTCAATGCGTTGCTGACCCAGGCGGCCAAAGACGGCGCGTCGGACATTCACATCGAGCCCTATGAGCGCTCGTCAGCGGTGCGTTTCCGCGTTGATGGCACGCTGCGTGAAGTGGTGCAGCCCAACAAGGCGCTGCATGCGGCGCTCATCTCGCGCCTGAAGATCATGGCCGAGCTCGACATCTCCGAGAAGCGCTTGCCGCAAGACGGGCGCATCAGCTTGCGCATCGGTGGCCGTGCGGTGGATGTGCGGGTGTCGACCTTGCCGTCGGCCCATGGCGAGCGCGCGGTGCTGCGGATTCTGGACAAGGGCGACACCAGCAAGTTCACCCTCGAATCCTTGGGCATGAGTGGCGACACGCTGGACCGCTTCAAGCGCCTGCTGCGTCAGCCGCACGGCATCGTGCTGGTCACCGGTCCCACGGGCTCTGGCAAGACCACCACCTTGTACGCCGGCTTGAGCACGGTGGATGCCGCCACTACCAATGTGCTGACGGTCGAAGACCCGGTCGAATACGAGTTGCCTGGGATCGGTCAGACTCAGGTGAATGCAAAGATCGACCTGACCTTTGCCAAGGCCTTGCGCGCCATCCTGCGCCAAGACCCGGACGTCATCATGATTGGTGAAATCCGCGACTTCGAAACCGCGCAGATTGCGGTGCAGGCCTCGCTGACCGGTCACTTGGTCTTGGCCACCTTGCACACCAACGATGCGCCCAGTGCCGTCACCCGGTTGACCGACATGGGCATCGAGCCCTTCCTCTTGTCGTCGTCTTTGCTGGGCGTGCTGGGACAGCGGCTGGTGCGCAAGCTGTGCCCGCATTGCAAACGGCAGGATGGTCACGGCAAGTGGCATCCGGTGGGTTGCAGCGAATGCGGCATGAGCGGCTACAAGGGTCGAACCGGTGTCTATGAGCTGATGGTGGCCGACGACGAGATCCGTGAGCTCATCCACAGCCGTGCCGCCGAGGCCCGCCTGGCCGAAGTGGCGCAGGCCGCGGGCATGAAGACCATGCGTGACGACGGTGACCGTCTGGTGGCCGAAGGTGTGACCTCGCTGGAAGAGGTTTTGCGCGTGACGCGCGAATAAGCAAGGCGAGGTTTTCAACATGCCAGCCTTCCGTTTTGAAGCCCTCGACGCGTCGGGCAAGACCGTCAACGGGCTGGTGGAAGCCGACAACCCCAAGGCGGCGCGCACGCAATTGCGCGCGCAGCAACTGGTGCCCTTGAAGGTGGACGTGGTGGCCATGGCCGCCGAGGGTGCGGCGCAAGGGGCCACCCAGCTGTTTGCGCGCCGGGTGTTCAACCCGACCGCCTTGGCCATCTGGACCCGACAACTGTCGGGTCTGGTCGTGGCGGGCCTGCCTCTGGAGCGCGCCTTGACGGCCTTGGCGGACGAGGCCGAAGACCCACGTCAGCGTGAGCTGGTGGCTCACTTGCGTGCCGAGGTGAACGCTGGCGCCCCCTTTGCCCAAGCCTTGTCGGGCTCGCCCCGCGAGTTCGACGATGTTTACCGTGGCGTGGTGGCCGCTGGCGAGCAAAGCGGTCAGTTGGGGCAGGTGCTGGAAAAGCTGGCCACCGATCTGGAAGAGCAGCAGGCCCTTCGCAGCAAGCTCATCGGTGCCACCCTGTACCCGGCCATCGTGTCGGTGTTTGCGGTGGTGATCGTGGTGGCCTTGCTGGTGTTTGTGGTGCCGCAGGTGGCGCAGGTGTTCTCCAGCAGCAAGCGGGCCTTGCCCATGCTGACGCAGTTCATGCTGGGGCTGAGTGCCTTCATGCGCAACTGGGGCTGGTTGCTGGCGCTGGCGCTGATCGGCGGGGGCGTTGGCCTCATGGTGGCGCGCCGTGATGAGGGGTTTCGCGAGCGATTCGATGCGGCCTGGTTGGGGCTGCCCATCATCGGGCGGCTGGCGCGGGGCTACAACGCCGCGCGCTTTGCCGGCACCCTGGCCATGCTGGCCGGATCGGGTGTGCCCATTCTGAAAGCCCTGCAAGCGGCGGCCGAAACCTTGTCCAACCGTGCCATGCGCGCCGACGCCATGGACTGCCTGGTTCAGGTGCGAGAAGGCGCGCCGCTGGCTTCGGCCTTGGCCGCCAAGAAGCGGTTTCCGGGCCTGCTTGCCATGTTCGCGCGCTTGGGCGAACAGACGGGGCAGTTGCCCGTGATGCTGCAGCGTGCGGCCAACCAGCTGGGCGCAGAGGTGCAGCGCAAGGCGCTGGCCATCGCCACGGTGCTGGAGCCCCTGTTGATCGTGGCCATGGGCCTGATCGTGATGCTGATCGTGATGTCGGTGATGATGCCGATCATGCAGATGAACACCTGGGTGAAGTGAGCCATGCCAGCCAGTCTCAACGGTCGCCTGGTGGTGGCCATTTCCTCGCGTGCGCTGTTTGACTTTGAAGAGGAAAACCACCTCTTTGAAGGCAGCGATGACCGCGCCTACATGGCCTTGCAGCAGCAAAAGCTCGATGAGCCCGCCAAGCCGGGTGTCGCGTTTTCTCTGGTGCGCAAGCTGCTGGCCTTCAACACGCCCGAGCAGTCGCGGGTCGAGGTGGTGATCCTGTCTCGCAATGACCCGGTGTCGGGCATGCGGGTGTTCCGTTCAGCCCATCACTATGGCTTGCCGATCGAGCGTGGTGTGTTCACCCGCGGTGAAAGTCCCTGGCGTTATCTGCGTCCCTTGCAGGCGCACTTGTTCTTGTCAGCCAATGACGCCGATGTGCGTTCGGCGCTGGCGGTCGGGGTGCCAGCCGCGCGGGTCTTGCCCCATGCGGCGCGAGCAGCCGAGGGCCATCCGAACGAGGTGCGCATTGCGTTCGACGGCGACGCGGTGCTGTTTTCCGATGAGGCCGAGCAGGTCTACCAGCAAGGTGGCCTGGAGGCCTTTCAGGCGCACGAAGTGGCCCTGGCTCGCCAGCCCTTGCCGGACGGCCCGTTCAAGCCCTTGCTCGAAGCCCTGCATGTGTTGCAGCAAGCCGAGGCGCAAGGCACCACCGGCGGCATGCGCTTGCGAACTGCGCTGGTGACGGCACGGGGGGCGCCGGCGCACGAGCGCGCCATCCGCACCCTGATGAACTGGGGCATTGATGTGCACGAGGCGCTGTTCTTGGGTGGGCTGCCCAAGGGGGAGTTTCTGCGCGAGTTCGAACCCGACTTCTTCTTTGACGATCAGGCGGGGCACGTCGAGAATGCGGCGCCGCATGTGCCGTCGGGGCATGTGGCGGCTGGGGTGACCAACGCGCCGAAAGGGTGATCATGGCCGATGACTTGTCTGACTTTTTTGCCTTGCCCCCGTTCAAAGCCGACGAGGCTTTGGTGACCTTGCGCCGCAATGTGCGGGACATCAAGCTGTTGACGGAGAAGGTCAATGGGGCCGTGACCACGTTCCACTTGCGGCAGCTGCCCGTGGTGGAGATGAACCTGACGCCCGGCGTGTCTGCATCGGGTCAGCCTGCGATGGTGCTCAAGCAGGCCAAGCGGCCCAGCCAGCGCCCGGAGTGGCAAACCCATACGTTGGCGTCGAGCGCCGAGGTGCGCAAATGGCTGGATCAGCTCAAGCTCAGCGTGAAACGCTGGGACGACGAAGACTGAGCGGGATGCCGCTGTGACACTGTTCAGTCGGTGTGGCGGCGGTTCATCTTGGCGCGGAACAGTTCGGCGATGCTCACTTCCCGACGACCGGGGATGATCTCGTAGCTTTCGCCGGCGTGAATCGCGCCATCCTGAATGACGGACAGGTAGAAGCCGCAGTAGCCGGATTGCGCCATCATCTTCGTGGCTTGCTTGAAGCCCATGATGGCGTCGAACTTGAAGCAGGGCTTGCGAGGTTCGCTGATGGCCAGCACGCAATTGGCAAAGCGCAACTGATCGCCGACAAAGGCATCTGCCTCGAGCAGGCCGGTCAAGGTCAGGTTCTCGCCCATCATGCCGTGGGGCATGGGTTCGTCCCAAGCCTGGACCTTAGCCTGCGCACGCACCGTCTGCCAGAAGGCATAGTGCTCGTGCGGGTAGGCATACAAGGCCTTGTTCAAGCCGCCGTGCACGCTGAGGTCGGCCTGTTCATCGCCGGCCAAACCCAGTGGGCGAACGTCCACGGCATGGGGCGCATCGAGCGTGCTGACGGCACGTTTGCGAATGCCCGTGAGGATTTTGCGGCCGTCAATCTCGATCGGGGTGGCGACGGCTGTGTTCACGGACAGCAGTTGGCGCGGAAGCAGGCTGGGCATGGCGGGCAAATCAGGCAGCAGTCGACAGGGCGACAGTATGCGCCAGTCAGTGCCATCCCGTGACCTGTGTGGCCATGGCCTTGAAGCCGACCACGCAGGGGTGCCCCGGGGCCCAGCCCATTTGCTGAATGGCCTTGCGGGTCAGCATGGCCCACAGGTGGACGGGTGGACGTGGTGAATCGCCGCTGAAGTCCAGCGCATGGTCCAGCGCCACCACCACGGCGCCATAGCTGCCGTGTTCGCCCGCCAGCATCACCTGTGTCACGATGCCCCTGAGGTGATTGCTGCTGCTGGTGTCCGCGGGCATCTCTTTGTGCAAGCTCAGGTCACGCGCACGCAATTTCAGGCGCACCTTGCTGCCCAGCGGAAACAAGGTGGCCGGGACGGTGACGCGTTGCCCGCAGACATCGATCTCGCTGAGCAGCCAGTCGATGTCGTGCCGTTTGACCTCGCCCTCCAGCACGCTGCCGGCCTGCTCGCCGTCCAGGAACGTGCCGAACGACACATCGGACAGAATCTGCGGCACGGCGCCTGCACTGGCAGTACGGCCCTCGTGAATGATCACCATGTCATCCGCCATGGCGATGACCTCGTCCATGCGCGTGCTGACCAGCACGGTCGGGAGTTGGCATCGACGCGGGACCTCTGCCAGCATGCTCAACAGCGGTGCGCGCTCGGCTGCGGGCAGTGCGGCGAGGGGATCATCCAGCAGCAAAGCATGAGGGGCGGACAGCAAGGCGCGCCCCAGTGCCACGCGAAAACGCTGTGCGTGGGTGAGTTGCGTGGGGCTGTGGTCCAACATGTGCGCAATGTCCAGCCAGCGAGCGAGGTCATGGACGTCGGTGCGGGGCGTGCGCGAGGTGTCTCGGTGGCGGTATGTCAGATTGCCTTTGACCGACAGGTGCGGCAGCAGGGGGGACTGTGCACTGAGCCACGCCAGGTGGCGCTTGTGGGCCGGCCAGTTCACCTTGGCGGCTGAGTCGTATATGACCTCGTTGCCCAAGGCGATGCGCCCACCGCGTGCCGGGATCAGGCCCGCTGCGGCCCGAAGTACCTCGCTCAGGCCGGCGGCCTCGTGTCCGACCAAGGCACAGGTGCGACCCGGCAGAACGCGAAACTGGGTGCGCACGTCCAGCCCGGTGAGTTGCAGGCGCAACTCCACACTGAGGCTGCGGGGCAGGGGGCGTGCCGTCATGGTCGATGTGCTCGCGTGGGCTGGGTGCGCCACTGCCTGCGAGCCCATTCACTCACGCCAACGGCCACCATGGCGACCGCGACAGCGCAGGTCGCCAGAGGCCAGGCGTTCGAGGGCGATTCGCGCCACAGCGTCAAGGGCACCGTGGCAGCGTGTGTGGCGTCGGGCAGCAGCGTGGCCAACATGATGGTGGCCCCAGACTCGCCCCAGGCTGCGGCAAAGCCGAGCGCCCAGGCCGAGGCCACGGCTGGCCATCGGGGGCGCCACCAGGCAGACCACCAGGCTTGCCAGGGCGAGGCACCCAAGGTGCGCACCGCAGCCAGCAGTTCGGGGCATTGCGCCTCAAAGGCTGGGCGTAGCATGCGGATCATCATGGGCGTGACCATGACGCTGGCGACCAGCACGGCGCCATCTGGAATGAGGCGCAGCGTCCAGCCTGTCCATTCGTGGAGCAACTCGCCCCCCGCGCTGTGGGCCGAGAGCGCCGACCACAGCAGAAATCCGACGACGACGGGTGGCAGACCGACGGGGAGCAAGATCAGGCTGTCGAGCAAAGGGTGGTCGGCCCAGCGGCGCTGACTCATCCAACCCGCAGCGACCACCGCCAAAGGACCGGAGACCAGCAGGGACCACAAGGCCACCTGCCCGCTGAGCATCAAGGCATCCAGGCTGCTTGGGGGCACCGGTTCAGCCCTTGGGCGTGGCAGCTGGCTGCCAGCCGGCGCCCGCGCGCTTCATGACGCCTTGGGCCAAGGGCCATTGCAGCCAGCTGACCAACAGCTTGGCGCCAGGGTGCCGCACGCGAAACGAGCACGCCACCTGAACGGCCAACTGCATCGAGGGGCCCCCTTGCATCCAGACTTTCAGCTTTTCTCCCTTGGGTGGCAGTTTTTGCCATTGGGCTTGTGTGATCAGTCGATAGGCGGGTGGTCGAGCGCGACCCGGTGTGCTCGTCACCGACGGCAGCTTGGCGATCTGACCTTGCGTCCAGCGGTCGGCCAGGGCGCTCAGGGCGGAGCCGGGCTCCGTGGGGCGCCATTGCGCGGCGCCCGCTGCACTGGCCGCCATGATTTGACGCAAGGCGCGGCCGGGGTCGGTCTCGCCGCGGATGCCTGCCACATCGTCTTCCGGTCCCACGATCAGGACGTCGGTGCGAGCAATGGTCTGGCGGCTGTGAATGAGGCCCTGCTTGTCGAGTTCATCGGCGCGTGGGTGGTGCAGGAACAGTCCTGCGTCCACATGGCCTTGTTCAAGCTGGTCCAGCAGCACGCGCGTTTCCATGGCTTGCCATCGCGCCGACCAGCCCAAGTCCTGCCGCATGGCCGTCTGCCACTGCGAGGT
The DNA here is from genome assembly GCF_048860245.1 of Aquabacterium sp. Lineage (GTDB taxonomy): Bacteria > Pseudomonadota > Gammaproteobacteria > Burkholderiales > Burkholderiaceae_C > Aquabacterium. Next base: position 66,053 of record NZ_JBLIZW010000070.1, on the reverse strand, counting down.
CAGGCCAGTGCTGATCAGGATGGGGTCGGTGCCCACCAAGGGACTTTCTGCGCGGGGCGCAACCCGAGGATTCGCCCAGAGTGACGTCGAGCCCAAAGCCAGCGAAGTCGAGGCCCATTGAATGACAGTTCGGCGATCCATTTCAGACATGCGATGACAAAAGCGAGAGCGAGGTGAGCAGGGCACCACAGGTGTCCAGCATACAAAAATCAGAACGCGGTGTGATCGAGTTCTCACCCCGCACAGAGGGGCAGGGCATCCCCCCATCCAGCAGGGGGGCCCCAAAACGCTCCAGATGTTTTAGAATACGCGGTTACCAACTCAGCAACCGTAGGCGCCATGCGTGCCCGTGTTGATCGTGCTGGGCGGGGTGTCGATAACGTTGCAAGTGCTTGATTCTGATCAAGAAAAGCATGTCAGCAGCGTTGCCGAGACCCTGTTTTTTATTTTTTGGAGTTTGTCATGACTGCTGCTGTTCAGGTGAATGCACCTGCATACGTCAAGAACCAGAAGCTGATTGCCTGGGTGGCCGAAATCGCCGCTCTGACACAGCCCAAGGACATCGTCTGGTGCGATGGCACCACCGAAGAGTACGACCGCCTGTGCGCCCAACTGGTGGCTGCCGGCTCGTTCAAGAAGCTGAATTCTGAAAAGCGCCCCAACTCCTACCTGGCCTGGACCCACCCGTCCGACGTGGCCCGCGTGGAAGACCGCACCTTCATCTGCTCCGAGCGCAAGGAAGACGCCGGCCCCACCAACAACTGGTGTGAGCCTGCTGAAATGCGCGCCAAGCTGCAAACCGGCGAAAACGCCCTGTTCAAGGGCGCCATGAAGGGCCGCACCATGTACGTGGTGCCGTTCTCGATGGGCCCTCTGGGTTCCAACATCGCCCACATCGGCGTGGAACTGTCTGATAGCGCCTACGTGGCTGTCAACATGAAGCTCATGACCCGCATGGGCAAGGGCGTGATCGACGTGCTGGGTGCGGACGGTGAATTCGTGCCTTGCGTGCACACCGTGGGCGCGCCGCTGGCCGAAGGTCAACAAGATGTGGCGTGGCCTTGCAACCCCGACACCAAGTACATCGTCCACTACCCCACGACCCGTGAAATCTGGTCGTACGGTTCGGGCTACGGCGGCAACGCGCTGTTGGGCAAGAAGTGCTTCGCTCTGCGTATTGCTTCGACGATGGGCCGTGACCAAGGCTGGCTGGCTGAGCACATGCTGCTGCTGGGCGTCACCAACCCCGAAGGCAAGAAGTACCACGTGGCTGCCGCTTTCCCATCGGCTTGCGGCAAGACCAACTTCTCCATGCTGATCCCACCAGAAGGCTACAACGGCTGGAAGGTCACCACCATCGGTGACGACATCGCCTGGATCAAGCCTGCTGCCGACGGCAAGCTGTACGCCATCAATCCTGAAGCTGGTTACTTCGGCGTGGCCCCTGGCACCAACACCCTGACCAACTTCAACTGCATGAAGTCGCTGGACCGTGACGTGATCTTCACGAACGTGGCCCTGACCGACGACGGCGACGTGTGGTGGGAGTCGATGACCGACGAGGCCCCGGCTCACCTGATCGACTGGCAAGGCAACGACTGGACCCCTGCCATCGCCAAGGAAAAGGGCACCAAGGCTGCGCACCCCAACGCCCGCTTCACCGTGGCTGCCACCAACAACCCTGCGCTGGACAGCGAGTGGGACAACCCCGCTGGCGTGCCGATCGACGCTTTCATCTTCGGTGGCCGTCGTTCGACCACCGTGCCGCTGGTGACCGAAGCCCGTGACTGGACCGAAGGCGTCTACATGGCTGCCACCATGGGTTCTGAAACCACCGCTGCCGCTTTCGGTCAGCAAGGTGTGGTGCGTCGCGATCCGTTCGCCATGCTGCCGTTCATGGGCTACAACATGAGCGACTACTTCCAGCACTGGCTGAACCTGGGCGCCAAGCTGCAAGCCGCTGGTCACACGCTGCCCAAGATCTACTGCGTGAACTGGTTCCGCAAGGGCGCTGACGGCAAGTTCGTGTGGCCTGGCTACAGCGAAAACATGCGCGTTCTGGAGTGGATGCTGGGTCGCCTGCAAGGCAAGGCCAATGGCGTGGAAAACGCATTCGGCATCAGTCCCACGTACGAAGACATCAACTGGAATGGTCTGAATTTCACCAAGGAACAGTTCCAGTCCGTCATCGGCATCGACAAGGCCGCTTGGCAGCAAGAACTGAAGTTGCACGACGAGCTGTTCACCCAGCTGTCGTACAACCTGCCAGCTGAAATGCCTGCTACCAAGGCCAAGCTGGAACAGCGCTTCGCAGCCTGATTGGTGCGTTTCGCTGAATGAAAACAGGCCCTTCGGGGCCTGTTTTGCTTTGGTGGACGGCTTGCCGCAGATGCGGTGACGTGCATGTGCAGGCGCTGAGGGGCCGCGACGCAATCCGTCTTTGCGGCGACATGCTGACGAGGGTTATCCATTCGGGGCTTGATCCGATGGCCCCGGCGCGGGCGCTTCCTACACTGGCTGGCACAGCGCAATCCTGTGGAGCCAGCATGACAGCGATGATATTCCCGCCGGCCGCCGCGAGCGTACGGAGACTCGGGTGGTGGCAGTATCTGACGGTGTTTGCGGCGTTGACGGCGCCGCAGGCCATTCCTCAGCAGGTCGATTTTCTGGCGGAGTTTGTGGGGCCGGCCTGGCTGCGCTGGAGTGCCGGGCCGTCCCTGCGCCTGACGGCACTGGCGGGGGGGTGTGGCAAGCGGTTTGACCGTGGTCGCACGGTCAATCTGGTTCGCGCCGCGGCCAGCGGTCCGTTGCGAGAGTCTCTGCCCATGCAGGCGGCCTTGGCGCCCTCACCGTTGGATGGGCGCATGGCCGTGCGTTTGCAATATCCCCACGATGCCGGGGTGCCTTGGCGTTGGGCGGTCGATGAGTTGCGTCCCCTGAGCGACGGCTGCTGGCTGGGCATGATGCATGTCGCCTTACCCGGTCTGCGGCATTTGCGGTTTCCGTTTTTGTTGACGCCGGTCCAGCGAGGGTGAGATGCACGACGTGGATTGCGTGGTGATCGGCTCGGGCTTTGGTGGGGCGGTCAGTGCCTTGCGGATGGCCGAAAAGGGCTATTCGGTGGTGGTGCTGGAGCAGGGCCGCCGCTTGCAGCGTGACGATGTGGTGGCGGGGGGGCGCAGCGTGCGGCGCCTGATCTGGGAGCCGGCGCTGGGCTTGCGGGGCTACTTTCGCCAATGGATTTTCCCGGATGTGGCCGTGGTGGGCGGGGTGGCCGTGGGTGGGGGCAGTCAGGTGTTTGCCGGCGTGTTGTTGCGTCCGTCGGAGGCCACGTTTGCGTCACCCGATTGGCCGCGCACCGAGCGGGACTGGCATCAGGCCTTGCGCACCCACTACGACACGGCCGAGCGGATGCTCGGTGGCGCGCCCAATCCGGCGCGCGGGCTTCAGGACGCCTTGTTGCGCGACACGGCGCAAGCCATGCAAGCCGATGGCAGCTTTGGCGGTATCGCGTCGCAGGCGATTTATTTCGGGCAGCACGGCGAGGGTGTCGATCCGTTTTTTGGCGGTGAGGGGCCCCGGCGGGCCGGGTGTCGACACTGCGGTGAATGCCTGTCGGCCTGCCAGCATGGTGCCAAAAACAGCCTGGATCTGAACTATCTGCATCTGGCCGAGCAGCAGGGCGCGCGCATCGTGTCCGACACCCGGGTGACCGACATCGTGCCGCAGGCCGATGGGCGATACCGGGTGGTGGTGCAGGGGCCCGCGGGGCGCGCGGACCATGTCGCCAGCAAGGTGATCGTGTCTGCGGGCGTGGTGGGGACCGTGTCGCTGCTGTCGCATTGTCGGGATGTGACGCGGACCTTGCCCTCGCTGCCGCGTGCGCTGGGTCAGCGGGTGCGCACCAACAGTGAGTCCATCGTGGGCGTGCTGTTGCCCAAAGGCCAGATCGCCAATCAGGATGGTGCCGCCATCACCACCCATTTCTACCCGGATGCGCGCACCCACATCACGCAAAACCGATTCCCGTCGAGCTTTGCGTACATGCGATGGACCTGTGGTCCGCTGGTGGCGGCAGACACGCCGCGCGCACGTCGCTGGAAAACCTTGCTCGCGATGGTTCGGCCGCCCGGGCGGGTGTGGCGAAACTGGGCGGCGACAGACTGGCCGGCACGGGCCGTGATGTTGACGGTCATGCAGAACGTGGACACGCAACTGGCGCTGGTGCGCAAGCGGCATCCGCTGATGCCGTGGCGCACGCGGCTCACCACCCAGCGGGACGCCGGGACACCGCATTCACTGGCCTTCATTCCGCAGGCGCTGCAGGCGGCCCAGCATCTGGCGCAGGTCAGTGGGGGCGAGGCCATTTGTCCCTTGCTGGAAAGCGTGGGCAACAAAGCCGTGACGGCCCACATCCTCGGTGGCGCGGTGGTGGCCGATGGCCCGGACCGTGGCGTGATCGATGCCCGCCATGAGGTGTTCGGCTACCCCGGGCTGTATGTCGTCGATGGCTCGGCGGTGCCTGCCAACTTGGGCGTCAATCCCAGTTTGACCATCACGGCGATGGCCGAGAGGGCCATGAGCCTGATGCCCGCCAAGGCGCCGTCACAGGGGCGCGCCGGCCCCTGAGTTGGGGTGTCAGATGACGTCGGCGGGCGGGCGACGCTGCAGCACGCCAATCGGGGGCGCCCAGCGTGCGCCCTTGGGCTTTTTGGCCGTGACCAGGGTGACGTCGGCGGGCTCAAACACCTCGACGTTGTGCGTGATCGGGGTGGTCAGCACGTACTGCGCCCGCGTGGAGCGCAGGAAGTGGCCCACCAACTGGATGTTGCGCACGTCCAGGTGGGCGAAGGGTTCGTCGATGAAGACGAAGCCGCCCGGGGTTTCGTCGTCCTTCATCAGGCCCACCAGCAGGATCAGGGACTTGATCACCTGCTGACCGCCTGAGGCCTCGCCATCGTTGAGGCCGATGCTGCCCTTGCCATCGAAGTTGAAGTGAACCTTCAGCTCGGCCTGACGCAGCACGGTGTCGTCGCCTTCCAGGTGCGGCAGCTCGGCGTTGACTTCGACGCCCGCCAGGTGCCCCAGCTCGGTGATGTTCTTGCGGTAGCGCCGCACGGTGACCTTGAGCACGTCGGTGTAGCGAGCGCGGGCGTTGTCCACGGCGATGGCTGCGGCCACGTTGGCGGCCTTGCGCTGGTTGAGCTCGTCTTCCTGACGCAGCACGTTGGCATTCATCAGCGTGAGCTGCTCGATCACGGTGGGGTCGGTTTCCCACTTGCCTTCGGTCAGTTCGCGCTCGACCGCTTCGGCCCGCAGGCGGGCCTGCGTGACGTTGCCGTACTTGCCTTGCATCTCGGCGATGCGGGTGGGCTCACGCCAGCGTCGTGGCAATTGCAGTTTCACTTCGCGCGACATGAGGGCCTGCGCCATGATGTCGTCGAAGCGGATCTGCCATTCGCGCTCGTGCTGGGCGCTTCGGCTCTCGAGGTGAGCCAGTCGTTCCTGCGCCTGCTTGTACGCATGTTGCGCGTTGGTCTGCTCGACCAGGGCGCGCTTGAGTTGGGTCTCGGCCTGTTGCCAGCGTTCGCCGGCATCCACGCGTGCTTGCTTGAGCACGGGCAGCTGGCGACGGGCTTCGCCAAATTCGGCTTCGCGCTCGGCCAGTTCGGCTGCGGCGGTGAAGCCCTTGGCGGCTTGGCGGGCGTCTTGCAACTGACGATCGAAGAAAGCCTGATCGCGCACCAGTCGGGTCATCTCTTCGTCGAGCTGCGCCAGACGGCCTTCGATGGACTGGCGTCGTGTCGCGATGGCGGTGGCGCCAAACTGATGCTGGCTGGGGTCGACCCAAACCGAACGGCCGCCCCGGTTGTCGCGGTGGTAGGCCTCGGGGGTGATCCATTCGCACCCCACCTTGACGCCGGCGTCGGTACTGGCGACACGTCGGATGTTGCCCAACTGACGCAAGAGCCAGTGCGGGGCAGGGGCCGAGAAGTTCAGCACCGCCAGCAGGCTGTCGGTATCGGGCTTGGTGGGGGCGTCTTCGGCGTCGGCCACGATGTAGTGACGGAAACGCTCTTTCTCCGCCAGGGCCATGGCTTGCGCTTCTTGCCCGGACTTGGCCAGCACCACGACCCAGCGGCTGCCGCGCAGCACGCCTTCGGCTGCCGCACGCCATTTCTCATCGGTGATCTCGATGATGTCGGCGATCAGGTGGTGGGCAATGCCCGCTTCGTCGAGCACACGGCGGAAGCGCTGCACCTCGGGTGGGGGGGGCGCCTGGCGCTGGCCCTTGAGTGCGTCGTAGGCACGCTGGGCGTCGTCGCGCTGGTCTTTCAGGCGCTGCCATTGTGTGGACAGCTTCTGTTTGTGTTCGCTCAGTTCGGCAATGCGCAGCGTGAGCTTCTCGCCGTCGCCTTCGACCACGGCCAGGCCTTGCAGTTCGTCGGCACGCTTGACCAGGGCTTCGACCGGGCGTTCGGCGTCGCGGGCTTCTTCTTGCAGTCGTCGTGCGGTGCGGACCTGGGCTTCGAGGTCTTCGACCCGTGCGGCGGCCTCAGTCTGGTCTTGCAGGCGTTGCAGCAGGTCGGACTTGACCTGGCTGTGCTGGCGACGGTCGTCGGCGGACTGCAGACGTTGACGATGCAGTTCGCGCAGTTTGTTCGCGAGGGACTTGCGCGTTTCGTGGCTGGCCAGCACCGGCACGACTTCGGTGGCCAGGGTTTCACGCTCCTGACACTTGAGTTCGTACTGGCGATAAAGGTTGACGCGCGATTCGAGTTCGGCGCGCTGGGCCTTGCCGTGGGAGAGTTCGCGCTCGGCGCCTTCCACTTCCTGCAGCAGTTGCTTTTGGTGGGTGCGGGCTTCGTCGTAACGGTCGAGCACATCCTGGTCGCCGAACACGTCGAAGACCAGGCGCAGCAATTCCTTCGGGCTGTATTCGCACAGGCGGTCGGTCTGACCTTGTTCCAGGGCCAGCACCTTGGCGATGGCGCGCGACAGGCCGGCACCTTCCAGACGCTTGCGCCAGTTGTCGATGCCGAGCCACTCGCGGTCGCCCCGCTCGATCAGTTGTTCGATGCTGACATCGCCTTCCACCATGAGGTAGCGGCGTGTCCAGTCGCCGCCGTTGCGGTCGATGCGGCAGGCCAGGGTGACCACGTCGCTGTACAGCAGGCAGCGGGCAAAGGGCCGGTTGGAGGACTGGCGGTTGCGGGGACGGTTGTCGACGGTGGCGCGCAGCCAGGCGCTGTCGGCGTTGGCGTGGCGGGCGTAGGTCTTGTAGTTGCGGCCGCCTGAGCAGTCCAGGCCCAGCAGGGTGCGCATGGCATCGAGCAGGGTGGTCTTGCCAGAGCCGTTGGGCCCGGCCACGGTGATGATGGACCCGTCCAGTGGCAGGGTCAGGCGCTGGCAGTAGTCCCAGTGCAGTAGTTCGAGGCTTTGCAGGTGAAACATCGGGATCAGGCCTCGTGGGGGGCATCAGGGGCTGGGGGCTCGGCGTCGCTGGCCAGCAGCGCGGCGTCTTCGGCCAGTTCGTCGTCGTCCGGCAGTTCTTCCAGCGGGGGCTGGGTCAGGGCCAGGGGCAGGTTGCCGGCCAGTTGTTTGGCCTGGGCCAGCACGTCACCCAGGGCGCCTTGCAGGATGCGCTGCGACAGCGCGTCGTAGTCCAGCAGCAGGTCCAGCAGCGGGCCTTCGGCAATGTCTTCGCCCTTGCGCACGATGAAACCGTGGTTTTCGAGGCGCTTGAGGTTGGCGTCCATGCGGGTCTTTTTGCCCAGTTGCACGCCAAAGTCGGCCAGCAAGGCGCGGTACGACACCAGGGGGCTGACGCTGGCGGCCGTGGGCAGCGGCTTGTCTTTGCCGAACATGTCGTTTTGCGTGTCCCCGTGGGCGCTGGCCGCACGGGCTTGCTGGCGCTCGCGCTTGGGCAGCACGATGAGCGACCACAGCACGACCAGTAAGGACACGGCGTCGCGTGGCAGGTCGATGTTGTTGTGGCTGTTGAGGCCCGACTCGCCGAACACGGCGGTTTCGGCCGGCCGCAGCAGGGCGACGCTGACGTGGTCAGCGTAGAGGTTGTCGATCAGGCGCAGTCCCACCTGGGCCAGACGGTCCTGGGTGGCGGCCCAGAGGTCGGCGTCGATCAGGGCGCGTTTGACCTTGGGGTGCTGGCGGGGCAGCCAGCGGCGTGCCAAGAGTTCGGCGGCCAGCAGGGCCGCGTCATCCATGTGTGAGCTCATGCGTCGGAAGCGGTGTCTTCAACAGGGCGGGGACTGATCAGGCCTTCGCTGATCAGGGCCACAGCCTCGTCGGTGGTCGATACGTGGCGAGGGGTGAGTTGCCATTGCCAAGGTGCGCGGGCGAGGTCGCCCGTGGTGCCTTTGAGCGTTTGCGCCTGCGCATCGCCCAGCAAGGGCATGAGTTGCAGGCGGTACGCGGCTTGGGCAAAACGTCCCCCCAGGATGGCTTCGTGCAAGGGGCGGCTGCCCGGGGGCGGGGCCGCTTCATCGGTGGGATCGGTTTGGGGCGGCAGTTCGGCGAGATGCTGGGACCAGTTGCCCAACAGGTCGATCAGCGCCGAGAGTTCGCCGGGCAGGCTCAGGGTGTCGAGTTGGCCGGCTGCCGCTTCACTGGGCGGTGGCAGGCCGACGCTGCGCTCGGGATCGGGCCGGTCGCGCTCGAATTCGCCTTCGGTGACGTCGATCAGGTCGTGCTGGCTGACGAAAACCGGGCGCACGGGCACCGACAGGGCATCGCCCAGCAGCTCATAGAGCGCCGGGTGGGCTTGCAGCCAGGACCGCACATCAGACGTGGTCAGGCCCGTGGAGCCCAGTGTGACGCGCTGGCGGTCAGCTTGCTGCAGGGCGCGCGTGAACTGGCTGGCCATGGCCAGCAGGCGGGCTTGCTCCTGACCGATGGCGCGGGCTTCGCGCTCCAGTCGGGGGTCTTCGTGCTCGGCGCGGATCAGCGCCGTCAGGGCCTGACCGGCGCGGTCGACCAGTTGCAGCGCCCGGTCAAAGCGCGGTTGCGCAGCACGCAGGCGGGCTTCGGAACCGCTGGCAATGGCTTCGGCAAATTCGTCGTGCAGGCGCGCCAGCGAGGCGTGCAGGTGCCGCAACTGGTTGGCGTTGACCAGTCCCAGTTGCTGGGCACCGGCCACTTGCGCCAGCAGCGGGGCCAGGTCGTCTTCGGCGTCGTCGGACGGGGGCGGTGCGGTCAGTGGCGTCAGCAGGCTGTGCACCTGCTGGGCCAGGGCGGTGAGCTGGTAGTCGAGGGCCGAGGCGTCCCAGCTCAGCAGGTTGAGGTCGCGCAGGCGCTTGAGCACGGTCTCGAGTGCGTCGGGCCAGACGGCGTGGAACAGCTGGTGGATGTCTTCACGCGACAGGCGGGCTTGTGGCTGGCAGGCCAGCTCCATGAAGCACCACAGGCGCAACTGCACCATGGCCGCCGGGCCATGGAAAAGACCCCGCAAGGCTTCGAGCAGCTCGGCGCGACGGGTCAATGCCCAGGCCAGCGCTTGCAGGGGGGCAAATTCGGGGTCGCGGAAGTAGCTGTCGAAGCTGGGGTTGTCGGGCGGCTCGACAGGCGCGGTGTGGCTGGTGTCCAGGCGCGGCGTGTCGGAGGGGAACGCTTCGGTCATCCCGCCATTTTGCCGGATGCCACCGGCTCCGGACGCCCCCTGACGGACGGTTTGCACAGGGGGATGTCCGGAGCGCCGATTTCAGCGGTCCATGATTTGCGTTTCGAGCTTCAATCGGGCCGCCAGGGCCACGGGGTCGAGCAACTGGATGAGCAATTTGCCGGCATTGGCGCGGATGAGGTGGCTGACCAGGCCTTGTGCCGCCCCCATGGCAGGGGCGGACGAGAGTTGGTTGTTCTCAAAGGCGGGCACGGCGTGCAGGTCGCCGACCAGCAGCCCCACCTCCATGTCGCCTTGCCGCAGCACGATGACTTGGGCGCCACGGTCCTCGCAGCGGGGCAGGCCCATCAGGGTGAACAGGTCGAACACCCACAGGTATTTGACGATTCGGCCTTCGCGCTGACGGGCCAGCATGCCGATGCGGTGTTGCGAGCCCTCCAGCGTCAGACGCTTGAGTTCGGTGGCGGGCAGGGCCTCGACCACGGCGGCTGCGGGCAAGGCAAACAGACTGTCATCCACAAAGAAAGTGGCGTACTGGTCGCAGTGCGACAGCATCTTGCGCTCCAGCTGGGCGGCTTCGCGGCGCCGCGCGGGTGTCAGCTGGGCGGTGCGGACCTCGCCGAGCGGCCAGTAGCAGACGGCCAGGACGTCGTTGTGATAGCCGTCGGTGACCTTGTATTCGCGGTACCCGTTGGAGACGCAGGCGGCCATGACGACGTATTGATCGTCGCGGATCACGACGCGGGCCAGGCTTTGGCCCTTTTCCAGCTTGAGCAAGTCGGGGGGCAGGGCGAAGCGCGAGCCAATCGGCAGCGTCGCATCGGTGCTGGACAGCACCGCGCCATTGCGATCCAGGTAGACCGCCTGAGAGGCCGCTTGCTGCGGCAGACCGTCTTTCAGCATGGCCTTGAATTCGATCTCCGCGTCGAACACGATGCCGATGCCGCCCACCACTTGCTGGTCATGTGGGTCACGGATGGCTGCGTGGTACACGTAAGTGGGGCGATCCCCATACAGGGCGCAGGGCTCGAAGGCGCTCACGTGGTAGTCCTGCTGGTCTCTCAGCGCCAAGGTGCTGGCCAGCGCCGCATCGTCGATGCGCTGGCCCAGGACGGACACGCCTTCCGCATCGGTGGGCTTGGAGGCTGCCACGATCTGTCCGTAGCGGTCGTAGACCACCAACTGGGTGTACACGGTGTAAAGCCCGTTGATGTAGGCCAGGATCTGCTGGATGTGCTGGGCGTCGGCAGTGCTCAGCGAGGGCGCGGACAGGGCTTGCTGCAGCGTGGGGGTCATGGCCCACCAGCGGCAGTCGTTGGCGCGCTCGTACAGGTTGCGATCGAGCAGGTCAACCATCAGTCGTGCTGTGAAGTCAGCCGACTCCAGGTTGGAGGCCAATGCGGCGTCGTACAGGTCGCGGATGGATTGGGCAAACACCGCATTGCTGCGCGCGCCGTTGTCGCTGATCTGCCCGAGCACCGACTTCAGGGCGCGCAGGTCGCGTTGATCGCCGGCCGCCATGACTTCGCCGTTCCACACCACCCGACGCACGGTTTCGGCCGTCTGGATGATTTCGAACAGTGGGGGGCAGAACGTGGCGGCGTGTGACAACAGGCCTTCGGCAATGACTTCGTCGAGTTGCGCCAGGATGCCAGGGCCTTCCCGGTCAAAGGCCACCTCCAGGGGCACCATAACCTGACCCTGCCAGCCTTTGGGGCCCGGGTAGCCTTGGTAGCCCTTGGCGGCAAAGGTCTGGGTCAGGTACTTGCGGCCCGCATGGATGCACAGGTCGGCCTGACCCGAGCGGTTCACCGGCATTTTGGTGCCGCGCGGCACCCAGCCCTCGTCCGCGCTGGCCAGCACGCGGTTGTGTTCGTCGAGCAGCAGGATGTTGCAGCGGCCTTCTTCGCGGTGTCGGGCAGCGAAGATGCCTTCCATTTCGGTGTTGAAGCCGAAGACCAGGCACAGCACGCCCACCACCGAGCCCGTGTGGGGGTGCAGCATGCGGTGTGAGTAGATCAGGGCCGGTTGCCCGCCGGGGCGCAGGTCGCTGGGGCGGAAGGTCTCGACGTAGCCTTCGCTGTCCATCGTGGCCCGGATCAGCGGATCATGGCTGCCTTCGATGGGCGACTGCGGGTCGATGTGTGCCAGCACGGCCCCCTTGGGGTCCAGCAGGATGATTTCGTCGTAAACGGTGTACTTGTCGCGGTAAGCACGCAGGCGGTCCACGGCGGCGGCGCGGTCGGTGCGCAGGCCGGCGGCGTATTCGCACAGCTCGTGGTCGGTGGCGAGGAAGCCCACATCCGCCGTGCGTTCGTAAAGGTTGCGCACCACGATGTCGATCACATCGCGCGCTTGGGTGCCGACTTCCGCCATCACGTTGTCGACGCGCTGGCGCACCAGACTGACCACGAGGTCTTTTTCCAGACTCTCAAAACCCTGGCGGGTGGCAGCAATCATGGGCAGCAGGCCGCTGGCATCGTCGCCGCAGTTCATCTCAGCCATCGCCTCGATGGCGCGCCACATCAAATTAAGCTCTCTCAGGGAGCTTTCGCAGCGCACCACGTCGCGCATGTAGGGGAGAAAGTTGTCGATGTTCATGGCGGGAGCCCGGTGGTTCATGCGGCTCTATCGAGCAAGAGCCGCGCCCGCTTGATGGCGTTCATTCACGGAAAAGAGGACGGAGTGTGGCCTAGTACCGAAGATTGCAGAATGCATGCAATCGTGGCGCGTGAAGACCGGGCCGCCATTCGTCTTAGGATGTGCTCATCCTCACGTTTTGAGTTTGTATGAGCCAGATCCTGACCTTGACCATGAACCCGGCGCTGGACATCTCCACGTCGATTGACCGTGTGCGGCCCGTGCACAAGCTGCGTTGTGGGGAGGCGCAGTGGCATCCAGGGGGAGGCGGGATCAATGTGGCTCGTGTCTTGCACCGTCTTGGTGCGGATGTGCGAGCGGTGTATCCCGCCGGCGGCGCCATCGGTCAGACCTTGAGCCGTTTGCTGGCCGAAGAGGGCGTGGCGGCCGAGGTGGTGCCCATTGCAGGCGACACCCGCGAGAGTTTTTCTGCGCACGAGACCTCGTCCGGGCAGGATTTCCGTTTCGTGTTGCCCGGCCCGACCTTGAGCGAAGCCGAATGGCAGCAGTGCCTGGATGCCGTCACCGCCCGTGTGACGGCCGGAAGTTGGGTGGTGCTCAGTGGCGGGTTGCCTCCGGGCGTGCCGGCGGATTTTTATGCCCAGGTGGCCCACCATGTCCGGCGCGTGGGCGGGTGTCTGGTGCTGGATTCCAACGGCGCGGCGCTGGCGCAAACGCTGGCCCAAGGGGTGTACCTGGTCAAGCCCAGCCTGCGGGAGCTCTCGGAGTTGACGGGTGCGCCCTTGCCAGATGAGGCGGCGCAAGTGGCCGCAGCGCGGGCCGTGATCGACGCCGGTCAAGCCCAGATCGTGGCCGTGTCCTTGGGTGAAGAGGGGGCCATGCTGATCACCGCCGACTACGCCCTGCGCGCACCAGCCTTGACCGTGAAGGTGGCCAGCACCATCGGTGCGGGCGACAGTTTCGTGGGCGGGCTGGTGTGGGCCCTGTCGCAAGGGCACCCTGTGGCCGAGGCCTTCCGCTATGCCATGGCCACCAGCGCAGCGGCGTTGCTGTCGAGTGGCACGGCCCTGTGTGATCCGGGGGATGTCGCGCGCCTGCACGAGCAGGTCCAGATCCGGATGATCTGATCGCCCCAGGGGTGGAGGGCGCTAACATGCGCGTCTGATGAGCGCATTCCCCACCCTCCACTGGACCGATCACCACGGCCAGACTTGTTCGGCCCGTTGGCGCAGTGAGTCAGGGGTGCCTGCGCCCCGGCGCGTCATGCAGGTCGATGACCAGACGCCTGCCGACACCGCCTACCGCCTGGCCTGTGAAGGCACGGCTTTGCTGTGGCAGGGCGATTTTCACAATGGACGGCAATTGCTGCAGGCCTTGGCCCGCCGCATGGACAAGCGCGCAGCCGCGGGGCGACGCACGTCATCGCGTGAGGCCCCCACCGGGCCTGCGCAGGCATTTCACCTGCACCGCAAGCGGCAGGCCGAGCGTGCACGCACGCTGGGCATGTTGTTGATCCCGGTGTCCGCGGGGCACCTGATTCCTTTGCGTCGTGCGCCGGATGTCGCCCTGGCCTGTCAGGAAGCCTATGGCGAGGCCCAGGAAGACTACGTCATCGCCCTGCGTGAGTTGCAAGGTCTCATCGGTGCGCACGAGTGGCGCAAAAAAGGCGTACCGGTGCCCGCGCTGGGCGCCGCGATTCATCCGCATTACGGTGTGTTTTCGCCCGTGCGGGGCGAGTACCTCGACCTGATGAAACAGGCCCCGCTGCCAGCGGCTTTGGCGCCAAACAGTCGCGCCTACGACATCGGTACCGGCACCGGCGTGCTCGCGGCCATCCTGGCCCAACGTGGGGTGCAGCATGTGGTCGCCACCGACATGGCGCCGCGCGCCTTGGCTTGCGCGCACGACAACCTGTCGCGATTGGGGCTGACCGCGCAGGTCACCCTGCAGCAAACCGACCTGTTCCCGCCGGGGCAGGTGCCCCTGATCGTCTGCAATCCGCCATGGGTGCCCGCGCGGCCCAACTCATCGGTTGAGCAGGCGGTGTACGACCCCGACAGCCAGATGCTCAAAGGCTTCCTGGCCGGGCTGGCATCGCACCTCAGCGCGGGCGGCGAGGGTTGGCTGATCCTGTCGGATCTGGCCGAACATCTGGGCTTGCGCAGTCGCGAGGACCTGCTGCAGTGGATCGACCAGGCCGGGCTGCAGGTGGCGGGTCGCCTGGACATCCGACCTCGCCACGGGAAGGCGTACGATCCACAAGATCCCTTGCATGCTGCACGTGCCGCAGAAGTCACCTCTTTGTGGCGCCTGACACCCAAGCCTGTCGCAGGACCTTGATCGGCTCGTGCCAGAATCCGCCCCCTTGAACTTGATTCGGACTCGCGTGCGAGTCCCTCTTACCGGCTCAAATCTGAGCAGAAAGCGTTTGCCGTGGACCTGAAAGTGCCCATCACCATCATCGACGAACTCAGCGAGGACGAGATCCAGTCCACGGGCCTGCTGGACATGGCCAGTGGCGACATCTCGAAAGTCGAATACGAAGACTACAACGTGGCCACCGAGGACCTGCCGGCCCGTCGCTCGGATTACGAGTTCACCAGCGGCATCCTGAGCAACCGTGGCAAAGACGTCGAATTCCGCATCGACGTGAACCGCACCACCGGCCAGTACTCGGTGAGCGCCAACGAACTCGAAGAGATCAAGACGCGCGCGGCCTCCTTGTTCGCCGCCAAGCCCAACTGATCTGACGATCGGAGGCGCCGAATTGCCCAGCCTGCGCAGTCATCTTCTGGTTGCCGTGCTGAAGCTGATTCGGCGCAAGCGCATCTACGCCTCGGTGGAAGGCTTGATGCGCGGCATTGCAGACGTGCGCGCCGAAGGCCCGCACCGTCCCTCTGCGGCCCTGCAGACCCGGTTGTCGATTCAACTGGATTCGCATCAGGGGCATGACGTGTACACCGTGTCCCCGCGCGATGCGGCGCCCTCATCGGCCGCGCCCGTGCTGTACTGGCATGGCGGGGCCTACGTGCGCCCCATCAACCGCTACCACTGGGACCTCATTGCCGACCTGGTGGCCCAAACCGGGCGGACCTTTGTGGTGCCTTTCTACCCGCTGGCCCCCGAGCACCCGGCCCCTCATGTGATCGCATGGGCGATGTCGCTCTGCGCCGCGTGGCAGGCACACCGGCCCACGCAGCCCTTGGCGTTCATGGGGGATTCGGCGGGCGGTGGCCTGGTCTTGGCGCTGACCCTGGCCCTGCGCGACCAAGGCCTGCCCTTGCCTGCCTCGCTGGCACTGATTTGCCCATGGGTGGATGTGCGGGTGCCGCACCCACAGGCCGAACAGACGGCCCGGATCGACCCCATGCTGGCGCTGGCGGGCGCACGGGAAGCCGGACGGCTGTATGCCGGCGAGTGGGGCATGGCCCACCCCTATGTCAGCCCCTTGCAGGCCGACCTGCGGGGCCTGCCGCCCGTGACCTTGCTCGTGGGGGCGCGAGACATCCTCTCGCACGATGCCTTGACGCTGGCCGGTCGTTTGCGCGACGCGCAGGTGCCTTTGCACCTGTCGGTGGCGCCCGGCATGGTGCACGTCTGGCCGGTGCTGCCGATCCCCGAGGCGCATCAGGCCCGAAGCTTGCTGGTGCAAAGCTTGCGCGACGACACGAACGCATCATCCAGCCCGTCTTCGTGGGCTTGATGTCACACCACGCTGCCCCCAGCTATGCGATAGTGAAGTCGTTCTCCCTGCCACAGGAGGCCGTATGCTGTTGCTCGACGAGATGCTAGACCTGCAACTCCTGACCGCGGACCAGCACCGTGACATTGGTGCGTGGGTGCGTCAGGCCCGTACGCCCGAGCGCATCTTGCAGATGCCGGCGCATTTGTGGCGCGTGCTGGAAAACGCCAGCCTGCTGCTGGACTTGGAGCCCGACGGCGCGACGCGGCACTGAAGCCGCATCGCAGGCCGCATCGGCGAGGGCTTACAGCATGTGGGTGACCAGACGGAAGTCCGGGTCATCCGGGTAGGCCTTCACCGAGAAACCCAGGCTGCGCATCAACTTGAGCATGCTCGAGTTGTTGGTCAGCACCAGCCCGATGATTTCATGCAGGCCCTTTTCACGGGCCACGTCCATGATGGCTTCCATCAGGCGAGAGCCAATGCCCTTGCCGGCCAGATCGTCGGCCACCAGCAGCGAGAACTCGCAACTGGTCTGGTCCGGGTTGGTGATGTAGCGCGACACACCAATGATTCGTTCGGTTTCCGTGATCTCGCCTTCGTCGTTGGCGTGGCGTTCTTTCACCACGGCCACCAGGGCCATCTCGCGGTCGTAGTCGATCAGCGTGAAGCGGGCCAACATCGGGGCGGGCAGCTCGTTCATGGCCGACGCAAAGCGGAAATAGCGGCTTTCGGACGACAGGCCCTGCACCAGCGCCTGCAGCATCTGCGCATCGTCTGGATGAATCGGGCGAATCGTGTACTCTCCACCCCCGCGCATGGGCAGCAACTGCTCGTAGCGCGCCGGGTAGGGCAGGATGGCCAGGTGGTTGTAATTGCTGTGGCGACCGCTGACGGCTTGTGGCGCGTTGTCGATCACGATGCGGGCATCCACCGACACGGCCCCATGCTCATCCACGATGATGGGGTTGATGTCCATCTCGCGCAGTTGCGGCAACTCGCACACCATTTCAGAGACGCGCAGCAGCAACTGCTCCAGCGCCTCCATGTCCACGGCATGGGCGCCGCGCCATTCACCGAGTGTCTCGGCCACGCGTGAGCGGTCGATCAGGCGTCGCGCCAGGAACTGGTTGAGCGGCGGCAGCTCCATCGCGCGGTCGTTGATCAGCTCGATCATGGTGCCGCCGGCACCAAACACGATCACCGGGCCAAAGGGCTCGTCGGTGACCATGCCGATGTAGATCTCGCGACCGCGGCGTGTGCGCGCCATCTTCTGCACGGTGACGCCGTTGATGCGGGCCTCTGGCTGCAGGCGCTTGACGCGCTCGATCATGTCGTTGAAGTTGTCACGCACGGCCGTGCCGTTCATGAGATTGAGCACCACGCCCTGCACATCGGACTTGTGGCTGATGTCGGGCGAGTCGATCTTCAGTGCCACCGGGAAACCCAGTTGCATGGCGATCATCATGGCCTCGCTGGCGTTGCGTGCCAGGATGGTCTCGGTCACCGGGATGTGGAAGGCCGACAGCAGCGTCTTCGACTCCATCTCGGTGAGCACCTTGCGTCGCTCGGTCAGCACGCTTTCGATGACCAGGCGTGCGCCTTCAATGTCTGGTTGAGCCAGTGCAGACAGGGGCGGTGGCGTCTGCTGCAGCAGCAACTGGTTCTGCGCGAAGTTGGCAATGTTGCCAAACGCGCCCACGGCGGCTTCAGGGGTGCGGAAGGTGGGGATGGATGCTTCTTTGAGCACGGCTCGTCCGCCGCTCACCGAGGCATCGCCCATCCAGCACGTCAGCAAGGGCTTGCCCAGGCTGCGATTGGCCTCGGCCAGCGCCTTGGCCACCTCGGCCGAGTCCACGCCAGCACGGGGCGAGAAAATCGCCAGCACGCCATCAATGTGCTTGTCCTTGGCGGCTGCGGCCACGGCCAGCTTGAAATGCTCTGGCGTGGCGTCAATCGACAGGTCGATCAAATCGGTCAGTGACGCCAATTCGGGCAGTTGCGGCTTCAGCCCCTCAGCCAGTTCGGGCGACAGCCGACCCAGCTGCAGCGAAATTTCATTGACCCAGTCGGCGGCCAGCACACCCGGCCCACCGCCGTTGGTGATGACGGCCAGGCGCTTGCCCACGGGGCGGTAGCGCGAAGCCAGGCACTTGGCGGCCGAGAACAGTTGCACGAAGGATTTCACGCGCACAGCACCGGCGCGACGCAGGGCCGCGTCGAACACATCGTCGCTGCCGACGATGGCGCTGCTGTGGGTCTGTGCCGCCTGATTGCCCTCGGGCTTGCGCCCGGCTTTGAGGATCACCACCGGCTTGGCGGTGGCAGCCGAGCGCAGCGAACTCATGAAGCGGCGGGCGTTCTGAATGCCTTCCACGTAAATGATGATGCTGTGCGTCTGGCGGTCGGCGGCCAGAAAGTCCAGCACGTCGGCGATGTCCATGTCGGTGTGCGGCCCGATCGACACCACCGAAGAAAAACCCACCGCGTTGTTGGACGCCCAGTCCAGCATGGATGCCGTGAGCGCGCCCGATTGCGACACCAGGGCCAGCGAGCCCTTGCCGGCCAGCGGTCCGGAGATGCTGGCGTTGAGCAGCGAGGGCGGCCGCTGGATGCCGGCACAGTTGGGGCCCAGCAGGTAAATGCCAGCCTCACGTGCCACCTTTTTCATCTCTTCGGCTTGCTCTGCCGTCACGCCGTTGGACAGCACCATGGCGGCCTTGCAGCCCACGCGGCCGGCCAACTCGATGGCGGGGCCCACGTCGGCCAGCGGCAGGGCGATCACGGCCAGATCGGCACGGGCTTGCGCCAGATCGGCCAGCGTGCCACTGGTTTCACGGATGTCGATGAAACGGTAGGTGCCCGTGTAGCGCTGCGCACGCAGCGCAGGGTGCAGCAGCGCGGCTTGGGGTGTCAGGCTTTCCGGGTGATCCGGTGAGCCAGCAAAGATGGCGACCGACCTCGGATCGAACAATGGGGTGAGGTAATGCTTGTCCATGGCTTCAATCTGCTCCAATCAGGGCGCGAACGTGGGCGGCTGCACTGCGAGCCAGCGGGCTCATCACGTACCCCCCCTCCAGGCAGGACACCACGCGACCTTTGCAATGCCGCCAGGCCACCGCCATGAGTTGCTGCGTGACCCAGGCGTAGTCGGCTTCGACCAGCCCCAAATTGCCCATGTCATCTTCGCGGTGCGCGTCAAAGCCCGCCGAGATGTAGATCAACTCCGGACGGAATTGATCGAGTGCGGGGATCCACTGTGTGGTGACGGCTTCACGGAAGGCCTCGCTGCCCGATCGTGTGGGCAAACCGACGTTGACCATGTTGGGCCCCACGGCCTCTTCGCCATTGAAAGGGTAGAGCCCCTTCTCGAAGATGGAGCACATCAGCACACGTTCGTCGCCCCGGAAGATGTCTTCGCTGCCATTGCCATGGTGCACGTCAAAGTCGATCAGCGCCACGCGCTGCAGACCGTGCACATCCAGGGCATGCCGGATGCCCACCGCCACATTGTTGAAGAAGCAAAAGCCCATGGTGGCGGCACGCTCGGCGTGGTGTCCGGGCGGGCGCACGCAGCAGAAGGCGCTGGCTGCCTCACCTTGGATCACCAGGTCGGTGGCCATGACGGCGGCACCCGCTGCCCGCAGTGCGGCAGGCAAGGTGAACGGGTTCATGGCGGTATCCGGATCCAGCTGGTGATAGCCTTCTTTTGGCGCAGAAGCAATCAGTTCCTGAACATACAGGGCTGAATGGGCGCGAGAAAGCTGTTCTTCCGTGGCCAATGGTGCGTCATAGGGCACCATGTAATCCAACAGCCCTTTGGTCAGCAGCATGTCATTGATGGCTGCCAGACGTTCTGGACATTCGGGGTGCTGAGCGCCCATCTCGTGGCGGGCACAGTCTGCGTGAGTGATGTACGCGGAGAGCAAGTCCAACTCCTGGTGGGAATGGGTGCAAAAGTGCTCTGAACAGTCTACGCTTTTGCCGCGGGCAAGCCTATCCAGAGTCCTCCCTGTTGCGCAATGGTGCGTGATACATGACTGGCCGCGTCAGTCATTGTGCGCACTGCGGCAACTTCGTATAGTTAAACGGAAAGAAGAACGAGAGGAGGGTGCCATGCGGATGCGGTGGTGGTTACACACGGGCGTGGTCAGTTTGCTGGCCTTGTTGGCCGTGGTCATTTTCAAGGTGTCATCTCAGCCATTGAGTGACGAGCAACTGCGTGACGTGCAAGGGCGTGAGAGCATTTTCGTGATGCCGGAGCCCACCCTGTCGACCGATGTGGTGACCCAGGCGCTCATGCGGTTTTTTGACGGACGGGTGTTTGCGCTGGACCTGTCTGCCGAGAGTTTTCAGTCGGCCTGGTTGCAAGCAGCGGGGACCACGCTGGAGGCCTCACTGTATGACGGCCGTGGTGTGACCCAGTTGATGGTGGTGGGCCCCCCGTCGGACTACACCTTCTCGGTGAATCAGGTGCTGCAACAAGTGGGTGGCCACTACAACGGCGGCAATGTGGGCGAGTTGTCCATCAACCGCCTGGACATGAGCGGGGCCCGCATCTGGGTCTGGAGTCACTGAGCGTCGACACCCAACTCCACCATGCCGTACATGGGGGTGGTGATCCATGGGCGCCAGAGCGCTTCGGTGGCTTGTCCGGTCAGCCCATAGCACTCCGATACGCTGCGTGAGGACAGCAGACGCAGGCGTGGATGGGGCGCCGTCAACTCGTCCATGCTGCGCAGGCCCCACCGAAACTCGGCCCCTGTGCGGCTGACGCTGGGGTGGTACTTGGCCATGCCAATGGCGACATGCGACATGGTGTCGAGCAGGAAGCGGGAGCCTGCGGGGGCGTGCTCGCCGAATTCCCGCAGCACGTTGGCGACCTGATCGGGCGTCAGGTACATCAACACCCCCTCACACAGCAGAAAGACGGGCTTGGCCTGCGGGCCGCTGGGCAGGCCCAGTCGCTGCCACCATCCTGGCTCCTTCAGGCAACTGCTGCCTTGGGTCTGCCGACGCGAGTGCATGGGAATCAAGGGTTGGCGCAGGGCCATCACGGCCGGCAGGTCCACATCCATCCAATGGTTGCGACCTTGATCGAACCACTGGAAATGATCGGACAGGCCACACCCCAGACAGGCGCCCAGGCTCTCGGGGTGATGCGCAAAGAAGTCCTGGCCCGCCTGCTTCAGCACCTGCGTGCGCCACAAGATGTTGAGCACGGTGGCGTGGTCACGCAGGTAGATGCTGACATCCACGTTCAGCTCGGACAGGGTGGCGGCTGCCTGCCGGTCCTGACAGGCCATCCACGGGAAACTTGCACCGCCCTGGGCACGCGCGGCCAGCGGAATCAACAAGGTGCTGGATACCGCATCCAGTGTGATGTCCATGGTCTCCTCCTGCCTCTCTCGGGCGGTAGGGCGCGACGCAGAATCGCCCTCATGTCCGTTTATGTCTGTGGTGCATATGCGTCGCATCGATTGTCATCCATGTAACGAGCGCCGCCGTCCCGGGTAATACTTGCCGCGTCAAGTTTTTTCCGTTTGTTGCAATCCATGATGCCGCCGAATGCCTCAGAACAAGTTGATCTACTTCTGGCTTTGATGCAATTGGAGGAGATCGGGCCCGACCGCTTTCAGGCGCAAAGCGATGACATCGGAACGCCCGCCGTGTTTGGTGGCCAGGTGTTGGGTCAAGCCTTGATGGCGGCCAGCCGCACGGCCCCGGAAGGTCGTGCCATCCATTCCTTGCACGCGTATTTCCTGCTGCCGGGCGAACACATGCCCATTCAGTACGAGGTGGACCGCGTGCGCGATGGGGGCAGTTTCAGCATGCGTCGGGTGACTGCGCGTCAGCGTGACAAGATCATCTTCGAGTTGACCGCCTCCTTCCAGACGGCTGACACCGGCCCGGAGCATCAGTTCCCCATGGCTCAGGTGGCTGGCCCAGAAGGGCTGGTCAGCGAGTACGCCCAACGCCAGGCCATCTTGCCGATGCTGCCCGCCTTTTTGCGAGAGAAAGCGCTGGCCCCTCGGGGGCTGGAGTTCCGTCGTGTTCAGGACGTGGACATCTTGAATCCCAAGCCGAGGGAGGGCGCCACCCAAATCTGGGTCAAAGCCATGGATGCGCTGCCCGATGACCCACTGATGCATCGCGCCTTGCTGGCTTATGCCTCGGACCATGGCTTGCTGTTGGCTGCGATTGCACCGCATGGCCTGAGCCTGTTGCGAGGCGACATTCGCCTGGCCAGCATTGATCACGCGATGTGGTTCCACCGCGATTTCCGCTTGGACGACTGGCTGCTTTACGACATCGACTCACCCAATGCCGGTGGGGCGAGAGGCTTGTGTCGCGGCCATTTCTACACGCGGGATGGGCGCCTGGTGGCCTCGACCGCGCAAGAGGGCATGATGCGCCCCTGGATCAAGAAGCCGTCCGCTTGAGCCACGCGGACACGATCGCATCGGGCGCTTGCTCACCCGCTAACACGGCATCGCACTCATCTGCATCCAGTTGGTGTGGCGCGTGCCGCTGTTGAGCCAGAACGTGGATGTCGGCATCCGAGGGGTCTTGCCCTTGCGCTTGCCGGGCGATCAAGCGCCGCTCCAGTTCGGCGACCGGGGCCTCGCAATGCACGATGGCAAAGGGGGCGTGCAGTTGGTGCGCCAAGGCCCGGAAAGCGTCGCGTTGCGCCCGCTTCAAAAAACAGCCATCCACGATCACGCGCCAGCCTGCTTGCAGGGCCATCTGACTCAGACTGCGCAGGTGCTGGTAGGTCTGTTCGGAGGCCATCGTGCTGTACAGCGATTGGGGCGAGGTGTGCGCAAACAATCGCTTGCGTTCGACATCCGAGCGCAGGCGAACACACAAGGTGCGCTGCAGCAGTTGCCCACTGAGGTGGCTTTTGCCTGAGCCCGACAGCCCGTGCGTGATGAGCAGTCGCACATCGCCGGACGCCATCAGACGGTGCACCAGACGCAAATAGGGCTGTGCTTCGGCCGCGTGATCCGGGCCGCGCAAGTGCGCGACCAGTGCGCGCACCAAGGCCCGGTACACCATGGCATGTCGCAGCAAGGGCAGGCCAGCGTGGTCCCCGCTGGCGTCCAGGTAGGCGTTGAGCCACACGGCGGCCAGGTCGGTGCGATCGTGGGCCATCAGGTCCATGGCCAGGAAGGCCATGTCCTGCATGGCATCGATCCAGCGCAACTCCAGATTGAAGTCAATCCCGTCGAAGGCCTGAAGCTGGTCTTCTTGCAGGATGAGGTTGTCGAGGTGCAGGTCGCCATGGCCCTCCACCACGTGCCCGTCGCGCTGACGTTGCAGCCACAGCGGGCGCAAGATTTGCGCCTGCTCGGCCAGCCAGGTGGTGATGGCCGCCAACGGCTCGGCGGGGTAAAACGCGGCCAGTTGGGCCACCACGGCCTCCACCGTCTTGACCAGGTTGGCGGGGGCGCCCAGATGCGGCCCCGGCAACGGGCCACGTGCGGCACGGTGAAAGCGCGCCAAGGTTGGGGCGAAATCTTCCAGGTGGCGAGCTTGCAGGCGTCCTTGCTTCAAGGCTGTGCTGGCCAGTGCATCGGCGGCAAAGGCCTGCATGTGCACGGCGTAGTCCTGTGCCGCGCCCGGGCCATTCACGACAGGCTTCGTCTCGGTGCCGGTGATGGGCTGCACGCCCAGGTACAAGGCGGGCGCCAACCGTCGGTTCAGTCGCCATTCTTCTTCGCAGAGATGGCGGCGGGTGCTGAGCAGTCGGGCATCCACGAAGGGCAGGCAGACGGGCTTTTTGACTTTCCAGGCGTGCTGCCCATGAATGAGTACCCACGAGATGTGGGTTTCGATCAACTGGGCGCCCCATTGCTGCTGCAGCGCAGTCACCATGGCCCGGCTGCGCGCCATGAGCGGGCTGGCATCGTCGGGTGGGGGGGCTGCGGTGGGCATGCCGAGAACTTACCCCTTGCCGCAGGACTTGTCACGCGTTGGCGAGCAAGTCGGCCGAAGGATGCCAGCGCTGCCAGTAAGACAGGGCGATGCGATAGGTGTGCAGTTGCACGCGGACGGTGCTGTGGATGTCGTGGCCGTAGCCCCCGGCCATGGTCAGCACCACGGGCAGGCGCCGCTGCCAGGCCCAATCCAGCACGGCGCGATCCCGCTCGGCCATGCCGTCGTCGCTGAGCTTGAGTCGTCCGAGGCGATCGCCCTCGTGTGGGTCGGCGCCGGCCAGGTAGATCACCACATCCGGCTGAAAGCGTTGATCCAGTTGTTCCAGCGCGTGGTGCAGGGCGGGCAGGTAATCGCTGTCGGTGCAGCCATCGGCCAGGGGCACATCAAGGTCGCTGGCCTCTTTGCGAAACGGGAAGTTCTTATCGCCATGCAGGGAGAGCGTGAACACCGAGTCATCGCCCTGGAAGATGCTGGCTGTGCCATTGCCCTGGTGCACGTCCAGGTCCACGATGGCCACTTTCAGGCCTGGGCGCCGGGCCTGCATGGCCCGCGCTGCCACGGCAGCGTCGTTGAAAACGCAAAAGCCGCTGCCCTTGTCGGCATACGCGTGGTGTGTGCCGCCGGCCAGGTTGGCCGCCACGCCAGCCCCGTTGAGCACGGCGTCGGCGGCCTGCAAGGTGGCTCCGACGGAGCGCCGGGCGCGTTCGGCCATGGCCGGGCTCCACGGAAAGCCAATCTCGCGTTGCTCAGCCGCGCTCAGGCTGCCCTGTGTGACGGCCTCGATGTAGCGCGCCGTGTGCACGCGGGCCAGGTTGGCATCGCTGGCGGCGGTGGCTTCGGCCAACTGCACGGCAGGCAGATGCTGGACCAGGGCGTCGCGCAGCAGGGCGTACTTGGCCATCGGGAAGCGGTGCCCCACAGGCAGGGGTAACACGAAATGATCGGCGTAAAAGGCTTGCATGGCGGCTGGCGAGGGCCGTTCAGAAGAAGGCCTGGATGCCGGTCTGGGCGCGACCCAGTATGAGCGCGTGGATGTCGTGGGTGCCCTCGTAGGTGTTGACCACTTCCAGGTTCACCAAGTGCCGGGCCACGCCGAAGGTGTCGCTGATGCCGTTGCCACCCATCATGTCCCGGGCCATGCGGGCAATGTCCAGGGCCTTGCCGCAGTTGTTGCGCTTCATGATGGACGTGATCTCGACCGAGTCGGTGCCTTCTTCCTTCATGCGCCCCAGTCGCAACGCGCCTTGCAGGCCCAGCGTGATCTCGGTTTGCATGTCGGCCAGTTTTTTCTGCACCAGTTGGTTGGCTGCCAGGGGGCGTCCGAACTGCTGGCGGTCCAGCACGTACTGGCGGGCGCGGAACCAGCAATCCTCGGCCGCCCCCAAGGCCCCCCAGGCAATGCCGTAGCGGGCACTGTTCAGGCAGGTGAACGGGCCTTTGAGCCCTCTCACGGTCGGGAATGCGTTGTCCTCGGGCACGAACACATCGTCCATCACGATCTCACCGGTCACCGATGCTCGCAGGCCGACCTTGCCCTGGATGGCCGGCGCGCTCAGGCCCTGCCAGCCCTTTTCGAGCACAAAGCCCCGGATCTGATCCCGCCTCCCCTTGGGGCCGTCCTCTTCGCACTGCGCCCACACCACAAACACATCGGCGATGGGGGCATTGGTGATCCACATCTTGCTGCCCCGCAGGGTGTAGCCCCCATCCACCTTGGTGGCGCGGGTGCGCAGGTTGGCGGGGTCGGAGCCGTGGTCGGGCTCGGTCAAGCCAAAGCAACCAATCCACTCGCCCGACGCCAGTTTGGGCAGGTAGCGGCGGCGGGCGCCTTCGGTCGCCCATTCATGGATGGGCACCATGACCAGCGACGACTGCACGCTCATCATCGAGCGGTAGCCCGAGTCCACACGCTCGATTTCGCGGGCGATGAGGCCATAGCTCACCGCGTTGAGGCCCGCGCCGCCGTAGGCCTCCGGAATGGTTGCACCCAGCAAACCCAGCGCACCCATTTCCCGAAAAATGACAGGGTCGGTGCGCTCGTGCCGGAAGGCCTCTACCACCCGTGGGGCCAGTCGTCCTTGGGCGTAGTCGCGTGCCGCATCGCGGATCAGTCGCTCATCTTCGCGGAGTTGGTGGTCCAGCAGCAAGGGATCAGCCCATTGGAAGGGCGTGGCAGAGGCGCTCATGAAAACGGTCCTTGTAGCAAAGCGAGGTGGCGATGACGTGCTCGATCTTGCCTGAAAGTCGTGCTACCGTGCCCGCCTTGTCAGCCTCGTGAGACCCTCACCATGACCCTGCAATACCTTGAATTTGACTACGCCGAAGACACCGACGGCATCGGGACCTTCGAGGCCATGGCCAGCGTGGGGTCCGAGCACGTGCAGGCCGTGTTGGGTGAGATGACGCAGGTGCTGGCCTGGGCGTTCGAGCATTTTGGCGAAGCCCATGGCCCCTTGGAAGATGGCTTCGCCTGGGACCATGACCTGCAGGGGCAGCAAGAGTTCACGCTGGAAGAGGTGCTGCATTTTGACGAGCGCAACAGCCGGGTGGTGGTGCAACAGCATGCACCGGGCGTGCCGCGCCACACCTATACCTTGTCGATCAGCGGCAGCCCCGATTTTTGTGATGCGCTGCGGGCGCGATTTGACCTGGGTTGAGCCGGGTTTGTGGCAGGATGCCGGCCCCGTTTGTTGTGATCCCTGAATTGTTTGCCCATGACCATCACCGTCCTTGAAGAACTGCGCGCCTACATCGACCCGCTCACGCCGGACGAGCACGAAGCGCTGGAGCGCAGCATCCTGGCCGAGGGCTGCCGTGATGCCCTGGTCCTGTGGGGAGATGTTCTGGTCGATGGGCACAACCGCTACGGCATCTGCCAAAAGCACGGCATCCCGTTTCAGACGGTTCAGAACCCGCGCTTCACCTGCATGGAAGACGTGCATCTGTGGATGATCGAGCAGCATCTGGGGCGTCGCAGCGTGTCGGACTTCCAGCGCGGCGTGCTGGCCTTGCGCAAGAAAGAGATCCTGGCGTCGCGGCGCGAAGCTCTGCAGGCGGCCTTGGCCGCGGCGCAGGCCGAAGCCGCTGCGGCGGCGGGCGAGGCCAGCGCTGCATCGGCGCCCGAGATCAGCCCGGAGGCTCGGCAAGAACTGGAAGCGCTGGAAACCCGCGAGGCACTGGCGCGCGCCGCCCGCTTGAGCAGCACCACGGTCAGCCACATCGAAAAGATTCAGAAGCAGGCTGCCCCCGAACTGGTCGAGGCCGTGAAGGCGGGCACCATTTCCATCAACGCCGCCGCTGCCGTGGCCACCTTGCCGGTGGACGAGCAGGTGGCTGCGGTCGCCGGTGGCAAAAAAGAATTGCAGCAAGCCGCTCGCCAGGTGCGAGAGGCCCGCGCGCGGCCTAAAGCCCCCGAAGCGAATGTGCCGCCAGACGACGTACCGGCTACGGCGCAGCCGACCGCCGAAGGTGGGGACGGCCCACGGCCCGGCGAGTCGCCTGAAGAAACCATTGCCCGACTGCTCCAGACCGTCGCCACCCTGCGTGCGCAGCTGGCGCAGGCGCGCGGCGACACCGCCCCCTGGTGAGACAGATCAAAGCCCTGCAGGCACCTGGCTGCAGGCTTCGTGGTAAGTTCATCGCACCCCACACATTTGCGTGCTGAACATGACCGCGAGCTTTGATTTCTGGCCGGAGCGGGCCCCATGAGTGCATTGATGACGCCTTGGTGGCGCCAGCGTCGCGTCGTTTTGGGCGTGGTGGCGGTGCTGTGTCTCGCGGTGGTGGCCTGGGCGAAGTGGCGCCCCGTGGCGGCCGATGTGGTGCCGGTGGCGCGACAAGCCCTGACGCGGACGCTGCAGTTCACGGCGCGCGTCAAAACCCCGGCGCGCGTCGAGGTGGGGGCCACCGTGACCGGACGTGTGCAGCGTGTGCTGGTCAAAGAGGGGGACTGGGTTCAGGCCGGCGCCCCACTGCTGCAACTCGAATCCGACGAATGGCGTGCGAACTGGTTGCAAGCCCAAGGCAACCTGCAGCAAGCGCAAGCGCGGGTGCAGGGGCAGCAAGCCTTGTCGTGGCCAAGCGCCAAAGCCGCGCTGGCGCAGGCCGAAGCCAATTTGCAGGTCGCTGAACGTGACCTGGCTCGGGTGCAAGACCTGGTGGCCTCGCAGTTCTACAGTCAGGCCCGACTGGATGAAGCGCGCCGGAATGTGGATGTGGCCCGCGCACAGCGTGATGTGGCCCGCTCTCAGGTTGCGGCCAATGGCGCGACCGGCAGCGAACAGCAGGCGGCCGTGGCCCAACTGGAAGCCGCCAAGGCCGCAGTGGACGTGGCCCGGTCGCGGTTGGATCAAGCCGTCATCCGAGCGCCCGGCGCCGGGCAAGTGCTCACGCGCATGGTCGAGCCCGGTCAAATCGTTCAACCTGGAAAAGGTTTGTTGTCCTTGTCGGTCACGGGTCCCACAGAACTGGTGGCACCGGTGGATGAGCGCTATCTGGGCCAGTTGATCGCCGGCCAACGTGCCCGTGTGGTGGCCGACGCTTACCCACAGCAGGCCTTTCAGGCGAGGGTGGATCGTTTGTCCCCCACGGTCAATGCCCAGAGTGGCTCGGTGGAGGTGACCTTCGTGGTCGACGGGCCTCGCCCCAATTTCTTGCGGGAAGACATGACCTTGTCGGTCGAAGTGGTGACCGGCCAGAAGTCGGATGTGGTGGCCGTGCCTTTGCGAGCCGTGAAAGACATCGTGCTGGGGCCGCAAGGGGAGCAGGGCGTGGTCATGGTGCTGGATGGGGGGCGAGCGCGAGCGCGCAGTGTGACGTTGGGGTTGCGCAGCTTGTCCCATGTTGAAGTCACGCAGGGACTGAAGGACGCCGATGTGATCTTGCTGGATCCAACGCTCGCCGAAGGAACACGCCTGCATGCGCGCCGACTGTCGGCTCAAGCGCTGAGCGCCGCACCCGTCGGGCTGTCCAAGGACGGGGCCGCTGGCATGTCGTCCACCTTTGCGCGATAAGCGCTGGCGCCCCTCATGCAGTTCAAGTCCTTTTCTCTTGGATTCGAGTGGCAGGTGGCGCTTCGCTTTTTGAAGGAAGGCCGCTTCCAAAGCGTGCTCATGATCGTCGGGGTGGCGGCGGGTGTGGCCGTGGTCACCTACATCTCGGCGTTGATCAGCGGCTTGCAGCGCAACACCCTGGACAAGACCTTGGGGGCCCAGGCGCACATCACCCTGTCGCCACAGGACGAGAAGGTCACGCCAGCGCTGCCCCCGGCGGCTGAGGGGGAAATCCGCTGGACGGACACGCAGGCCCGGGCGCAACGCCTGCAAACCTTGACCAATTGGCAGGGCATGGTGTCCTTGCTCTCGCAGCGTGAAGGGGTCTCGGCCGTGTCGCCCATGGTGGCGGGGGCTGCACTGGCGCGCCGGGGCGAAGCCACCCGTGCCGTGGCCTTGTCAGGGGTCGACTTGGCGCAGTACGACCGCATCGTCAGCCTGCGTCAAAAGCTGGTGACAGGGCAGCTGGTCTTGTCCCCTGGTGACGCCATCATCGGTCAAACCCTGGCCGACGATCTGGGCGTCCGGGTGGGGGATCGCATCACCGTGTCGACGAACGACCGCAGCGAATCTCTGCGCTTGACCGGCTTGGTCGATCTGGGGATCAAGGACCTCAACCGGCGCGTGGTGATCGTGCCCTTGCGTTCGGCGCAGACCATGCTCAATTTGCCGGGCGGGGTCACGCAAATTGATCTGCGGGTCGACGATGTCTGGCAAGCCAAAGCTTTGGCCCAGACCCTGGCGCGCGAGTTGCCCACCAAGGTCGAAAGCTGGCAGGAAGCCAATGCGCAACTGGTTTCAGCCCTGAACGCCCAAAGTGTCAGCACCATGTTGATCCGATCGGTGGTGATGCTGGTGGTGGTGCTGGGCATTGCCAGTGTGTTGGTGGTGTCCGTGGTGCAGAAGCAGCGCGAGATCGGGATCCTGCGTGCCATGGGGAGTTCTCGTGCACAGATTCAGCGGGTGTTCCTCCTGCAAGGCACGGTGGTGGCCGCCCTCGGGTCCGTGTTGGGGGTGGCGTTGGCGGTGGCGTTGATCAAGGCCTTCACCACGTTTGTGAAGGGATCCGATGGCCTGCCCTTGTTCTCCATTTCGCTGGCACCCGAGATGGCCATGCAGATCGTGGGCGTGACCTTGTTGGCGGGTGTGCTGGCTGCCGTGGCGCCCGCACGGCGTGCCGCACAAATGGACCCGGCCCAAGCCATTCGCTTGTGAAAGACATGAGATGAGTGCGACGCCCCTGGTTCAATTGACGCAACTGCGCAAGTCCTACAACGTGGGGCAGGCCAACGAGGTCGAGGTGCTGCACGGTCTGAACCTGACCTTGCACGCCGGCGAGTTTGTGGCACTCATTGGCCCTTCGGGGTCGGGCAAGAGCACCTTGCTCAACATTCTGGGTTTGCTGGAGCGCAGCACCGCTGGGCAGTACGCCTTGGCCGGACAGTCCACCCAGGACCTCGATGACGATGGCCTGACCCGGATGCGGCGAGACACCCTGGGTTTTGTCTTTCAGTTTCACCACCTTTTGCCGGCATTTTCTGCGCTGGAAAATGTGTGCTTGCCCGCCTTGTCCCGGGAGGGGCAGGTGTCGGATCGGGCGCGCGAGCGTGCCACGCAGTTGCTCGAAGCCGTCGGGCTGAGCCATGCCCTTCACCGCAAACCGGCCGAGCTGTCCGGCGGGATGCAGCAGCGCGTGGCCATGGCGCGGGCCCTCATGCTCGAGCCTCAACTCGTGCTGGCAGACGAGCCCACCGGGAACCTCGATACGCAATCGTCTGCAGAGGTGTTTGCCTTGATGCGCCGCATTCACAGCGACGCCGGCACCACCTTCCTGATCGTGACCCATGATCCACGCCTGGCCGCGCAATGTGACCGGGTCGTTGAACTGGTTGATGGCCGCGTCGCGCAAGATCGGCTTCCAGGCGCGCAATGACAAAGAGGCCCCTTGGGGCCTCTTTGTTTTCAGCTTGACATCAACGTGGTCATTCGCTGGCTGGCGTGATGCCTGGGTGCTCGCCCTGCTCGTACACCACGTTGGCCCGGCCCACCAGCAGCGGGTCGGGTTGAGGGATGTGATCCATGTCGCGGTTGGTGAACGGCAATTTGTGCAGCACATAGCGCATGGCATTCAGGCGCGCGCGCTTCTTGCAGTCGCTCTTGATCACGGTCCAGGGGGCATCGGCCGTGTCGGTGTGGAAGAACATGGCTTCCTTCGCGCGGGTGTAGTCATCC
The DNA here is from genome assembly GCF_048860245.1 of Aquabacterium sp. GTDB lineage: Bacteria > Pseudomonadota > Gammaproteobacteria > Burkholderiales > Burkholderiaceae_C > Aquabacterium. The sequence continues at coordinate 34,906 of NZ_JBLIZW010000070.1, read as the reverse complement.
CACTTGTCCAGCGAGGCCTTGTCAATGGGCGACAGCTTCCACTGCTTGAGCGGATGGGTCTCGCGCTCCTTGAAGCGGCGGCGTTGTTCCTTCTGGCTCACCGAGAACCAGAACTTGATCAGGTGCACGCCTGAGCGAACCAGATTGCGCTCGAATTCGGGCGCCTGACGCATGAACTCCTTGTATTCGGCGTCGGTACAGAACCCCATGACGCGCTCCACGCCCGCGCGGTTGTACCAGCTGCGGTCAAACAGCACGATCTCGCCCGCCGTGGGCAGATGCTGCACATAGCGCTGGAAGTACCACTGGCCCTTCTCGTGGTCCGACGGCTTTTCCAGGGCCACCACGCGCGCGCCCCGTGGATTCAAGTGCTCCATGAATCGCTTGATGGCGCCGCCCTTGCCGGCTGCATCCCGGCCTTCAAACAGGATGACCACTTTCTGCCCCGTGGCCTTGGTCCAGGCCTGCAGTTTCAGCAACTCGACTTGCAGGCGGTATTTCTGCTTCTCATAGCTCTTGCGAGACATGAGGTTTTTGTAGGGGTAGGTCGAAGCATCACGCCAGTTCGGCGCCAGCACTTCGTCCGGATCCACGCGCACAGGCGGTTCAACCAGCGAGCCGCGCAGAGCATGGCGCAGCACCGCCGCATCGTCGGGGGAGGTTCCTTTCAGCACCGTGGTGATCACTTCCGCCAACGCTTCGGGGCGAGTGTGCGTCACGATGTCCTTCAGCGCGGCCACCTGATGCTGCTGACTGGCCTCGGTGGCCTGAGTGGCCACAAACTGCTCGACCCCTTCCGGGGTGTGCGATGGGCTGATGTCTCCAGCGCTGGCTCGACGGACCGCCGCATTGCGGGTTTTCGCGGCGGGCGTGCGTGTGGTTCGAGTTGTTTTGCGTGCCGTGGTGGATTTTGTGGCCATCGTCTGCGGTCTCCTGTGCTGATTCGGAAATATCAAACCGCCAGACTACGCCTGTGTACAAATGATGACAAACGAAAGTGTGAGCGTGTCGCTGGGTATTTCTTGCATTTGCGGCACTTTGACGCATCGGGTCCATCGATCGATGTGGCCTCAATGGGACGCGTTACCATGTCGATCATTCTTTGACCGCCTTTGACACTTTGCCCATGACCGCACCCAATCGCTTGGCTCGCACTGTTCGCCAATTTGACAAATTGCCCGCTCCGCTGCGTACCTGGGCGATCAGCAAAGTGCTGGGGCGTGCGGTGCCGTTGGTGGGAACCGCAGGCTTGCGCTACGAAGCGATCGATACCGAGCGCGTGGTGGTCAGCATTCGCAACCAGCGCAAAGTGCAAAACCACATTCAGGGCGTGCACGCCGCTGCCATGGCGCTTCTGGCGGAAACCGCGACAGGCTTTTGCGTGGGGATGAACGTGCCCGACGACAAGCTGCCTCTGATCAAAACCATGAAGGTGGATTACCTCAAGCGCTCGCAAGGCGACATGCGTGCAGAGGCGCACTTGACCGAGGCCCAGATCAAGCAGATCCGCACCCAGGACAAGGGCGAGGTCACTGTGGCCGTGAAAATCACCGATGCGTCCGGGCAGGAGCCCATTCAGGCGCAAATGGTGTGGGCCTGGGTTTCCAAGAAGCGCGACTAAGGTGTGGCGAGTGGGCCGTGGCCTGTGAAGACAAGCAAATGTCCGCTTTTGGCAGCAAACACCTAGTTTTCCCGAGGTGACGCCAACTATTCCTGTTGGTCACAATCGTTTTCGATGCGGGCAGACGTTCCGCCGAGGAGACGAGTGGTGAAGACAAGATTCATGTTGGCGGCAGTATCTGCTGCTGTGCTGTTGAGTGCCTGCGGTGGCGGTGGCAACTCGGGTGACACCAAGACCCAGGCGACAGCCGTCACGGTCGTGGGCGCCAGCCTGGCTGACTCAGGCACCTTTGGCTACAAGTTCACCGTTCAGGCGGCGGGCGGCACCAGCTACAAGGTGTATTCCGAGCGCATCGCCGCCACTTATGGCATCAACGGCTTTTGCAATGCCTACTCCGGCGTGAGCTTCACGCGTGTCACGGGGTGCACAAACTTTGCGGTGGCCGGGGCTCGCGTGAACTACACCGTTACCAGCGGCGGGACGACCACGGCCGTCGAGAGCGTGCCCATGTCGCAAATCAAGCAACTCGTCGATGCGGGCAACGCCGGCTTCTCCAGCAAAGACGTGCTGATCGTGGGCGAGGCCTCGGCCAATGACATGGCCACGGTGCTGACCGCATTGGAGATGCCTGTCACGTTCCAGGGGATCATGCTGACCTTGCTGACGAGCGAGCAACTCTCCGCAGCCCCCAATGCGGCGGCCGCTGGCGTGCTGTATTTCCAGGCCCTGGCGGACAAGTTGGTCAATTCTGTGGTGACCAATGCCTTGGACAAAGGCGCACAGCGTGTGGCCATCCTGAACATCCTGGACGTCACCCGAACCCCTCGCTTCCAGGCGGTTCTGGCGGGACTCGATACAGCCAGCGCAACGGGGCTGAAAACCATCGCCACTGCATGGATTCAGGCCTTCAACGCGCGCCTGGCTGCGAACGTGGCCAGCTATGCCAGCAAAGTGGTGGTCGTGGACTTCTACACCAACTTCAACAGCGAGATGGACTCGCCGTCGCAGTATGGTTTGAGCAATGTCTCGCAAACCGTCTGTGATCAGATCGTTAACCATGGCGGCACCTTGGCCCCTGGCGTGACCGGGTTGGATACCCCCTCCACGGTGGTCGCGTGTACCGACACCAATGCCTCTGCCATCACTCCGACAGCGGGTGCCGATGGCACCACCACATGGTGGCAAAAGTACCTCTACGCGGACAACTTCCACCCGACCCCTTATGGGCATCAGTTGCTGGCTCAGATGGTGGCCAAGCGTTTGACCGAAGCCGGCTGGCTCTGAGCAGGAGGACGAGATGACTCAGCAATTGCGTAACGTGTGCGTGGCCGTGCTGGCCTGTGTGGCTGGCATGCAAGGGGCCCAAGCGCAGTCGGCAGGCACTTGGATGCTGCGTGCGGGTCCCATGCTGATCGCCCCACAGGTGAACAGCGGGGAGATGACGGCACCGTCTTTGCCCGATACCCGCATCAAGGTGGACAGTGCGGTCACGCTGGGCGGCGGCATCAGCTACATGTGGTCCGACCACGTGTCGTTCGATGTGCCCCTGGCCGTGCCGTTTACCCATCACATCAAGGGTGATGGTGCCATTGGCAATGTTGGTGAAATCGGCAAAGTCGATGTGGTGCCGGCCACCTTGTTCACCCAGTATCGTTTTTACGATGCCAAGTCGAAATGCCGCCCGTATGTGGGCTTGGGGCTGACCTATGTGTCGTTCATCAAGGAAACGGGCAATGGCACGCTGACGGCCATCACCGATCCAGGTGGCCGCACGACGATGCGTGTCAGTGACAAGTTTGCCCTGACGCCTCAGATTGGGTTCACGTACGCAGTCAACGACAAGTTCTTTGTCGAGACCATGGTCGGGCAGACCTTGTTGAAAGTGACGGCCACGCTCAGCACGGGCCAAAAGATCGATGCAACGCTGAACCCCGTCATTGCGGGCGCCTACATCGGCTATCGCTTCTGATCTGATTCAGGTCGCATGCAGCCCCGTTGCCACTGAGCGTGGTGACGGGGCTGTTGTCTTTCAGGGGGCGTCGGCCTTGGCCGTCACGGCCTTGCCGCTGCGCAGTCCCAGCTTGGCCATCAAGGCCTGGTCCTTCTCGAACTCGGGGTTGCCAGTGGTCAGCAGCTTGTCGCCGTAAAAGATCGAGTTGGCGCCTGCCAGGAAGCACATGGCCTGCACGGCTTCGCTCATTTGCTGGCGACCTGCAGACAAGCGCACACGGGCCTTTGGCATGGTGATGCGGGCCACGGCGATCGTGCGCACAAACTCCAATGGATCCAGCTGAGGGGTCTCGGCCAGCGGCGTGCCCGGCACCCGCACCAGATCGTTGATGGGGACCGATTCCGGGTAGGTGGGCAGGTTGGCCAATTGCGCGATCAAGCCCGCACGGCCTTCACGCGTTTCACCCATCCCGATGATGCCGCCGCTGCACACCTTGATGTTGGCGTTGCGGACGTGGCCCAGCGTGTCGAGGCGGTCTTGCAGATCCCGCGTGGTGATGATGTCGCCGTACAGCTCGGGCGCGGTGTCGAGGTTGTGGTTGTAGTAATCCAGTCCCGCATCTTTCAGTGCCGAGGCTTGACTGTCGGTCAGCATGCCCAGGGTGCAGCAGGCTTCCAGCCCTTCGGCCTTGATCACGCCGATCAGCTCGGCCACCTTTTCGATGTCGCGGTCTTTCGGGGCACGCCAAGCTGCTCCCATGCAGAAGCGACTGGCGCCGGCATCGCGCGCAGCCACCACGGCTTCACGCACTTGCTCGGGCGACATCAGTTTGCTGGCTTCCACACCCGTGTCATACGACGCCGACTGAGGGCAGTAGCCGCAGTCTTCCGGGCACCCGCCCGTCTTGACGGACAACAGCGTCGCGTGTTCGATTTCGTTGGGGTCCCAGTGCTCACGGTGCACTTGCTGAGCCTGCCACAGCAAATCGTTGAAGGGCAGGTTGAACAACGCCAGCACTGCGGCGCGAGGCCAGCGGCCGTTCAGGAAGTCCGGGTCTGTGCAATCCCCTCCGCAGCCATGGCTGTTGAGAACGGATTTCTTGGGCACGAGCTGAATGGGCTTGGCAGCCTGATCAGCAGCAGGAACAGAAGTCGTGCACTGGGACATGAGCGAGGTCCGCGCCTGAACGCGGCTGGTGTTAAAACAGGAACGGGTGCCAGTGTAGCCCTCTTGTCGGGTGACATGCTTGACGTCAAAAGAAGCTGTTTGACGCATGCTGGTATTGCGTCAGGTTTAAGCTTGCGCCATGCGCTTTGAACACCTGATTGAAATCAATTCTCCGGCGAGCAACCTGCAAATGGTGACGCCCACCTTGACCCGATCCCAGCTCTGGCGGGGCTTGATGGCCCGCGCGCTGACGCCTCAGCGCTTTCCCATGGGGCCCGAGTCCTGCGAGTGGCAGGAAACCGAGCCCGGTGTGTACCGGCGCAAGCAGGTTTTTGGCCCGCATCAGTTGGTGGATGAGGTCGTGGTCACGCCAGAAACGGAACTGGTCTTCACGCCTGAGGCCCATGGCGACACGGCCCCCATTCGGCTGACCATGCGCATTGAAGAGCCGCAGGCGGGCCAGATGGTGCTGCGTTTTGTGTATGAGGCTTTGGCTGCGCAAACCGCGGAAGAAGCCTATTACAACGACTATCGTCACAACGCCTGGCTGCACAACGACCGCGACATGGTGCGGACCTTGCGGCAATGGCTGCTGGAAGACGGCCTCTGAGTGAGGCCGATCCACTGAAGGCATCAGGCGGCGCGCAGTCGCACCGTGAATTTGCTGCCCACGCCGGGTGAGCTTTCCAGGGCCACGCTGCCTTGCATGCGTTCGACCAGTTGTTTGACGATGTAAAGACCCAGGCCGGTGCCTTCTGCATGTCCTGCGGCCGAGGCAATGCGCTTGAACGGCTGAAAGAGCGTTCGCGCATCCTCGGCACTCATGCCAATGCCGTTGTCGGCGATGTCGATCACCACCTCCCCGCCATCTGTGTGCGCATCGATCGTCACATGGCCGCCGGGGCGGTTGTACTTGCACGCATTGCTCAACAGATTGACCAGCACCTGTCGCAGTCGCTGGCTGTCGATCGTGGCCAGCAGCGGGTGTGCGGCATCGGTGCGGTCCAGCAGGATGACCTGATGCTGTCGCCTGGCTGCGTCCACCATCGGGATGCAGGCTTTGATGATGCCGATCACGTCGGCCGACGCCAGATGCATGGGGATCTCGCCTGATTCGACCTTGCTGAGGTCCATCACATCCTCAATCAGGGCCAGCAGTTGCTTGCCTGCCGACAAAATCCATTCAATTTGCTGATGCTGTGCCTGCGACAGGCCTTGATCGACGTCCATATCCAGCAGTTGTGCAAAGCCCAAGATGGCGTTGAGCGGGGTGCGCAACTCATGGCTCAGTCTGGACAAGAATTCGCGCTGCGCTTGCGCGACGTGCTCGGCAGCCTCGCGCTTCATGGCCTGCTCTGCCTGCCGCAAGGCGTCGGTGACATCGCGCAGAACGCCCACGAGTGCGTCGCCATGGCCCTGCTGGCCATGAACCACCCGGCCGGTGGCTTCCAGGGTCCGAATCTGTCCGTCCGGGTGTCGGACGCGGTACTGAATCTGATAGTTTCTGTTGCGTTCCCCCGCCTGATCGGTCGCTTGCCGCGTGGCCTCCACATCGTCGGGCAGGATCATGGCGCGCACCTGTTCGCGCGTCACCGTCAGGGGGCTGTCCGCCAGGCCATGCATGCTGGATGCCAGCGCATCAAACTCGATGGTGCCGCGGTCTTTGTCCAGCTTGTAGAGGCCCAACCGGGCCGCAGAGGAGGCTAACTCCCAGTGTTGCTGTACCGTGCCCAAGGTTTGATCATGCTGGCGCTGCTTGCGCAACGAGCGGCGAATCTGTCGCAGGCTGACCCATGCCAACCATCCGGCCATCAGCGCAATGCCCGCGACCAAGGTGTTGGCGATGCGGTTTGACCACTGTGACCACAGCCGGTCGAGCGCATGGCTGCTCTCGTTCATGCGCTGATCGATCTGCTCCAGTCGCAAGAGTGCGGCCGCAATCTGATCGGAAGGCAGGGCTTGCAACCGGGCACTTTCGGTGGTCAGCGCTTCGACTTGCTTGTCGATTCGGTCCCAGTGCGCTTGGGCCAAGTCAGGCACCCAATCGGACCCCAGCCAGGCATAGGGCCACAGCAGAATGTCCACTTCGTCGTGCGGCCAGCCAGCTTCGTGTAGTGCCTTCCGGGCCAGGCTTTGCTTGTCTGGCTGCTGGCTTAGCAGCCAGCCGCGGGTTTCTCGCTCCAGGGCCAGGCGTTTGAGCGCACTTTGCGCGGCGACCCAGTCCACATCCTGGCGGCTGACCGCAAAGGCTTTGAGGTCATGCACGGCTTGTGTGCGCAGCACACTCAGGCGCGCTTGCGTGGCTTCGTAGGTGAAGCTGGTCCGCAGCAACTGAACGGCCAGCACGGCAATCGCCGTTGCCGTGGCCACGACGAGCAGCGGCAAGCCTAACAAGGACAAGTAGATGCGCCAGTTGGCGCGAAAGCCGATCGTCGAGGTCATGCGAGAGGTGACAAGAACGCGAACATTTAATCAGGAATCGAACGGCTCGTGCAGGACTGGCGCGGCGAAGTTCGTCGGATATCGCTCAAATTCCCGAATGCGGCAAAACAGGGTGTGGCAACGGTGGGATTGGCATGGGCGACAAAGCCAAGCCGGCTTGCCAGGCCGTGCGCAGGGCCTGCACGGCCTGGCGCATGGCGGAGGACGTGTTCCCCAGCCCGCGAACGATGCAGGCGGCGGCAGGGCGACTGCGCGCCACATCCTGAACGTCATCAGGCGTCAGCAGCCCGCCAATGGCCACCACAGGGGCCGGGCTGTGGGCGACCCACCAACTCAGATTGTCCAGACCTTGTGGGCGCCACGGCATGTCTTTGGTGGTTGTGGGGTGAACCGGGCCGCAAGCGATGACGCTGGCCCCGCAACCGGCCGCACGTGCCAGCTCCCACAAGCTGTGGGAGCTCAATCCCAGTGTGATGGCGTGACGTGCCGACAGCAATTGCGCGTGATCGTCTGCTGTGAGTGAGAGCAAGTCCTCCTGCCCCAAATGCAGCCCCCATCCTGACATGTGCTCGCGGGCCATCCCGACCTCCCGCGCGTCTTGCCAATGGTCATTGATGAAGAGCTGAACGTCTTGTTGCCGAACGGCCTGCAACGCTGCGGCGATGTGAGCCCGCGCCCCCTCGTGCGACTTGTGCCGCAGCTGTACGCATTGCAAGCCGGCATGGACAGCATGCTGCACCTGATCGCTGTCCGGCACGATGCCATAGAGCCCGTTGCCGGGTGGCACGAAGGGCGCAAACGCGCGCATGCCGTGGGAGAGAGCCCAGGGGGGATCTTCTGCCAGCCCCAGCCAGGGCAGTGGGGCACCGCCTGCCCGGGGTGATCGGGCAAAGCCTGCGCGTGCGATGACTGGGCCGGGGCCGCTGCCCGCCACGCGTGCGTTTTGCAAGGCGTCTCGCGTCAGCATATTGGCCAGCACCACCGCATCGGCTTCGACATGGCCCAGCGCCAGTGCACTGGCTACGCCGCTGGCAAAGGTGCAGCCTGTGCCGTGGGTGTGTTGGGTTGGCATGCGGGGCGTCACCATCCAGCCTGACGCGTGGGGCGTGTCCAGCCAGTCCCTGCAATGTGGGCCGGCATCGGCCGCATCGCCACCCGTGATCACCACGCTACGTGGCCCCATGGCTTTGAGTCGTCGTGCCAATGCGGGCAACGCGTCATCGCGCCCCGCGTGTGTGTGCGGCATCCCGAGCAGGACGCGCGCTTCGGCTCGATTGGGGGTAATCACCGTGGCCCGGGGGAGCAGCAGGTCGCGGTAGGCCTGAACCAGGGCGTCGTCTGCAAACGAGGCCCCGCCTGCAGAGGCACCCAGCACCGGATCGATCACCAGTCCCAGCTGCCGGTGTGGGTCGACGCCTGCCGGTGCCTGTGCGCGCCAGCGATCCACCCATGCGGCCACCTGTTCGATGGCATGTACGCTGCCCAACAGGCCAGTCTTGATCACCGATGGAGGCAAGTCTTGCGAGAGCGCTTCCAGTTGTACCGCCAGCACCTCGGGTGGCGTGGGGCTCACGGCCTGAACCCCAAGTGAGTTTTGCGCCGTGGTGGCCGCGATCACCGGGCAGCCATGCACGCCCAGTGCATCGGCGGCGCGCAGATCGGCACTCAGGCCTGCGCCGCCTGCGCTGTCGTGTCCGGCAATGCACCAGATCAAGGGTGAGCGTGACATGACTCAATCCAGCAAAAAAGGCTGGCCGCTGACCGGCGTGGTGGCCACGGCGACGTCGCTGCTGGCCATCAACCCGGCCAAATGTCCCTCTCGCCCGCCTTCAATGGCCTGTTTGAAGGCGCGAGCCATGCGGACCGGGGCGCCAGACTGCGAGACGGCCGAGTTCAGCAGAACCGCGTCCATGCCCAATTCCATGGCCGCCGCCGCGTGAGAGGGAGCCCCCAATCCAGCGTCCACGATGAGGGTCACGCCCGGCAGGCGCGCACGCAGGGTGCGCAGCGCCCAGGGGTTCATCAAGCCCATGCCGGACCCGATGGGGGCCCCCCATGGCATCAGGACCTTGCAGCCGGCATCCAGCAGCCTGCGGGCGGTGACCAGATCGTCGGTGCAATAAGGCAGCACTTCAAAGCCTGAACGCACCAACTGTGTGGCCGCCTGCACCAGCTCGAACGGATCCGGCTGCAGGGTCTGCTCGTCGCCCACGACCTCCAGCTTGATCCAATTCGTGTTGAGCAACTCTCTTGCCATGTGCGCCAGGGTCACGGCCTCGTGAGCGCTGCGGCAGCCTGCGGTATTGGGGAGCAGGTGCGCGCTGTGATCCCGCGCCGCATCGCGAATGATTTGCACGAAACCGTTGTCTCCCGCGCCCGGCACGCCCAGCGTGCGCTTGAGGCCGAGTGTGAGCACTTCGCTGCCAGAGGCCTGAATGGCCTGCCGCAAGCTCTCGGGGGATGGGTAGCCAGCCGTGCCCAGCAGGAATCGGCTGCGCAAGAAGGTGTCACCAATGTGCCAGGTGTCGATGGGGGTGTCTGTGGGGTGAGTCATGTCATCAACCGCCGGTGATGGGTGTGAAGCACAGCACGGCATCGCCGTCTTGAAGGATGTGTTGGGCGCGTGCGTGTCGGGGGACGAAGGTGCCGTTCACGGCCGTGGCGACTTGATCTGGTGTCAATGGCTTGAGGCTCAAAATATGATGCAGCGCATCCTGCAGAGAGGTCTGATCTGGCAGTGACATCGGGCCCAGGTCGGTGTGGATGGTGATGTTCGGGGTCATGCGATCAGTGCCTCCATGTGGGCGAGGGCTTGGTCGACCAGGGCCGGCGCGAGGAGCCAGCCGTGCCGATAAAGTCCGTTGATGCGTGTCAGGCCGCTTTCGACGTGCACCAGCGGGCGGTTGTCGGGCAATGCTGGTCGAAGGTTGCTGTCCAGCTTCAGGATGCGAGCCTCGGCCAGTGCGGGCGCGATGCTGTGTGCGGCCGCCAGCAATTCAACCGTGCTGCGCAGTGACGGCGGTGAGCGGTCTTCACTCTCGATTTCACTGGCGCCCACGATGACCAGATCGCCCGGTCGTGGCACCAGGTACACACGGTAGCGAGGGTGCAGCAGGCGGACAGGGCGATGCAGCACCATCCCCGGCGCATGCAACCAGATGACTTCGCCTCGGACGCCCCGAACGGGCAGGTCGGGACGCGCACCTGCGCCCCGCACATCCACGACCCAATCGAACCGCAGGGTCTCTGACACGTTCTCCCCGGGGCGCTGCACGCACAGCTCACCGGGGCGGACCGCTGTGACCCGGTGACCCCAATGCCAGTGGGCGGAGGTCGCACTGGACTGCAATCGCTTGAGTGTCCCTACCGTACAGATCGCGCCTTCGCCGGGCAGTAGCCAGGCGTGCAGGGGGCCACTGCTGCCGTGCAGACTGGGTTCCAGTTCGTGCAGGGATGGGGCATCCAGTCGCTGAGGCTGATGTGGCCAGGGGCGAGCACCCGACTCGATGCGATCCAGCACTCGGCGAGCTGCGCCCCCATCGCTGCCGTGGGCCACCAACAAGCTACCGGCACGCGCGAAGTGCAAGGGCGCTTCGTGTGGTGTCGACAGTGTGCTCACGATCTGTTGCCAGCGTTCAATGGCGGCCCAGCCCAGCTCGGCCACATCGGGGTCTGAGGCGTCCAGCTCAGCCAGAGGGCTGAGCATGCCCGCAGCGGTGAAGCCAGCAGCCCCCTGGCCATCAAAGCTGGGTGAGGGGGTGGTCGCCGGGTCGAACACGCTGACCTGATGCCCCTGGCGGGACAGTTGCCAGGTCAGCAGGCGTCCCAGCAAGCCAGCACCCGCCACGCCAATGCGCAAGGGCTTCGCCATGTCACACCTCGGTGGCGGGGTGAGCGGGCTGGATCGGGATGTACAACTCGCCTCCTACCTGCTTGAACTCTGCGGACTTGTGTGCCAAGCCATGTGTCAGCGCATCGCCCTCCGCCATCCCTTGTGCCGCAGCGAAGTCCCGTACTTCCTGCGTGATCTTCATCGAGCAGAACTTGGGGCCGCACATCGAGCAGAAATGCGCCACCTTGGCGGCATCCTTGGGCAGGGTCTCGTCGTGGAAGTCCCTGGCTGTGTCCGGGTCCAGGCCGAGGTTGAACTGGTCTTGCCAGCGGAATTCAAATCGGGCTTGCGACAGCGCATCGTCGCGCGCCCGAGCGCCCGGGTGACCCTTGGCAATGTCCGCCGCATGCGCGGCAATCTTGTAAGCGATCAGGCCTTGTTTGACGTCTTCGCGGTTGGGCAAGCCCAGGTGCTCCTTGGGGGTCACGTAGCAAAGCATGGCCGTGCCCATCCAGCCGATCATGGCCGCCCCAATGGCCGAGGCGATGTGGTCGTAGCCGGGCGCCACGTCAATGGTCAGCGGGCCCAGGGTGTAAAACGGCGCCTCATGACAGTGCTGGAGTTGCTCGGTCATGTTGGCCTGGATCAGGTGCATGGGCACGTGGCCCGGACCTTCGATGATGGTTTGCACATCGTGCTGCCAGGCAATCTGAGTCAGCTCACCCAGTGTCTTCAGTTCGGCGAACTGCGCTTCATCGTTGGCATCACTGAGTGAGCCTGGGCGCAAACCGTCCCCCAGCGAGAAGGTCACGTCATACGCCTTCATGATCTCGCAGATTTCTTCGAAGTGCGTGAACAGGAAGTTTTCCTGGTGGTGAGCCATGCACCACTTGGCCAGGATGGAGCCCCCGCGCGAGACGATGCCGGTGCGCCGCTGGGCCGTCATCGGGATGAAGGGCAGGCGCACGCCGGCGTGGATGGTGAAGTAGTCCACCCCTTGTTCGGCTTGTTCGATCAGCGTGTCGCGGAAGATGGCCCAGGTGAGGTCTTCGGCCACGCCGCCCACTTTTTCCAGCGCTTGGTAGATGGGTACGGTGCCAATCGGCACAGGGCTGTTGCGCACAATCCAGTCACGCGTGGTGTGGATGTGCTTGCCGGTCGACAGGTCCATCACGGTATCGGCCCCCCAGCGGATCGACCACACCAGCTTTTCGACCTCTTCCTCGATCGAGGATGTGACCGCCGAGTTGCCGATGTTGGCGTTGATCTTCACCAGGAAGTTGCGCCCGATGATCATGGGCTCCAGTTCCGTGTGGTTGATGTTGGCGGGGATCACGGCGCGGCCACGGGCCACTTCCTCGCGCACGAATTCGGGCGTGATCTCGCGCGGGATGCGTGCGCCCATCGGGTTGCCGCGCAGGCGGTCCTCGCGCTCGGTGTTCTGGTCGTAGCGGCAGCGCCAGTCTTCCGCCTGGTCCAGTCGGCGCTGGTTTTCGCGCAGGGCCACGAACTCCATTTCGGGGGTGATGATGCCGCGCCGCGCGTAATGCATCTGGGTCACGTTGTGACCGGTCTGCGCGCGACGGGGTGCACGCTGCAGACCTGCGGCCGCCTGGCGCAACGCGCTCATGTGCGCATCGTGTCGCTCACCGGCCTTCAGGCCATCGTCCACGGCTTGCACCGCACGACCGTCATACGCTTCGGTGTCGCGGCGAGCCAGCACGGCGGCTTCGCGCACGGCGGGCAAGCCCCGGGTCACGTCAATCTGAACAGCGGGATCGGTGTACGGGCCCGAGCAGTCGTACAGTGTGACGCGCTCGCCATTGGTCAGTGACACCTCCCGCATCGGGACGCGCACGCCCTCATGCGAGCCCGAGACGTAGACCTTGCGAGAAGCCGGCAAGGGCTCGCGGGTCAGGCGGGTGAGTTCATCGAGCGTGTGAGGGGCGACGATGGGATCGGGGGCGTTCATGGGCGACTCTCCTGGCAGCAGGTGTGACAAAGACACGTGCTCCGAGGAGTGCCCACGGAAGGTGGCGCGCGACCGAAACGATGGCGGGGACAGGGGGCCTGCAAGCGGCATGGGCACAGCACGCTTGAAGGGCTGTACCCGCCAGCGCGTCACGAACGGACTTCCAGCAGGACGGCTCTTCTTTCGCCGGTATGAACCGGATCAAGTTCAACGGGTTCGGACCTCAGTCCATCTCAGCGCCTGAGCAAGCAAGCTTGCACGGCACACCCCGGAGCGAGGCGCAGTTTATACGCAAGTGGGCGGTGCCCGCAACTCAGCGCGGACGGCGCACCACGTTCACACGGTGGTCTTTGCGCCCGGCCGCCGCACTGCCGCAGCCGCCGCAGCCACTGCCGCACGAGCTGGCCTGCGCCGGCGAGGCGCCACAGCCGGCCGCCGGCTGACCCGCCACGAGCGAGCGCAACATCGGCCACCATTTGCGCACCAGAAAAACCAGCGCACCCATCACCAGCAGCGCTGTGAGAACGGTTTGGGCATCGATGCGCATGGGGCCTCCTCAGCGAAGCAGGTAGGTCGACAGGTGGAACACCGCCCACGAAGCCAGGTAGGCCAGCGTGAACAGGTAGCTCACCATGATGAGCGGCGTGCGCCAGCCATTGGTTTCGCGCTTGACCACGATCAGTGTGGGCAGGCACTGTGGTGCGTACACATACCAGGTCATCAGGGACAGGGCGGTGGGCAGCGTCCAGGCCTGGCTCACCACGGCTTGCAGGGCCGTGCTCAATTCGTCACCGGTCTGCGACATCGAGTACACCGTGCCCAATGCGGCCACGGCCACTTCGCGCGCCGCCATGCCCGGCACCAGCGCAATGCAGATCTGCCAGGTGAAGCCAATGGGCGCGAAGATCACTTCCAGCGCGCGCCCCAGCATGCCGGCAAAACTGTAATAGATGGCCGGTTGCGTGGCGTTGTCGGGGGCGCCGGGGAAGTTCGACAGCACCCACAGCACCACCATCAGCGACAGGATGGTGGTCCCGGTGCGGGTCACGAACACCTTGGCACGCTCCCACAAGCCCAGCACCAGGTTGCGCAGGTGAGGCCAGTGGTAGTCGGGCAATTCCATCAGCAGCGGCTGGGCGCCACCTTGCTTCATCACACGCTTGAGCACCAGCGCCACGATCATGGCCGAGACGATGCCGCTCATGTACAGCGCAAACAGCACCAGACCTTGCAGGTTGAAGATGCCCGCCACGGTGCGATCCGGGATGAAGGCCGCGATCAACAGGGCGTACACCGGCAGGCGGGCCGAGCACGTCATCAGCGGTGCAATCAGGATGGTGACCAGGCGGTCGCGCGGTTGCGAGATGGTGCGCGTGGCCATGATGCCGGGAATGGCGCAGGCAAAGCTCGACAGCAGTGGGATGAAGGCGCGGCCCGACAGGCCGACGCTGCCCATCACTCGATCCAGCAGGAAGGCGGCACGGGGCAGGTAGCCCGAGTCTTCCAGTGCGAGGATGAAGCCAAACAGGATCAGGATCTGTGGCAGGAAGACCAGCACGCTGCCGGCCCCGCCAATCACCCCCTCGACCAGCAGGCCGCGCAGCGGGCCGTCGGCCATGTGGGTCTTGACCAGATCCCCCAGCGCGCCCATGCCTTCGTCGATCTGGTCCATGGGGGTCGAAGCCCAACTGAACACGGCTTGGAAGACCAGGAACATCAGTGTTGCCAGGATCAACGGCCCCATGACCGGGTGCAAGGCGTAGCGGTCCAGGCGGGCTGTCAGGCTCGGCGCATGAGACGGCATGACCACGCAGGCGGCCAGCAACTCGCCCACGCGGCGGTGCGTGTCTTCCACAGGGGTTTGCGCAATGCGCTCCATGGGCCGCGCGCCTTCGGGGGCGGGCAGCTTGGGCCAGTCCAGTTGATCCAGTTGGGTCAGCAGGGCTTGCTCACCGCCCGCGCGCACGGCCACGGCTTCCACCACGGGAATGCCCAATTCAGTTTGTAGGCGGGGCACATCGATGTGGATGCCGCGTTTGGTGGCCTGGTCCATCATGTTGATGACCAGCACCATGGGCACGTTCAGCGTCTGCAACTCCAGCACCATGCGCAGGTTCAGGCGCAGGTTGGTGGCGTCCACCACGCACACCAGGCCGACAGGCGGCGCTTCACCGGCGCGCACCCCGGCGATCACATCTCGGGTGATGGCTTCGTCGGGGGTGGCAGCCAGCAGGCTGTAAGCACCCGGCAAGTCCAGCACTCGCCAGGACTGGCCGGCAGGTGACACAAACTGGCCTTCCTTGCGCTCCACCGTGACGCCGGCGTAATTCCCCACCTTTTGCTTGGAGCCCGTCAGACGGTTGAACAGGGCGGTCTTGCCGCAGTTGGGGTTGCCGACCAGTGCGATCAGCGGGGTAGTGGACACATGAGGTGTCGTGGCCGCCATGAACGCACTCCTGCAGACGACAAGACAGAAAAGACAGTGGTGTGATCCCGATCAGGCGGGCACAACCTCAATCAAAGACGATTCCAGCTTGCGCATGGCAAAGGTGCTGGTCCCTACGCGCACAGCCAGGGGGCCATGACCGTGGAAAACGCGTCGCAACACTTGCACGCGCTCGCCGGGCACGAAGCCCAACTCCATCAGGCGGCGCTTCAGCGCGCCACCGTCGTGATGGCTGCCGCGAACCTCTCGGATCGTGGCGTGCGTGCGCACCGGTAACTGATCCAGCGTGGTGGCGGGTTGACCGTCTGGGTGGTGGCGTTGCGTTTTCATGCGCACGATTTTAAGTCCGAATGCGAACTATTCGCAATGACTTTCGATTGAGATTGATCCACCTCACACACAGTGGTGTGCTGCGCGATGCGGTGGAAGGTTCGCGTGCTTGGGAATTACCCCATTCAGATGGGGGTGGTTCCTCATTTTTCACTTTCGGACCTCCTTGCATGTCGTTGATTTGTAAGGACTTTTTTTTGAGATTTTTGCCACCAAATGGCGGCTAAGTCATTGATTTCATTGAACTTTTTTTTACTTTTGCCTTGTTTGGGTGTCGTTCATCGGGTAAAGTGGGATTTAGTGCAGATTCGTGGGGTTTTGTGTGACTCTCGTCTTTCAGGGTTCATCAGCGCTGTCGCTGGACGCAAAGGGGCGTATGGCCGTCCCTGCGCGTCATCGCGACGCGTTGCAGGCTCTGTGCGGGGGGCAAATCACCATCACCAAGAACCCAGCGGGCTGCCTGATGGTCTTTCCTCGTCCAGCTTGGGAGTCCTTCCGCGACAAGGTCATGGCCTTGCCCATGTCGGCCGCAGGTTGGAAGCGCATCTTTTTGGGGAATGCGCAGGATGTCGAGATCGACAGCGCGGCCCGTGTGCTGGTGGCGCCCGAGTTGCGTGCCGCGGCAGGCCTCTCCAAAGAGGTGATGCTGCTGGGCATGGGGACGCACTTCGAGTTGTGGGATGCGCAGCGTTACGCCGCGCACGAGGCGGAGGTCATGGCGCAACCCATGCCTGATGCATTGCAAGACTTCACTTTCTAACGCGATGCAACAGGCTCCAACCCCTTGGCAGCATCAAACCGTTCTGCTGCACGAGGCAGTCGATGGTTTGTGGGATGCCGCCACCGGTCCGCGCCCTGCTGTGGTGTATGTGTATGCGACCTTTTGGCGCGGTGGTCATTCGCGGCTGATCTTGTCTCAGTTGGGGCCGCAGGCCCGCTTGCTGGCGCTGGATCGCGACCCAGAGGCCATTGCGCACGCCACCACGGGTGAGTCGGCCATTCAGGATCCTCGCTTCACCATCGTGCATGCCCCGTTTTCGTCATGGGGTGACGTGGTGGCTCAGCAGGGCTTGGGTGCGGTGGATGGCTTGCTGATGGACATCGGCGTGTCGTCTCCCCAGATCGACAACCCTGCGCGGGGCTTCAGTTTCCGTTTTGATGCGCCACTCGACATGCGCATGGACACCACGCAAGGTGAAAGTGCGGCAGATTTTCTGGCGCGCGCGTCCGTGGACGAAATCACAGAGGTCATTCGCACTTATGGAGAAGAACGGTTTGCTTGGCCCATTGCAAAGGCGCTTGTCGCTCGCCGCGATGAGGGCCAGCCTGTGCGCACCACCGGGGAGCTCTCAGCGCTCGTGGCTCGTTCGGTCAAAACCCGTGAAATCGGGCAAGACCCCGCTACCCGTACCTTCCAGGCTCTTCGGATTCACGTCAATCGTGAACTCGGTGAACTTGAGGACGCGCTGGATGCTGCACTGAAGATGCTGGCGCCCGGCGGGCGTCTGGCCGTGATCAGCTTCCACTCGCTGGAAGATCGCATCGTCAAAACCTTCATCGCCAAACACAGCCGTGACGAGGTTGATCGTCGCGTGCCATTTGCCCAGCCCAAGCCTCTGCTGTTGCGCTCGATCGCGCGTGTCAAGCCGTCTGAAGCCGAAGTGGCGGGCAATCCGCGCTCGCGCTCGGCCGTGTTGCGCATTGCGGAGCGCACGGATGTGCCGTGGTCGCCTGAATTGGCGCAGTCCGACGTGGCGTCCTCGCGCACCAAGGGCGGTCGCTCCGGCAAGGGAGGGCGTCGGTGATGGGGCGCTTGAACTTGATCCTTGCTGCGGTGGTGTTGTTGAGCTGCTTCTGGCTGATTCGCAGCAGTTATGAGGCCCGCTCGCTTTTTGTGGAGCTCGACAAGGCTCAGTCGCACGCGCATGAGCTGCAGATCGACTACGAGCGCCTGCAAGTCGAGAAGCGCGCGCAGGCCACGTCCCTGCGCGTTGAAAAGCTTGCGCGCGAGAAGCTGCACATGTTCAGCCACAACCCTTCGGTGACGCACTATGTGGTGGCGGCATCGGGCGCGGCACTGCCCGCGTCGCAGGGAGGGCAGCCATGAGTCGCCTGGGTGAGTTCATGCGCCGTTTGCGAGGGCAACCGCGGAAGCAAAAAGCTTCGGCGGTGCCCACGGTGCGCTATGCCACCAGCCCGCTTTTGGCGTCGCGCACGCCGCCGTGGCGCGTGAAGTTTCTGATTGGCTGCATTGGCCTGGGTTTTGTGGTGTTGATCGGTCGTGCCGCGTGGGTGCAGATCATCGACAACGATTTCTACCTGCAGCAAGGTGCCAACCGCTATGAGCGTCGCATTGAGCTGCAAGCCAATCGTGGGCGCATCCTGGATCGCAATGGTGAGTTGCTGGCCTCCAGCGTGCCTTCGCCATCCCTGTGGGCCATCCCCAAGGACATGCAGGCCTCGACGGCTGAAGTGCAGTCTTTGGCGCGTCTGTTGGGCATGCCCCGTGCGGATCTGGAAAAGCGCCTGGCGTCCAACCCCAACTTCGTGTGGCTGCGTCGCAAGGTGGACGACAGCGTGGCGCAATCGGTGGCCGCCCTGAAGATCAAGGGTGTGTATGAGTTGCGCGAGTGGAAGCGGCAATACCCTGAAGGGGAATCGGCTGCCCACATCGTGGGCTTCACGAACATCGAAGACCAGGGTCAGGAAGGCATTGAGCTCGCTTACGAGAAGCAACTGGCCGGGCGCAATGGTTCGCGCCATGTGATCAAGGACCGCCTGGGTCGCGCGGTCGAGGCCGTGGGCGATGTGGTGCCCGCCGAAGATGGCGATGCCATCCGTTTGTCGATCGACGCCAAGATTCAGTTCTACGCCTATCAACGCATCCGCGATGCGGTCGAGCAGCACAAAGCCAAGGCGGGGAGCGTCGTGGTGCTGGATGCCGTGACCGGCGAAGTGCTGGCGCTGGCCAATGTGCCCAGCTACACCCCCGACAACCGCAGCAACCTGACGGGTGCGCAGTTGCGCAACCGTGCCTTGACCGACACATTTGAGCCTGGCTCCACCATGAAGCCGCTGATCGCGGCGCTGGCATTGGAGACGCATCGTGTGCGCCCGGACACGGTGATTTCGACCGCGCCGGGTCGCCTGACCATTGACGGGTCCACCATTTCCGATTCGCACCCGCACGGTGACCTGACCGTCGAGGAAGTGATCCAGAAGTCCAGCAACGTCGGCACGGCCAAGATGGCGCTGCAGATGCAGCCCCGCGAAATGTGGGAGATCTTCACGGCCGTTGGGTTGGGGCGCAAACCGCAACTCGGTTTCCCGGGGGCGGTGACCGGACGTCTGCGCCCCTACAAGTCGTGGCGTCGCATCGAGCAAGTCACCATGAGCTACGGCTATGGTTTGTCGGCCAGCCTCTTTCAGCTGGCGCAGGCTTACACCGTGTTTGCCAGCGATGGCGAATTGATTCCCATCACACTGATCAAACGGGATGCAGGGGAGGTGGCGCGGCAAACCGCCGGCGCTGACCAACCTCGCCCCGTTCTGGCTTTCAAGGCCGCCTTCCGCCCGGAGGCGGCTTCGTCACGTCCAGAGGCTCCCCAGAATGCCGAGCCTGTGCCCGTTCGTGGCACGCCTGTGATCTCGCCCGTTACCGCGCGCGCCGTGCGGCACATGTTGAACATGGTGACCGGCCCGGGCGGCACCGCGCCAAAGGCTCAAACCATGGGCTACAGCGTGGGCGGCAAGACCGGTACGGCGCACAAGCAAGAGGGCAAGGGTTACGCGGGCAACAAGTACCGCGCCTGGTTCGTGGGCATCGCGCCGATCAGCAAGCCGCGCATCGTGGTGGCCGTGATGGTGGACGAGCCCAGCAATGGGGTGTACTTCGGCGGTGAGGTGGCGGCACCGGTCTTCAGTCAGGTGGTCCAGCAGACCTTGAACCGTTTGGGTGTGTTGCCCGACATCGAAGTCCGCTCGCAGATCAGCACCACCGCGCCGGCCGAAGTGGAGAGTTTCTGATGACAAATGCCACGTTGATGCAGATGTCGGACGTTGCCCAAGTGCTGGCGTGGTTGCGCCAGCATGCGGTGTCGCAATTGACGGTGGATAGCCGTCAGGTGACGACCTTGTCGTCGCAAGGTGTGTGCTTCATCGCCTGGCCGGGCGCGGCACGTGATGGCCGGGCCTTCGTGGCGCAGGCTCTGCAAGAGGGCGCGCGCGCCTGCCTGGTCGAAGCTGAGGGCGTGGCGTCGTTTGCGTTTGCCGATCCACGCATCGTGGCTGTGCCGAACTTGAAAGCGCGTGTGGCCGAGATCGCGCATGGCTTCTATGGTGAGCCCAGCGCGGAACTGAGCGTGGTGGCCGTGACGGGCACCAACGGCAAGACCTCGACATCGTGGTGGACCTCGCAGGCCCTGACGGCGCTGGGTCAGCCGTGTGGTGTGATCGGGACCCTGGGTGTGGGGCAAGTGGGGGCTGGCAGTTTCGTCCCAACGGGCTTGACGACACCGGATCCCGTGACCTTGCACGCCACGTTCCGTCACTTTGTTCAGCAAGGCTTGAGCGCGGCCGCCATCGAGGCTTCGTCCATCGGGCTGGAAGAGTTGCGCTTGCACGCCACACACATTGACGTGGCGCAGTTCACCAATTTCACACAGGACCACCTGGACTACCACGGCAGCATGGAAGCCTATTGGTTGGCCAAGCGCGCCCTGTTCGACTGGCCCGGACTCAAGGCGGCCGTGATCAATCAGGACGATGCGATGGGCTATCGGCTGGCTGAGCATGCCCGTGCGCGCGGGTTGGATGTGTGGACGTATGGCCTGAATGGGCCGGTTCGCCTGCAGGCCATCGATGTGACGTATCAGCCCAATGGCCTGAGCTTCACGGTTCTGGAGCGGCACGCCTCGCTCGACGCGGTGTCGGATCAGGCGGTGGTGCAAGCACCGGTCATCGGGGCGTTCAATGTGGCCAACCTGCTGGCGGTGCTGGGCGCCTTGCGTGCCAAAGGGTTTGCCTTGCACACGGCCGCGAAGGCCTGCAGTCGTCTGGTGGCTGTGCCAGGTCGCATGCAACTGGTGCCTGCGACCGCTGTTCAGCCCCTGGTCGCCGTGGACTACGCCCACACGCCCGATGCCTTGAGTCAGGCCTTGCAGGCCTTGCGTCCGGTGGCCACGGCGCGCGGCGGCAAGCTGTGGTGCGTGTTTGGCTGTGGCGGCGATCGTGATCCGATCAAGCGTCCTCTGATGGGCGCCGTGGCCGAGCAGCACGCTGACCGTGTCGTGTTGACCAGCGACAACCCGCGCAGCGAATCGCCTGCGCTCATCTTGTCGCAAATCCTGGCGGGTATTGCGCGCCAGGATGGTGTGGATGTGCTGGAAGACCGGCGTGAAGCCATTGCACATGCGCTCACCCAGGCACTGCCGGAAGACGTGGTGCTGGTTGCCGGCAAGGGGCATGAGTCCACGCAAGACATTGCAGGCACCAAGTTGCCATTCAGTGATCCAGATGAGGCTGCGGCTGCGCTGGCCAAGCGAGGTGCCGCATGAGCGACATGATGATGACCTTGGGCCAGGCCCATTCACTGCTGCCTGGCTCGGTGTTGCATGGGGATCCCGCCACGCCGATTGGCCGGGTGCACACCGATACCCGCACCTTGCAGGCAGGCGATCTGTTTCTGGCGTTGCGCGGCGAGCGCTTTGACGCGCACGATTTCCTGCCGCACGTTGCCCAGTCTGGCGCGTCGGCCGTGATCGCACAGCGT
The DNA here is from genome assembly GCF_048860245.1 of Aquabacterium sp. Lineage (GTDB taxonomy): Bacteria > Pseudomonadota > Gammaproteobacteria > Burkholderiales > Burkholderiaceae_C > Aquabacterium. Next base: position 13,375 of record NZ_JBLIZW010000070.1, on the reverse strand, counting down.
GGTGTGGCCGCCAGTGGTCTGCCTGGTTTGACGGTGGTGGACACCCGTGCCGCCTTGGGCCACCTGGCCGCCTCTTGGCGTGCTCGCTTTGACATGCCTTTGATCGGCGTCACCGGCAGCAATGGCAAGACCACCGTGACGCAGATGATCGCCTCGATCCTGCGCACTTGGATGGCCGAGCAAGGTCATCCCGATGCGGCGCTGGCCACCGTGGGCAACTTCAACAACGACATCGGCGTGCCCTTGACCTTGTTGCGCTTGCGTGAAGGGGTGCACCGTTGTGCCGTGGTCGAGTTGGGCATGAACCATCCCGGCGAGATCGAGCAACTGGCCGCCATTGCGGCACCCACGGTGGGGGTGGTGAACAACGCCCAGCGCGAGCATCAGGAATTCATGCACACCGTTGAAGCGGTGGCACGTGAAAACGGCGCCGTCCTGCATTCGCTCAGCCGCTCGGGGACCGCTGTGTTCCCGGCCGATGACGCGCATGCAGCCATCTGGCGCGAGCAAGCGACGGGCTATGCCACGGTCGATTTCGCCACCGAAGGTGAGGCTGCCGTCACGGGCCGCGCGCAGTGGCACGCGGAGCCATCACCGCATTGGGTGATCGAGATGGCCACCCAGCACGGACTGGCCCAAGTGGCCTTGCGCATGGCGGGTCAGCACAACGTGCGCAATGCGTTGGCTGCCACGGCCGCCACATTGAGCGCCGGGGTTCCCTTGCACACGGTGGTTCGCGGGCTGGAGGCATTCGAACCCGTCAAGGGTCGTTCGCAATTGCGCTGCATCACGGTGGGTGGCCGCCCGGTCACCTTGGTCGACGACAGCTACAACGCCAACCCCGATTCGGTGCGTGCGGCCATCGACATGCTGGCTGGCTTGCCTGGGCCCCATTGGCTCGTGCTGGGTGACATGGGCGAGGTGGGCACGCAAGGCCCAGCCTTCCATGAGGAAGTGGGTGCCTATGCCCGCGAGCGTGGCATCGAACACGTCTGGACTGCTGGTGCATTGTGCGCGCACACCGCACAGGTGCTGGGGGCGTCCGCCCGTCATTTCAACAGTGCGGCAGACATCGTCGCCGCATTGCCGACACCTGCCGATGCGCCTCATGCGGCGTCGGTACTGGTCAAAGGTTCTCGATTCATGAAGATGGAACAAGTTGTCAACGTCCTCGCCGGAGGTGCCCATGCTGCTTAATCTGGCGCTTTGGTTGCAAGGGCTGCACCCCGAATGGGGCTTCCTGCGGGTCTTCCAATACCTGACGTTCCGCTCGGTGATGGCGGCCATGACGGCCCTGATCATCGGCTTGTTGCTGGGGCCGTATGTCATCCGCAAGCTGACCGAACTCAAGATTGGTCAGCCCATCCGCGAGTACGGCGTGCAGACGCATTTGGCCAAGCGCGGCACCCCCACCATGGGCGGCGCGCTGATCTTGCTGTCGATTGGTCTGTCGACCCTGTTGTGGTTCGACTGGAACAACCGCTTCGTGTGGATCGTGATGATCGTGACGACCGGCTTCGGCGCCATTGGCTGGGTGGATGACTGGCGCAAAGTCGTGCTGAAAGACCCTGAGGGCATGCCCTCTCGCGAGAAGTACTTCTGGCAGTCCCTCATTGGCTTGTTCGCAGCCATCTACCTGGCTTTCAACGTCTCCGAAGTGAACGCCCTGCGCGTGCTGGAGTTGTTTGGCCGCTGGGTGGCATCGGGCTTCTCGAATGACCTGCCTCCCAAGGCTGACTTGATCGTACCGTTCTTCAAGACCGTGAGCTACCCGCTGGGTGTGTGGGGCTTCATGGTGTTGACCTACATCGTGATTGTGGGCACGTCCAATGCCGTCAACCTGACCGATGGCCTGGATGGCCTGGCCATCATGCCTGTGGTGATGGTGTCGGCCGCGCTGGGCATTTTTGCCTACGTGACCGGCAATGCCGTCTTCGCCAAATACCTTTTGCTGCCCCACATTCCGGGCGCGGGGGAGTTGCTGGTGTTCTGCGCGGCACTGTCGGGGGCGGGCTTGGCCTTCCTCTGGTTCAACGCCTATCCAGCACAGGTCTTCATGGGGGACGTGGGCGCCCTGGCTTTGGGCGGGGCGCTGGGCACCATCGCCGTGATCGTGCGCCAGGAAATCGTGCTGGCCTTCATGGGCGGCGTGTTCGTGCTCGAAGCGCTGTCGGTGATGCTGCAAGTCAGCTACTTCAAGTACACGAAGAAGAAATACGGCGAAGGCCGCCGCATCTTGCTGATGGCGCCTTTGCACCACCACTTTGAAAAGTCTGGCTGGAAAGAGACGCAGGTCGTGGTCCGCTTCTGGATCATCACCATGCTGCTTTGTCTACTGGGCCTGTCCACCCTCAAGCTGCGCTGATCGTTCGTCATGCATGACCTTCACAACCTCACTGTGCTGATCCTGGGTCTGGGTGACTCGGGCTTGGCCATGGCGCGCTGGTGTGCGCGGTGTGGAGCCCAGGTGCGTGTGGCCGACACACGGGCTCAGCCGCCCCAGGCCGCGACCTTGGCAGCCGATGTGCCGCACGCCACGCTGCACCACGGGCTGGATGTGACCTTGCTGGACGGGGTGAATCTGGTCTTGAAAAGCCCTGGCCTGATGCCCAATGCTCCGGATGTCGCCGCCTTGACGGCCCGGGCTGATGCCTTGGGCATTCCGGTGCGCGGTGAACTGGCCTTGTTTGCTTCTGCGTTGGCCGACCTGAAGACCGATCTGGGTTATGCGCCGAAGGTGGTGGCCATCACGGGCACCAACGGCAAAACGACCACCACCTCGCTGACCGCGCAACTGATTGAGCGTGCGGGCCTGCGCGTGGGGCTTGCGGGCAACATCGGTCCGACCTTGCTCGATACCTTGCGTGTGGCATTGGACGCTGAACCTGTGCGCGAAGCACAAGCAGAGGCGGTGGTGCTGCCATGCGAGGCTGAGGCGGGCATGACGGCCGCCGCAGCCACCGATGTGTCCGCCCTGTCGAACGATGGCGAGGCGGCTGACGTGGCCGAGGCGCCGCAGGACGTGGAAGACGATGTGGCGACCCAGGATGCCGCCGAGACGCTGATCGACGATGCCGATGCCCCCTTGATCGAGCTGACGCCGCCGCCCCCGGCCGCGCCGGTGTTCGAGGTGCTGCCCGACGCGTGGGTGCTCGAACTGTCGAGCTTCCAGTTGGATGGCGTCACCAACTTTGATCCCGACGCGTCGGTCGTCCTCAACATCACGCAAGACCACTTGGACTGGCATGGCTCGATGGCGGCTTATGCCGCAGCCAAGGCACGCATCTATGGCCAGAACGCAGTGATGGTCATCAACCGTGACGATGCCGAGGTGGACGCCATGGTGCCGCCACCCGAGGTGATCAAGTCCGGCGTGCGCGGCCGTCCGGCCAAGCTGGTGCACCGCCGCGTGGTGCGTTTCGGGCTGGACGCACCGCGTCACCCGGGCGACTTCGGACTGGTGACCGAGTCGGGCATGGCCTGGCTGGTGCGGGCCCGCGAAGCCGATCCCACCATCAAGCGCAAGAAGGGCGAGCCCGAAGAAGAGATCATCCTGCAGCGCCTGATGCCTGCCGATGCCTTGCGTATCCGCGGCCGGCACAATGCGTCGAACGCCCTGGCTGCGCTGGCTTTGGCAACCGCCATCGGTTGCCCCCTGGCGCCCATGCTGCACGGTTTGCGGGAATACCGTGGCGAGCCGCATCGCGTCGAGCATGTGGCCACTGTGACGGGCATCGATGCCATCGACGATTCCAAGGGCACCAACGTGGGCGCTACCGTGGCGGCCTTGTTGGGCTTGGGCGCGGATCTGTCGCCCGGCAAGCTGGTGGTGATTTTGGGTGGGGACGGCAAGGGGCAGGACTTTGCGCCTCTGGCTGAGCCCGTCAGCCGGTTCGCCCGCGCGGTGGCCTTGATTGGCCGCGATGCGCAGGCCATTGGCGCCGTGCTGGCCGACGTGACGACGCCGTCGGGTGAAGCCCTGACGCTGTGCGCGCACGACAGCCTGGAAGCTGCCACTCGCTGGGCGTTTGAACAGGCGCAAGCAGGGGATGCCGTGCTGTTGAGCCCGGCTTGCGCCAGCCTGGACATGTTCCGCAATTACGCGCATCGCGCCCAAGTGTTCGTGGACACCGTGCGCGAACTGGCGATCGACCGTGGGGAGATGGCATGACCGATTCCACCCGTCGTTCCTGGTTGTCGTCTGTGCTGAGTGCCGTGCGCGCTCGGCTCGGTCACGCCCAGGCCGAAGGGGTGGGCGTGTTGCCGGTCCGCGATTTCGTCAACGTGAACTCCGGGCAGCCATCGCGCTTGATGGGCTTTGATCAGCCCTTGGTCTGGGTCACGCTGGCGCTCTTGCTGATGGGCCTGGTCATGGTCTATTCGGCGACGATTGCCTTGCCGGACAGCCCCCGGTTTGCCAATTACACGCCGACCTTTTTCTTCCAGCGCCACATGATCGCCATTGCCATGGCGGTTGCCGTGGCGGCGGTGGTGACGCAGGTGCCGATGTCCAGTTGGGAGCGCATGGCGCCTTGGCTGTTTGTGGCGTCCCTCGTGCTGCTGGTGCTGGTGTTGATCCCGCACGTGGGCAAAGTCGTTTACGGTGCGCGACGCTGGTTGCCACTGGGCTTCATGAACTTCCAGCCCTCTGAGCTGGCCAAGCTGGCCATCGTGCTGTATGCGTCGGACTACATGGTCCGCAAGATGGAAGTCAAAGAGCACTTCTTCCGTGCGGTGGCGCCCATGGCCGTTGCGGTCGGCGTGGTGGGCTTGCTCTTGCTGGCCGAGCCCGACATGGGCGCCTTCATGGTGATCGCCACGATTGCCATGGCGATCCTGTTCCTGGGCGGGGTCAATGGCCGGATGTTCTTCCTGATCACGGCCGTGCTGCTGGGTGCGTTCGTGCTGATGATCACCCTGAGCCCGTGGCGCCGCGAGCGCATCTTCGCCTACCTCGACCCCTGGTCTGAGCACAACGCGCTGGGCAAGGCCTACCAGTTGACGCATTCGCTGATCGCGTTCGGCCGTGGCGAAATCTTTGGCGAAGGCCTGGGTTCCAGTCTGGAAAAACTGCACTACCTGCCCGAGGCCCACACCGACTTCTTGCTGGCCGTGATTGGCGAAGAGCTGGGCTTCGTGGGCGTGGCCATCGTCATCCTGACCTTCTTCTGGTTGGTGGTGCGTCTGTTCAACATTGGTCGTCAGGCCATCGCGCTGGACCGCGTGTTTTCGGGGCTGGTCGCGCAAGGCGTGGCGGTGTGGATGGGTGGTCAGAGCTTCATCAACATGGGTGTGAACCTGGGCGTGTTGCCCACGAAAGGCCTGACCTTGCCTTTGATGAGTTTTGGTGGATCCGGCGTGATGCTCAACTGCATTGCCCTGGCGATCTGCCTGCGAGTGGACATGGAAAACCGACAACTGATGCGAGGAGGTCGCGTATGAGCACCACACCTCGTCACCTCGTGATCATGGCTGCGGGCACCGGCGGGCACATCATGCCCGGTCTGGCTGTGGCCGAAGACATGAAGCGCCGTGGCTGGACCGTGAGCTGGCTGGGCACCGAGAACGGCATGGAAAACCGCCTGGTGCCGCCCGCGGGCATCGAGCTGGACAAGATCACTTTCTCAGGCCTGCGTGGCAAAGGCTTCAAGGGCGGCCTGCAAGGCGCGCTCAAGCTGGTCAAGAGCTTTGCCGAGTGCTGGTCCATCCTGCGCAAGCGCCAGGCCACGGCGGTGCTGGGCATGGGCGGCTATGTGTGCTTCCCCGGCGGGCTGATGGCCAAGCTGCGTGGGCTGCCGTTGATCATGGTCAATGCCGACGCCGCCCTGCTGCTGAGCAACAAAGCCCTGCTGCCCATCACCGATGTGCTGGCTTGTGGTTTTGATGGCGCGGCTTCGCAGCGCAGCGTCGCACGCGTCACGGGCAACCCTGTGCGCGCCGAGATCGAAGCCATTGCACCGCCCGATCAGCGTTTTGCCGACCGTGACGGTCCGCTGCGCATTCTCGTGGTGGGCGGTAGCCTGGGCGCCAAAGCCTTGAACGATGCCGTGCCGCAGGCGCTGGCGCGCCTGCCTGTGGATCAGCGTCCGCGCATCACCCATCAGACCGGCATGGCCAACTTCGCCGAAGTGAAGGCTGACTACGTCAAGGCAGGTCTGGATCCGGCCAAGGACGCCGAGGTCTTGCCCTTCATCAACAACATGGCCAAGCGCCTGGCCGAGTGCGATGTCATCATCTGCCGCGCCGGGGCGATCACCGTCAGCGAACTGTGCGCCGCCGGTGTGCCCAGCATCCTGATTCCGCTGGTGGTGTCGACCACCGCGCATCAGCGTGACAACGCCGAGTACATGGACCAGCATGGCGCAGCCGTGCACCTGCCCCAAGCCGAGCTCAACGCCGAGTCGCTGGCCGCGCGTCTGCAGGCCATGAACCGGGATGACCTGTTGGTCATGGCACGTCGGGCACGCAAGCTGGGCCGCTTGCAAGCTGCCGCCGCGGTGGCCGATGCCATTGAGCAGCAAGTGCAGCCAGCATCCAAGGGAGCGTCGGCATGAAGCACGCCGTCAAACGCATTCATTTTGTGGGCATCGGTGGGGCCGGCATGAGCGGCATCGCCGAGATCCTGCACAACCTCGGCTATGTCGTGTCGGGCTCTGACCAGGCCGACAGCGCGACCTCGCGCCGTCTGGCCTCGCTGGGCATCCAGGTGCATGTCGGTCACGACGCGGCGCACATCGACGGCGCGGAAGCGGTCGTCACCTCCACGGCCGTCAAGGGCGACAACCCGGAAGTCATCGCGGCACGCGCCAAGCGCATCCCGGTGGTGCCGCGCGCCGTGATGCTGGCCGAATTGATGCGCCTGCGCAAGGGCATCGCCATCGCCGGCACCCATGGCAAGACCACGACTACCTCGCTGGTGACGGCCATCCTGACCGAAGCAGGTGTGGACCCCACCTTCGTGATCGGTGGCAAGCTGCACAGCGCCGGGGCCAACTCGGCCTTGGGCAAGGGCGAGTTCATCGTGGTGGAGGCCGATGAGTCGGACGCCTCCTTCCTGAACCTGATGCCTGTGTTGTCGGTGGTGACCAACATCGACGCCGATCACATGGACACCTATGGGCACGACTTCGCCAAGCTGAAGCAGGCCTTCGTGGACTTCCTGCACCGCATGCCCTTCTACGGCTCGGCCATCCTGTGTGCGGATGATCCCGGCGTGCGCTCCATCATTCCGATGGTGTCGCGTCCCGTCATCACCTATGGCTTTGGTGAAGACGCGCAGGTGCGCGCCGTCAACGTCGAGGCCTTGCCCGGTGGCCAGATGCGTTTTGATGTGCAGCGTCGCAATGGCACCGTGATGCCCGACATCACCGTGACCCTGAACCTGCCGGGCGTGCACAACGTGCTCAACGCCCTGGCTGCGATTGCCGTCGCCACCGAGATTGAGTTGCCCGATGAGCCGATCATCCGTGCGCTGGGTGCGTTCACGGGCGTGGGCCGTCGCTTCCAGCGTTATGGCGATCACCCGGCTGCCGACGGTGGCCGATTCACACTGATCGACGACTACGGCCATCACCCCGTCGAGATGGCGGCTGTCATCAGCGCGGCGCGAGGCGCCTTCCCGGGGCAACGCCTGATGCTGGCCTTCCAGCCGCACCGATTCACCCGTACGCGCGACTGTTTTGAAGATTTCGTGAAGGTCCTGGGCACGGCCGATGCCGTGTTGCTGACCGAGGTCTACGCCGCTGGCGAGGCACCCATCGTGGCCGCCGATGGCCGCGCGCTGACCCGTGCCGTGCGCGTGTCGGGCAAGGTCGAGCCCGTCTTTGTGGACGATGTGGCCGAACTGCCCCAGGCCATTGCCGCCAACGCGCGGGGTGGCGACGTCGTCATCTGCATGGGTGCCGGCTCGATTGGCACCGTGGCCGCCAAGACCGCTGAACTGTTGAAGGACAAGAACTGATCATGAGCACCGTTTCCCTCAAGGCCCCTGCAGTGAATCCGGCCGACCTGGGCAAGGTGGCCGTGCTGTTCGGTGGTTCGTCTGCCGAGCGCGATGTGTCGTTGATGTCGGGCGCAGGCGTGCTCAAGGCCCTGCAATCGCAAGGCGTGAATGCCTTCGCGTTTGATCCCGCTGAGCGCCCGCTGCAAGAGCTGAAGGCCGAAGGCGTGGATCGCTGCTTCATCGCCCTGCATGGCCGCGGCGGCGAAGACGGTACCGTGCAAGGGGCCTTGGAACTGTTGAAGATCCCGTACACCGGCTCGGGCGTCATGGCGTCGTCCATCGCCATGGACAAGATCATGACCAAGCGCATCTGGCGCTTTGAAGGCTTGCCCACACCTGACTGGCGCATGGTGGCCAATGCCCATGAGTGCGAGCAGGCGCTGGTGGCGCTCGGTGCCCCCATGATCGTCAAGCCTGCTCGCGAAGGCTCGTCCATCGGTCTGACCAAGGTGACCGATGCTTCGCAATGCGCAGCGGCCTACGCGGCCGCGGCCCAGCACGATCCGGAAGTGCTGTGCGAACAGTTCATCGACGGCGAAGAGACCACCTGTCCTGTGCTGATCGTGGAGGGGCAGGCTCAGGCCTTGCCCGTGATCCGCATCCAGGCTCCTGATGGCAACTACGACTACCAGAACAAGTACTTCACCGACGACGTGCGCTACCTGTGTCCGAGCGGTCTGGATGCGGCCGAAGAGGCCGAAATCCAGCGCGAGGTCGTGCGCGCGTTCAAGACGCTGGGCTGCCGCGGCTGGGCCCGCGCCGACGTCATGATCCGCAAGAGCGACCGTCAACCTTTCCTGCTTGAGATCAACACCTCTCCTGGCATGACCAGCCACTCGCTGGTGCCCATGTCGGCCAAGGTGGCAGGCTTGAGCTACGAACAATTGTGTGTGCACCTGCTGGCTGCTGCCAGCCTGGATGCACAAGCCTGAACCGACAAGGACTGAAAGCCCGCCATGCAGGCCGCCGCCGCCCTCAACCAATACCGCTCAACCAGCGAGGTGCCGCAAGACATCCGCTGGATGAACGCGGCCGCGCTTGCGCTGGTCGGGGTGGTGGTGTGCATGCTGATCGCGTCGGGCTTGTCCAAGCTGACCCGTCTGCCGTACTTCAACCTGCAGCGCGTGCAGCTGGAGGGCGACCTGTCGCGCAACAACGTGGCCACCGTCCGCGCCAACATCGTGCCTCGCATGGATGGCGGGTTCTTCAGTGTTGACTTGAGCCGTGCGCGCGATGTGTTCGAGGCTGTGCCCTGGGTTCGCAAGGCCGTGGTGCGCCGCGTGTGGCCCAACGAGTTGCGTGTGGTGCTCGAAGAGCATCGCCCGGCCGCCTACTGGCACCACGAGGACCGTGACGACCAGCTGGTCAACACCTTTGGTGAAGTCTTCGATGCCAACCTCGGTGATGTGGAAGACGAGCACCTGCCTACGCTGGAGGCGCCGGCCAATCCGGAGTCGCGTGATGCCGCGCTGATGTTGAACATGCTGCATCGCCTGACCCCGGTGCTCAAGCCCTTGGGCGACATCGAAACCCTCAAGCTCACCGAGCGAGGCTCGTGGTCGGTCGTGCTGGACAACGACGCCGTCGTCGAACTCGGCCGGGGGGGCGAAGAAGAGGTGCTGGCCCGCACGGCACGCTTCGTGCACACCTTACCCCAATTGCAAAGGCAATACGCAGCCCCGCTGTCGTATGCCGACCTTCGATATCCGGAAGGGTATGCCGTGAAGATGAGAGGTCTGACGACCTTGAACGTTCCCAACGGCAAATCCAAACCCACTCAGTCTTCAACCCGATAACGCAACACACACCATGGCCAAGGAATACAAGGATCTGGTCGTCGGACTCGACATCGGCACCGCCAAGGTGATGGCGGTCGTGGCCGAGGTCATGCCCGGTGGCGACCTGTGGATTGCCGGCCTGGGCATGGCGCCCAGCCACGGTCTCAAGCGCGGTGTGGTGGTCAACATCGACGCCACCGTGCAGTCCATTCAACAGGCACTCAAAGAGGCCGAGTTGATGGCCGACTGCAAGATCAGCCGCGTGTGGACCGGCATCACCGGCAGCCACATCCGCGGCCAGAACAGCACGGGCATGGTCATCGTCCGCGACAAGGAAGTGGCGCCCATTGATGTGCAGCGTGTGGTGGAAACCGCCAAGGCCATCAACATTCCCAACGACCAAAGACTCTTGCTGGTTGAGCCTCAGGAGTTCATCATTGATGGACATGAGGTCAAAGAGCCGATTGGCATGAGCGGCGGTCGTCTGGAGGTCAAAGTCCACATCGTGACCGGTGCACAAAGTGCCGCGGAAAACATCGTGAAATGCGTGCGTCGTTGCGGTCTGGAAGCCGAGCAGTTGGTGCTCAATCCCAGCGCCTCCAGCGCCGCCGTCCTGACCGAAGACGAGAAGTCCCTGGGCGTGGCCCTGGTGGACATCGGTGCCGGCACCACGGACGTGTCCATCTTCACCGATGGCGCTGTGCGACACACCGCAGTGATCCCTATTGCAGGCGACCTGATCACCAGCGATATTGCGATGGCCTTGCGCACGCCGACCAAGGACGCGGAAGACATCAAAGTGGATTACGGCGTGGCCAAGCAACTGCTGGCCGACCCCAACGAACATGTCGAAGTGCCCGGCTTGGGCGATCGCGCACCGCGCATGCTCTCACGTCAGGCTTTGGCTGGCGTGATCGAGCCGCGGGTGGAAGAGATTTTCTCGCTGGTTCACCAGGTGATCCGCGAGTCTGGTTACGAGGAACTGTTGTCGTCGGGCATTGTCCTGACGGGCGGCTCGGCGGTCATGCCCGGCATGGTCGAACTGGCCGAAGACATCTTCCTCAAGCCTGTGCGCAAGGGGACGCCCTTGTACGCAGGCCCCCTCCACGACATGGTGGCCAGCCCCCGCTCGGCCACCGTCATGGGCTTGCTCGAAGAGGCAAGACTCGCGCGCACGCGCGGGATGAAGGCGGCGCAGCAGGTCGGGTCGGTTCAGACCCTGTTCGGCCGCGTGCGCGACTGGTTCGTAGGCAGTTTCTAAAAAATAGTTTTTCTCACGATTTCAACCGGCAACCGTTAGACAAGAGAGAGGTACGACATGGCCATCGAGATGATCGACAACTTTGACATGGGCACACAGATCAAGGTGATCGGCGTGGGCGGCGGCGGCGGTAACGCTGTCGAGCACATGATCAGCGAGAGCGTGCAAGGCGTGCAGTTCATCTGCGCGAACACCGACTCGCAGGCACTCAACCGCTCCAGCGCCGAAGTGCTGCTGCAACTGGGCAATTCGGGCCTGGGCGCTGGCGCCAAGCCTGAAGCCGGCAAGGCCGCGGCCGAAGAGGCCGTGGACCAGATCCGCAACGCGCTGGACGGAGCCCACATGGTCTTCATCACTGCCGGCATGGGCGGCGGCACCGGCACCGGCGCCGCACCCGTGATCGCCCGTGTGGCCAAGGAAATGGGCATCCTGACCGTCGGCGTGGTAACCAAGCCTTTCGACTTCGAAGGCAACCGCCGTCTGAAGCAGGCCGATGCCGGTCTGGCCGAACTCGAGGCCAATGTCGACTCGCTGATCGTCGTCCTCAACGAGAAGCTGCTGGAAGTCATGGGTGACGACGTCACCCAGGAAGAAGCCTTCGGCAAGGCCAACGACGTGCTGAAAAATGCCGTCGGCGGCATCTCGGACATCATCCACATTCCCGGCCTGGTGAACGTCGACTTCGAAGACGTCAAGACCGTGATGAGCGAGCCGGGCAAGGCCATGATGGGCACCGCCACCGCCGGTGGTCCGGACCGCGCCACCAAGGCGGCCGAAGCTGCCGTGGCCTGCCCGCTGCTGGAAGGCATCGACCTGTCGGGCGCCCGTGGCGTGCTGGTGCTGATCGCCGCCTCGAAGGCCACCTTCAAGCTGAGCGAGTCGCGCAACGCGATGAACACCATTCGCCGCTACGCCGCCGAAGACGCACACGTGATCTACGGTACGGCCTACGACGAAAGCCTGGGCGACCAACTGCGCGTGACCGTGATCGCCACGGGCCTGAGCTCGGCCAAGCGTGCCGCCGCCCCGATGACCGTGGTGCACAGCGCCCTGCGCACCGGCACCGACAACATCCCCGTGCTGACCGACCCGGTGGCCCCGCACCCGAGCGGCCTGGGCATGGGCCGTGCCAGCGCCGGTGGTGACTTCAGTGGCCTGAACACCCCGAGCGTGTGGCGCAGTGGCCGCACCCAGGCGGCTGCCAAGGTGGACACGCTGGCCAGCAACGGCATGGACGAGATCGAGATCCCCGCCTTCCTGCGTCGTCAGGCCGACTGATCTCGCGCTCTCTCTCGTTGTTGCCATTTTCCCCCTGCGCCTTGCCGGTCGCAGGGGGTTTTTGGCCGTTGTTGTTTGAACCTCGTTCTGAATTCGACCTGGGACTGAACCGGGCGATCCAGCGGATGCGCTGAGATGCCAAGCGTCAGTCGAACCGGTGTGTGCCGGCCGACAAGGCCTGCCAGATCTCGCCTGTCATGGGCATGTAACCGCCGGGTGTGAGCACATACAAGGCATCGTGGACCACGGTCGGGTCATAGCCTTCTCGCTTGAGCACCACCTTGCTGTACTTGAACGTGGCGGTCACCGCATGGTCGTCGCGCAGCCGCAGGAACAGCGGCACCGCATAGCGCGGCAGTTGGGTGTACAGCGCGCGCGCCAGCGCCATCCCGTCCAGCGGCTGATCCGGTGAGCGCAAGGTCAACGCCGCCATGCCCGCCCGTCCGTCGGTGCCCGGCACCGTCACCCCGTACACCACCGCTTCCGCCACCTCCGGCTGATGCGCGAGCACGCCTTCCACCTCGGTGGTCGCCACGTTCTCGCCCTTCCAGCGGAAGGTGTCACCCAGGCGATCCACGAACTGCATGTGATGCAGACCTTGGTGCCGCACCAGGTCGCCGGTGTTGAACCAGGCGTCGCCTTTCTTGAAGACGTTGCGCAGCACCTTGGCTTCGGTTGCCTTGGCATCGGTGTAGCCGTCCAGCGGCGCGCGGGTGGTGATCTCGGTGATGAGCAGCCCGACCTCGCCGCGCTGGACCCGGCTCATATGCTGCCTGCGGCCGCTGCGCACCGGCTGTTCGGTGTCCAGGTCCATGCGCACGATGGCATAAGACAGCGGGCACAGCCCCGTGGTGCGCGGCAGGCCCAGGGCGTTGATGAAGGCCAGGTTGCATTCGCTGGCCGTGTAGAACTCGGCGATGTGCTCGATGCCGAAGCGCTGCTGGAAAGCGTCCCAGATTTCTGGTCGCAGGCCATTGCCGATCATGGCTGCTGATCTGGGGGGGGGGGGGGGGGGGGGGGGGGGGGGGGGGGGGGGGGGGGGGGGGGGGGGGGGGG
>NZ_JBLIZW010000069.1:0-4858 GCF_048860245.1 Aquabacterium sp. | reverse complement strand
GTGAGGCGCTCGACAAAGGCACGGTCGCCCTCGTCGCTGATGGCACCATATTTGACGCACTGGAAGTAGGTGCCCTGACAAGGCAGCAACTCAAAGCGTGAGCCTGCCAGCGCCTGCCGGAAAATGTCGCGCTTGCCTTGGTACAGAGCCTTGAGCTGCTCGTACCAGCCAGGGCGCTTCATGAAGTCAGCCAGGGCGTGCTGCGATGGTGCGTGCACGGTGAAGACGATGAACTGGTGTGCCTTGCGAAACTCGGCCATGAGTTCGCGCGGCGCCAGACAGTAGGCCACCTTCCAACCGGTGTTAGCGTAAGTCTTGCCGAAGCTGGAGACGACGAAGGCGCGCTCGGCCAGGCCGGGGTAGCGCAGCACGCTTTCGTGCCGGGCACCGTCGAACACCATGTGCTCGTAGACCTCGTCGCTGAGCAGAACGATGTCGGTGTCCTTCACCAGGGCTTCCAGCCGGGCCATGTCTTCGGCCGTCCACACCGTGCCGGTGGGATTGTGCGGGCTGTTGAGAATGATCATGCGCGTGCGGGGCGTGATCAAGCGGGTCACCTCGTCCCAGTCGGGGCGGTAGTCGGGCAGGCTCAGGTGGGCATAGACGACCTTGCCACCCTGCAACTCAACCGACGGCGCGTAACTGTCGTACACCGGGGTGAAGACGATGACCTCGTCGCCCGGGTGCACCAAGGCGGCCACGGCCGTGAAGATCGCTTGCGTCGCCCCGGCGGTGACGGTGATTTCGGCATCCACATCGTAAGACGCGCCATACAGCGCACTCACCTTGGCGGCAATGGCCTCACGCAGCACCGGCACGCCGGTCATGGGGGCGTACTGGTTGTGGCCGGCGCGGGCGTACTGGTCGAGCAGCGCCAGCAACTCGGCGGGCGCATCAAAGTCCGGAAAGCCTTGCGAGAGGTTGATGGCGCCGTGCTCGCTGGCCAGCGCGGACATCACCGAGAAGATGGTGGTGCCGACCTGGGGCAGGCGGGAGGTGAGGGGGCGGGGGTAGCTGGGCATGCCGGCAAGGATAGCGTGCAGGCCCCCTCATCAGCAGGTCAGTTGCGATAGAGAACATCCCTTGTCAGCACCGTGGCGTTGCAGAGGAGGCGAGGCATGGCTCCCTGTCGAGGAGCCATCTGACAACGCAAAAAAAACCAGGCCTCGAAGGCCTGGCTGTGTGCTTCAACGCACAGTGATATCGGGCCGCCACTCTGGATAGCCGTCGCCCGTCCTACTTCAGGGCAAGGCCACCACCGGATCCAGCGGGTTCCCAGGCTGAATGCTGGCGCAATTTTGCGGCACCGGCTTGTTGCGGAAGCGGTCATTCACCCAGTCAATGGCTTGTGGCAGCCACACGGCCATGCTCGTGAAGTGGCTCAGAGCATATTCTTTGTGCTCAATCTGCACGCCCTTGGCGCAGTACTGACGCGCCAGGGTTCGAACATCGCCCGCCAGCATCACGCCGTCGCCTTTGCCCCAGATCGGCGAAGCCTTCGTGCCCTCAAGTTCACCGCCGGTACCTTGGCCGATGAACATTGGGGTCGTGGGTGTACCACCCGTGCCCATGATGACCTTGTTCACGCTGTCCACGTAGGCACCCAGCTTCAGGCGGTTTTCGTACTCGGGCTTGACGATGTCTTTCCAGTACAGGTCTGGGTACTGGCCCAGCACGTTCACAATCGACTGGTTCTTCATCTTTTCGTGAAGCGCCAGCCCTTTTTCGGAGAGGTACTGTGGCAGGTTCAGGTCGAACGAGCGGCCCACGCCGATGAGTGCCATGCCCGCCACACCGCCCCAGATGGGCGAGCCCTGGATGTAGTCGAGGTTGTGGTCAGGGTGCACCAGCACACCGCCGATGGCGCTGCCGATCAGCTTCTGGTTCACGTCAGGCGCATAGGTTGGTGCCAACTCAGCGGCCCATTCCGAGGCGATGGCGCCACCCGAGTAACCGATCATCGCCACTTTGGTGTTGCTGGGCAGGCCCAGCTCGGGAGATTTGAGCGCGGCCCGGATCGAGTTGAGCGTGTGATAGCCGTACTCCGGACCGGCTGCGAAGTTGGCCTTCGGCCCCTCGGTGTCAGGAATGATGATGGTGTAGCCCTGAATCAGGAAGGGGGCGAACAGTGCCGTTTCAACCCCTGGGATCAGATCGGGCAAGCGCTTGCCGCCAGCAATGGAGCGCGAAGGCGAGTCTTCAGGATTCAACGAGTCGTAAAACGACTGGTAGGAGACCACCTTGTTTTTGTTCAGGCAGAGCAGGCACCAGGGTTTGACCACCGTGGTGACGTTTGCCACAGGCCGCATTTGCACATCGACCGAGCGATACAGCAATTGCGTGGCTTTCAGCGGTGTTGCCAAGCCCAGGATGCGATAAGTGATGGTGCGGGTCTTGAGAACCGTGCCTGGCGCGTAGCTGGACAGCGGGGTGCTGTCTGTGTACTCATAGAACGGGTCCGGCGTCGCCGTGGCAGCGATCGCGGTGGATGCGCCCGGGAGGGTGACTGCGGCAACGGCGACCCCGGTCAGGGTGCGCAACAGGCGCTTGGCTTGTGAGTGGATGGGCATCAGATATCCAGGAAAGATGGGTGGAGGAGGCTTTTCGATCATGTGGCCCATGTCCATCTTGCGTCGTGCGGCTGCCTGCTTGCCCGGTGACATATCACCAGGCACAGGAGCCGCGCGGCACCACAGCTTTCGTGGTCCTTTTGCTCACCATGACCGAAGATCTTTTGTTTCACGTGCAATGCGCACGCGCGTTTCCCCTGTGCCAGGGATTTCACGGGGGGGATATCGCGTCATGTGGCGTCTTCACTAGGTGAACCTGGGCCAGATGCCAAGGCTTGGGTCAAGCGCTCGGCAAGAACGCGTTGGCCCGAAGGACATGGCGCCCAAGCCCATGGGCCCATGTTCGAAGGCACTGACTTTGCGAGTGCCCTCACTTCGCCAACTCAGCACGCATCGCGTCGATCGCCGCCTTGTAGTCCGGCTTGCCAAAGATGGCGCTGCCCGCCACAAAGGTGTCGGCGCCCGCGTCGGCGATGCGACGGATGTTGTCCACCTTCACGCCACCGTCGATCTCCAGGCGGATGTCACGGCCCGAAGCGTCGATGATCTTGCGCACCTTCTCGGCCTTGCGCAGCGTGCTGTCGATGAAGCTTTGACCGCCGAAGCCGGGGTTGACGCTCATCAGCAGCACCACGTCCACCTTGTCGATGACCCACTCCAGCACGTCCACGGGCGAAGCGGGGTTGAACACCAGGCCCGCCTGACAACCCTCGGCCTTGATGAGCTGCAAGGTGCGGTCCACGTGGGTGGAGGCATCGGGGTGGAAGGTGATGATGTCGGCACCCGACTTGGCGAAGGCCTGGGCCAACGCGTCCACGGGCTGCACCATCAGGTGCACGTCGATGGGCACGGCGGTGCCGTCGGCCTTGACGGCGTGTTTGCGCAGCGCTTCGCACACCATCGGTCCGAAAGTCAGGTTGGGCACGTAATGGTTGTCCATCACGTCGAAGTGGATCCAGTCGGCCCCGGCGTCGATGACGTTGCGCACCTCCTCGCCCAGGCGGGCGAAATCGGCAGAAAGGATGCTGGGAGCGATGCGGAAGGTGCGCGACATGGAAAGGGCCTTTCGGTGGATGGGTGCGCCATTGTAAAAAGACAGCCCCAGGGTTTGCCAGGGTATGTCACAGAGTCCATGAAAGGGGATTGCCTAGAATGGGCCGCATGAGCAAAGCCCAATTCACCTGCGCCGTGGTCCCCCAGTACCTGGAAGACCAGAGCAATCCCGTGCGACACGAGTACGCCTTTGCCTACACGGTGACCATCGTCAACAGTGGCGAGGTGCCCGCGCAATTGATCGGCCGCCATTGGGTCATCACCGATGCCACGGGCCATGTCGAGGAGGTACGCGGCCTGGGCGTGGTCGGGCACCAACCGCTGCTCAAACCAGGTGAGCGCTTCGAGTACACCAGCTGGACCCGCCTGAACACGCCCCATGGCGTGATGCAGGGCACCTACTTCTGCATGACCGACGCGGCCGAAGCCTTTGAGGCGCCCATCCCGGCCTTCACCCTGGCGCGTCAACAATCCCTGCACTGAATTGATGAAGCGCTTGGCCTCTCTCAAGACGCTGTGGCAGCGACGGCCCTGGTGGTCGCGGCCCGGTCAGGATGTGGAACTGCAAGCCTTGCTGGACGGGGCCGATCCACAAGCGCCCCAGGCGGTTCGGCACCTGTGGCTGATTCGCGTGCTGGGCTGGGTGCGGCGCGCCGAGCAGCGGTATGGCATCCGCACGCTGGTGAGCACCTTGCAGCAAGACCCGGCGCGCCGCGCCCGCGTGGTCAGCATGCTCGCCAGCATCTGGCGCGATGGTGACGTGGCTGCCCTGCTGGCCGACTTCGGTTTTTCGCCGCGCACCTCTTTCTTGAACGAACTGGGCGAGCGCCTGCGTCGCCGCGTGCTGCCGCTGAGCCCGGACACCGACGACCTGGGCACGCTGTTCAACCTGCTGTTCGACGATCCGGCCGATGCGCAATGGCTGGCCGATCTGGATGAGCCCACGCTCAATGCCATCGGCGAGCTGTGGGCAGACGCGATGCGCGAGTTGGATCCGGAGCGCTGCAACGGCGCGGCCTGCCCGCTGGGCTGGCGCGAGCCCTTCCACGACGCCATGCTCTACTTGGCCACGCAGATCCGCGCGGCGGGCTTCTCGCCGGCGTTTCGCTCGCGCATGGGTGTGCGGGTGGACGTGGACTTCGACACCAAGATGGCGCGCGCAGAGGGCCGCTCCAACGAAGCCAGTGCGCGGCATGCCTTTCGCCACCTGTCGCAAACCACCGAGCGGGTGCACG
>NZ_JBLIZW010000068.1:0-11413 GCF_048860245.1 Aquabacterium sp. | reverse complement strand
TGCCGGTGTCCAGGCGCACCAGCAGGTGCTCACAGTAGGGGTCGAACAGGTCGATGTCGTGCGCTGCGGGGCTGCCGGCGGGCACGCTCAGGCGAGCGCCCATTTCTTCGGCAAAAACCTCATACCTCAGGCGTTGCGCTGCACGAACATCCTCCTCAGTGCGCGCCCAAACGACTTCAAGGGGCTGACGCGCGCTTGGCTGAGCGTCCGAGCTTGGATGAAGTGACCTCCGGGCGGAGCGTGCATCCCCGGTGTGGTTGGCGGACAGTTCGGACAAGGGCAGGGTAGGCAGGGGGAGGTCGCGCATCGTCATCTCCAATTCGTTCATGTCTGTGTCTCTGTGGGGCACAGTGTTGGCAGCGCGGGTGACGGTGCCGTGAAGGCTGGATGACACTTGTGTGACGCCCTCCGTTTTCCCCTTCGCGTCATCTGATTTCAGTCGGGCAACTCATGACAAATCCTCACGAAGACGTGGCACGGTCGCTGCTAGGATGACGTCATGAGCATCCAGATCTTCGGTTTGCCTGTCTCGCGCGGGGTTGCCATTGGCCGCGCAGTGCTGGTCGCATCCAGCCGGGTAGACGTGCCGCACGTTTTCATCGACCCGACTCTGATTGAGGAGGAGGTGGCCCGCCTGTACGCCGCGCGCGATGTGGTGGGGGCCGAGTTCGATGCGCTCAAGCGCGATCTGCCTCCGGATGCGCCAGCCGAACTGGCGGCCTTGCTCGATGTGCACCACATGTTGCTGCAGGACGAGGCCCTGATTGGTGCAGCGGCCGATTGGGTGCGCCAACGTCACTACAACGCTGAGTGGGCCCTGTCGGCGCAACTGGAGGTCCTGGCCCGCCAGTTTGACGAGATGGAAGACGCCTACCTGCGCGAGCGCAAGGCCGATCTGGAACAGGTGGTCGAGCGTCTGATCCGCAGCCTGGGCCGCGGTGCGCCGTTGACGCTGCCGGAAACCGACCGCGATTCGCGCGACTTCGGGGGGGACGAGCCGCTGGTGCTGGTTGCCAGCGACATTGCGCCCGCCGACATGCTGAACTTCAAGCGCAGCGTGTTCAAGGGTTTTGTGACCGACGTGGGCGGCAAGACCTCTCACACGGCCATCGTGGCGCGCAGCATGGACATCCCCGCTGTGGTGGGTGCCCGTCAGGCCAGTAGCCTCATCCGTTCGGACGACTGCATCATCATCGACGGCGATGCGGGTTTGGTGATCGTCGATCCTTCTCCCATCGTCCTGGAAGAGTACCGTTTCCGCCAGCGCCAAAGCGAGCTGGAGCGGGGGCGCTTGGCGCGCCTACGGCATACGCCTGCCGTCACGCTGGACGGTGAGCGTGTCGAGCTGCTGTCCAACATCGAGATGCCCGAAGACGCCGACGCCGTGCTCGAAGCTGGCTCGGTGGGTGTGGGTCTGTTCCGCAGCGAGTTTCTCTTCATGAACCGGGGCGGCAACCTGCCCGACGAGGAAGAGCAGTACGACGCCTATCGTCGTGCGGTCGAAGCGATGAAGGGCTTGCCCGTCACCATCCGTACAGTGGACATCGGTGCCGACAAGCCGCTGGATGCCATGTCGTCCAGCGAGTTGCGGCACGAGTCGGTGCTGAATCCGGCGCTGGGCTTGCGCGCCATTCGCTGGAGCCTGTCCGAGCCCAGCACGTTCCGCCGTCAGTTGCGGGCTTTGTTGCGCGCAGCAGCCCATGGCCCGGTGAAGATCATGATCCCGATGTTGTCGAGCGTGCGCGAAATCAAGCAAACGCTGGACAACGTCGCCCATGCCAAGCGGCAATTGGCAGAGGCGGGCAAGCCTTTTGGCGAAGTCGAACTGGGGGCCATGATCGAAGTGCCTGCCGCAGCGCTGACCTTGCCCGTGTTTCTGAAACATTTCGACTTCGTTTCCTTGGGAACGAATGACCTGATTCAGTACACCCTGGCGATTGACCGGACCGATGAGGCCGTGGCCCACCTGTACGACCCCTGGAACCCGGCTGTGCTGCAATTGCTGTACAGCACCATCAGCCAGGCCCGTGCGGCGGGCAAGGGCGTGAGTGTGTGCGGTGAAATGGCCGGTGATCCGGCCTTCACCGAGTTGTTGCTGGCCATGGGTCTGCGCACCTTCTCGATGCACCCGACCCAGGTGGCGTCCATCAAGCAGCGTGTGCTGCGTGCGGACACGCGCCGCTTGGCGCCGCTGGTGCCTCAGGTACTGGGCAGCGAAGATCCTGAAGCCGCGTGTCTCGAGCTGTTTGCTGCGGCCACCGGGGCCACACACTTGCCCCGGTTTGCGGCTTGATGCTCGGGCTCAGCGCTGGCTGAGCGCTTCCCAGCGTTCCAGCAAGACCATCAACTCTTCGTCGATGGCGTTGACGCGCTCGTGCATGGTACCGACGTTGGCGCCTTCCTTGGTGTAAACGTCGGGGTCTGCCAGCTTGTCGTTGAGCATCTTTTGCTCGGTTTCCAGTGCCTCGATGCGGCCTGGCAGCTCGTCAAGTTCGCGTTGTTCCTTGTAGCTGAGTTTGCGCTTGGGCGTGGCAGTGGTGGCTGGTGCTGGGGGGCTGGCTGTGGCCGCAGCCGCAGGTTCGGCGCTGCCTGCAGGCTTGTTGGGCGGCGTGGCTTTGCTGGCCGCCATGGCTTGCGCGCGCTTGGACTGGATCAGCCAATCTTCCACACCCCCTTCGTACTCACGCCACAGGCCTTCGCCCTCGGCCACCAGGGTCGAGGTGACCACGTTGTCGAGGAAGCGTCGGTCGTGGCTGACCAGGAAGACGGTGCCGGGGTACTCGGCCAGCAGGTCTTCGAGCAGGTCGAGGGTGTCGATGTCGAGGTCATTGGTGGGTTCGTCCAGCACCAGCACGTTGCTGGGCTTGGCAAACAAGCGGGCCAGCAGCAAGCGGTTGCGCTCACCGCCGCTGAGGGTGCGCACGGGCGAATTGGCTCGGGCCGGTGAGAACAGGAAGTCCTGCAGGTAACCCATCACGTGCTTGCGCGAGCCATTGATCTCGATCCATTCGCTGCCCGGGCTGATGAAGTCGGCCAGCGTGGCGTCGAGGTCGAGGTGGTCGCGCATCTGGTCAAAGTACGCCACCTGAAGATTGGCACCGAGCTTGACGGTGCCGCTGTCCGGGGCCAGTTCGCCCAGAATCATCTTGAGCAAGGTGGTCTTGCCCGCGCCATTGGCGCCCACCAGACCCACCTTGTCGCCACGCAAAATGGTGCCGCTGAAGCCTTTGACGATGTCTCGGCCCTGATACGTCTTGCTGACGTTGTCCAGGTCGGCCACGATCTTGCCGCCGCGTTCGCCTTGCGACACTTCCAGCTTGGCGCGGCCCATCACATCGCGGCGCTCGGCGCGGGTCTTTCGCAGATCTTCCAGGCGTTTGACGCGCGCCACCGAGCGGGTGCGTCGCGCTTCCACGCCCTTGCGGATCCAGACTTCTTCTTGGGCCAGCAGCTTGTCGAAGCGGGCGTTGGCCAGGGCCTCGTCGGCCAATTCGCGGGCCTTGAGGTCTTCGTAGGCCTTGAAGTTGCCGGGATAGCTGCGCAGGATGCCGCGGTCGAGCTCGACGATGCGGGTGCAGACGTTGTCCAGGAAGGCGCGATCGTGCGAGATCAGCACGATGCTGCCCTTGAACGCGACCAGCAACTCTTCCAGCCACGTGATGGCATCCAGATCCAGGTGGTTGGTAGGTTCGTCCAGGAACAGAACGTCCGGACTCGCCACCAGCGCGCGCGCCAAGGCCACACGTTTCTTCGTGCCCCCCGACAAACCGGCGATGGGCAGACTCGCATCCAGCCGCAGGCGCTGCAGGGTCTCGTCGACGCGTTGCTCCCAGGTCCAGCCATTGCGGGCTTCGATCTGGGTCATCAGGGCGTCGAGGTCATCGCCCTCTGCATGGGCCTCGAAGCGCTCACGCAAGGCCTTTACTTCGGCCAGACCTTCGCTCACGGTGCTGAACACCGTGGCGCCATCGGCAAAGTTGGGCTCTTGCGGCACGTAGGCCACTTCGACCCCGCTTTGAATCTGCAGTTGACCGTCATCGGCTTTCTCCAGGCCGGCCATGATCTTGAGCAGGGAAGACTTGCCCGTGCCGTTGCGGCCGATCAGGCCAACGCGTTCGCCAGTTTCGAGAGCGAACTCGGTGTGGTCAAGCAGGGCGACGTGGCCAAAGGCCAGGCAGGCGTCGCTCAAGGTCAAAACAGCCATGAGACTAGGATCCGCAAAAAGTGGGCGCGCCAGAGGGGTTGGCGCGCAAAGAGGGGCTTATTGTCGCTGCTGGCGCGCGATGGCGGCTTCCAGCGCATCCACAAAGCGTTGGGCCACGTTCCAGCCGGTCTGGTCGGTGATTTCCTGGAAGCAGGTTGGGCTGGTGACGTTGATTTCGGTGAGCCGGTCGCCAATGATGTCCAAGCCGACCAACAGCAGCCCACGTGCGGCCAGAATCGGCCCCAGATGGCGCGCGATGGCCCAGTCGCTGTCGCTCAGGGCTTGGGCGACACCCTTGCCGCCGGCGGCCAGATTGCCGCGCACCTCACCGCCTTGCGGGATGCGTGCGAGCGCGTAGGGAACGGGTTCACCGTCGATGAGCAACACACGCTTGTCACCGTCCACGATGGCGGGCAAGAAGCCCTGCACCATGATGGTTTGCTGGCCGTTGTTCGTCAGAGTCTCGGCAATGCTGCCGAGGTTCAAACCGTCATCCCGCACGCGGAAAATGCCCATGCCGCCCATGCCGTCCAGGGGCTTGAGGATGATGTCGCGGTGCTCGGCATGAAAGGCACGAATGGCGTCCATGTCACGCGTCACGAGGGTCGGGGCGATGTGCAGCGGGAATTCAAGGATGGCCAGCTTTTCAGGGTGCTCGCGCAGGGCTTGAGGGCGGTTGAACACCTTGGCACCTTCACGCTCGGCCTGGGTCAGCAGGTGGGTGGTGTAGAGGTATTCCGGATCGAAGGGGGGATCCTTGCGCATCAGGACGCCGTCCATGCTGGCCAGTGCCATGTTGGCGACTTCCTGTTCTTCGTACCAGTCGATGGCGTCGCTTGTGAGTGTGATGCGGCGGCTGCGGGCCTGCACCACCTCACCACGTCGCCAGACGATGTCTTGCGGCTCGCAAGCCCACAACTCATGACCACGTGAGGCCGCTTCGCGCATCATCGCAAACGTGCTGTCCTTGTGGGTCTTGAAGGTATCGAGCGGATCGGCTACGAAAAGGAGTTTCATGGTTCGTCAGTCTGGTCGTCAGCGGGATGAGCCTTGAAGTTTTCCACGAACAGCGTCAGCGTGCCGGCGACCAGGCCCCAAAACGCAGAACCGATGCCCATCAAGGTCACGCCAGACAGCGTGACCAGGAACGTGATAAGAGCAGCCTCACGGTGGTGGTCGTCCTTCAGTGCCGAGGCCAGTCCGTTGCCAATGGTGCCCAGCAAGGCCAAGCCCGCCACGCCCATGATCAGGGCGCTGGGAAACGCAGCCAGAATGCCGGCTACCGCGCCGCCCAGCAGACCCATGACCATGTAGAACATGCCGGCCATGACCGCCGCGGTGTAGCGCTTGCTGGCATCGGCGTGTGCATGAGGGTTCAACACGATGGCGGCAGTGATCGCCGCCAGATTGAAGGCATAACCACCAAAGGGGGCGCCGAGCAGCGTGACCAGCCCGGACCAGCTCATCAGTCTCGAAACGGGCGGTTCGTACCCGGACACCCGAATGGCTGACACGCCGGGGACGGCTTGTGAGGCCATGGTCACGATGAACAACGGCAGCCCCATGCCGATCACCGCCAACCACGACCAACTGGGGGTGACCCAGACCGGCGCAGCCACAGACCAAGTCAATTGTTCGGTATTCAGTTGACCTCGCTGCCAAGCGAGCAGTGCGCCGACCAGCAAGACGCCCAATACCGCGTAGCGTGGCCACCAGCGCTTGCCGACCAGATAGGTCAGCAGCATGCCAATGACCAGTAAGGGGTGGGGTGCCGCTTCGGCAAACGCCAGCAAGGCGAACTTGGCCAGAATGCCCGCCAGCAGGGCTGATGCCAAGGCGTAGGGGATGCGGTTCATCACGCGGGCAAACCAACCAGTGACCCCGCACAACCACATCAGCACGCCGCACACCATGAAGGCGCCAGTGGCTTCAGACAGGCTCACCCCGTTGGCGGCGCTGGCGATCACGGCGGCCCCGGGTGTTGACCACGTGATCAAAATGGGTGCGCGCGTCCACAGAGACAGCCCGATTGAGCTCAAGCCCATGCCGAGCCCCAGCACCAACACCCATGACGTGACCTGATCCGGCGAGGCCCCCAGCGAGCGGGCCGCATGGAACACCAGCGCGATCGTGCTGGTGAAAGCGACCAGCGTCGCCACAAAACCGGACGACACCGAAGTCAGGCTGGTGTCCCTGAAGATCTGCCTCAGGGACAGACGCATGCCGTCAGATCTCCACCTTCGAGCCCAACTCCACCACGCGGTTGGTTGGCAGGCTCAGGAAGTCAGCGATGCCCGACGCGTTGCGGTGCATGCCCGCAAACAGCTTTTCACGCCAAGGTGCCATGCCGCTGCCGATGGTGGGGATCACGATGTCACGCGACAGGAAATAGCTGGTTTCCATGTCGTTGATGGCCACACCTTGTGCCTTCACCAACTGCAGGGCTTCGGGCACGTTCAGCTCGTTCATGAAGCCGAAGTGCAGCATCACTTGCCAGCAGTCGTTGCCCAAGTCTTCAATCTCGATGCGCTTGTCTGCAGAGATGTAAGGCACCTCATGCGAGCGCACAGTCACGAACAGGTTCTGAGAGTGCAGCACCTTGTTGTGCTTGAGGTTGTGCAGCAAGGCATTGGGCGTGCTGCCTGCATCGGCGTTCAAGAACACGGCTGTGCCCTCCACGCGGGTGGGGGGGCTGCAGAACACGGCTTCCAGGAAGGGGTGCAGGTCAATCGCGTCGGAGCGCAGGCGCTCGTGCAGCAGCGAACGTCCGTCGCGCCAAGTCATCATCAGGCTGAACATGACGATGCCCACCAGCAAGGGGAACCAGCCGCCATCCACGATCTTGATGGCGTTGGCACTGAAGAACATGATGTCAATGATCAGGAACGCGCCAGTCGCCATCACGCACACGGGCAACGTCAACTTCCATGCATAGCGGATCACGAAGAAAGTCATCACGGTGGTGATCAGCATGTCGATCGTCACGGTGATGCCGTAGGCGGCGGCCAACTTGCTGCTGGAGCCAAACAGCGCCACGGCCAGCACGATACAGGCGTAGAGCGCCCAGTTCACAAACGGGATGTAAATTTGCCCAGTCTCTTGCTCGGAGGTGTGCAGGATGCGCAAACGCGGCAAATAACCCAGCTGAATGATTTGCTTGGTCACCGAGAAGGCGGCGGTGATCAGCGCTTGCGACGCAATCACCGTGGCCGCAGTGGCCAAGCCCACCAAGGGGTAGAGGGCCCACTGAGGTGCCATTTCAAAGAACGGGTTTTCGACGTTCTCGGGGTGCTCCAGCAGCATCGCGCCCTGGCCGAAGTAGTTCAACACCAAAGACGGCAGCACCAGACTGAACCAAGCCAGACGGATGGGCAATTTACCGAAATGTCCCATGTCGGCGTACAGCGCCTCGGCACCGGTGGCACACAGGATCACGGCACCCAAGGCGATGAAGGCCAGACCCGGGTGCTGGTAGATGAAGGTCAGCGCATACAGTGGGTTCATGGCCGCCAGAACGGCCGGATTCTCAACGATGTGAATCGCACCCAACACGGCGACCACCAAAAACCAGACCGTGGTGATGGGGCCGAAAAATTTGCCGATGCCGCTGGTGCCATGTTTTTGCACCATGAAAAGCGCCGTCAACACCACCAAGGTGATGGGCACCACATACTTCTCCAGACCTGGTGCAGCGACTTCCATGCCCTCAACGGCCGACAGCACTGACACAGCGGGTGTGATCACCCCGTCACCAAAGAAAATGGCGGTGCCAAACATGCCCACCGCCAGAAGGCGGTTGCGCAAGGCCGGGCGGTCTTTCACTGCCGTGGACGCCAGGGCCAGCATGGCAATCAAGCCACCTTCGCCGTTGTTGTCCGCACGCAGGATCAGCGTCACATACTTCAGCGACACGACAATGGTCAGTGTCCAGAAGATCAGCGACAAGATGCCGTAGATGTTCTCGGGGGTGAGTTGAAGGTGGCCGTGTGCGAACACTTCCTTCAATGCATACAGTGGGCTGGTACCAATGTCTCCGTAGACGATACCGATGGCCCCCAGAGTCAGGGCAGCCAGTTGAGAGCTGGAGAGCTTGGCGCGCGAGTCGTGGTGTTGCACAGGAATGGGTGTGAATCAAACGATGCAGCCATTTTGCCCCTTTTCACCTGGGAATTGCTGCACTGCGCAAGCAACACTCCGGCAGTTGTGCTGATGTTTAGTTATAGATTTCAGCATCTGGATCGGTCGCTTCCAGCTCATAACTGGCGGCCAGCATGGCCAGTCTGCCGACCACGCCATACATGTAGAACCGATTCGGTGCGCTGGCGCCAGGCTTGACACCAGGGCGAGGCAATTGTGTGGGCTCCGGGAATCCCAGCGGGACAAAGTGCGAGCCTGGGGCATTCAGGTTCTCGTCTACGCCCCGGTCTGCGTGAACCCGGTAGAAGCCGCCCACCACATAGCGGTCGATCATGTAAACCACTGGCTCGGCCACAGCATCGTTGATCTGCTCGTAGGTGGCCACACCCTCCTGGATCAGCACGCGGTTGACTGCTTGGCCGTCTTTGATCACGGCCATCTTGTTGCGCGTGCGCCGACTGAGTTCGGCGACCTCCTTGGCATCTCGTACCGTCATGATGCCCATCCCGTAGGTGCCGTTGTCAGGCTTCACCACCACAAACGGCTTCTCGTTGATGCCGTATTCCTTGTACTTGCGGCGAACCTTGTTGAGCATGGCATCGACCTGGCTTTCGAGGCACTCGAAACCGGTTTCTTCCTGGAAGTTCACCTCGTCGCACACCGAGTACATCGGGTTGATCAGCCATGGGTCCATGCCCAACAGCTTGGCAAATTTCTTGGCGACCTCTTCGTAGGCCGCGAAATGCTGGCTCTTGCGGCGCACGGCCCAGCCAGCATGCAACGGGGGCAACAGGTATTGCTCGTGCAGTCCCTGCAGCACCTCCGGAATGCCCGCCGACAGATCGTTGTTCAGCAAGATCGTACAGGGGTCAAAGTGCTTGAGCCCCAAACGTCGGCGTGTTCTGACCAAGGGTTCCAGCGTCAATGCGGTGCCGTCCGGCAAGGCAATGTCAGTGGGGCTGGTGATGCTCTCATCCAAGGTGCCCAGGCGCACATTCAGGCCCGCCAGCGTGAAGATCTGAACCAGTCGGGCCACATTCGACAGGTAGAACGTGTTGCGAGTGTGCTTTTCAGGAATCAGCAACAGGTTCTTGGCTTCCGGACAAATCTTTTCGATGGCGGCCATGGCGGCCTGAACCGCCAGCGGCAGCATCTCGGGCGTCAGATTGTTGAAACCACCGGGAAAGAGGTTGGTGTCCACAGGGGCCAGCTTGAAGCCAGCATTGCGCAGATCCACCGACGAGTAGAAAGGGGGGGTGTGCTCCATCCATTCAAGGCGGAACCACCGCTCAATGGCTGGGACCGATTCCAGCATCCGCTGTTCAAGTTCGTTGATCGGGCCGGTCAATGCAGTAATCAGGTGGGGAACCATGGCGTGCCTTGTTTTCTTGTAAGGAATGGGCGGCACCCATTTTAGGAACATCAGGCAACCCCAACGCTGAGTTGTTTTGAATACAGCGATGCAAAAAATCAAAAAGGGGGTGATCCGAAGATCACCCCCTTTGAGGTAACAGTCTAGGAGAAGACCAGATTACTTGTGATAGGCGGTCTCACCGTGCGAGGTGATATCCAGACCTTCACGCTCTTCCTCTTCAGGAACGCGCAGACCGATCACGATGTCAACGATCTTGTAAGCGATCAGGGACACCACAGCCGACCAGATCACGGTCACGCCAACAGCCTTGGCTTGTGTCAGCACTTGCGTGGCGATGGAGTAGTCAGCAGCGGGGATCACCGAAGCGGTCACCCAGTCACCGACAGCCGATGGGCCACCCAGGTTGGGCGAGTTGAACACGCCGGTGGTCAGGGCACCGAAGATGCCGCCCACGCCGTGGACACCGAAGACGTCCAGGGAGTCGTCTGCACCCAGCAGCTTCTTCAGACCGGTCACACCCCACAGGCAGATCAGACCAGCCAGCAGGCCGATGATCACGGCACCACCCAGGCCGACGTTACCGGCGGCAGGCGTGATGGCAACCAGACCCGCAACAGCACCCGAAGCAGCGCCCAGCATCGAAGCCTTGCCCTTCAGCAGGGACTCACCCAGGCACCAGCCGAGGACGGCAGCAGCCGTGGCGATGAAGGTGTTGATGAAGGCCAGAGCAGCGAAGCCGTTGGCTTCCAGAGCGGAGCCGGCGTTGAAACCGAACCAACCCACCCACAGCAGCGAAGCGCCAACCATGGTCAGAGTCAGGGAGTGAGGCGTGAACGCTTCCTTGCCGAAGCCGATGCGCTTGCCAACCATGTAGGAACCGACCAGACCGGCCACAGCGGCGTTGATGTGCACAACGGTACCGCCAGCGAAGTCCAGAGCGCCCCATTGCCAGATCAGACCAGCCTTGGCGTTCAAGGCGTCAACCACTTCCTTGCCGGTGTAGGCGTCAGGACCCATCCAGAACCAGACCATGTGAGCGATCGGAGCGTAGGAGAAGGTGAACCACAGCACCATGAACATCAGCACGGCAGAGAACTTCATGCGCTCGGCGAAGGCACCCACGATCAGTGCACAGGTGATGCCGGCGAAGGTTGCCTGGAATGCAGCGAACACGATCTCATACATTGGCGTGCCCTTGCTGAAGGTCGCGGCCAAGGAGAAGGTGCCAGCGGCGTTGTCCCAGATGCCCTTCATGAAGAGGCGATCCAAGCCACCGATGTACGCGTTGCCTTCGGTGAAAGCCAAGCTGTAGCCGTACACGAACCACAGCACGACGATCAGCGAGAACGTGACCATCACTTGCATCAGCACGGACAGCATGTTCTTGCTGCGGACCAGGCCACCGTAGAACAGGGCCAGACCGGGCACGGTCATCAGGATCACCAGCAGCGTGGAGACCATCATCCAGGTCGTGTCACCCTTGTTGGGGACGGGGGCAGGTGAGGCGGTGGCTGCATCGGATGCAGCTTCGGACGCAGCGGGGGCTGCAGCAGGCGCAGCGTCAGCTGCCGATGCAGGAGCATCAGCCACAGCCGATGCCGCAACAGGGGCCGAGGCCGCGGTGTCTTGAGCGTAGGAGACGCCGAACACACCGAAGGCCGCGAGACCCAGCGCGATGGACGCAATGAGCTTTCTCA
>NZ_JBLIZW010000067.1:0-34334 GCF_048860245.1 Aquabacterium sp. | reverse complement strand
CGGGCTTCGGTGTACCGCATGGCTGCGGCACCGTCGCCGTCGCGCGAACCGAAGTTACCCTGGCCGTCGATCAGGGGATAGCGCAGCGAAAAGTCCTGCGCCATGCGCACCATGGCTTCGTAGGCAGCGCTGTCGCCGTGGGGGTGATAGCGACCCAGCACATCCCCGACCACCCGGGCGCTTTTGACCGGTTTGGCGCCCGTGTTGCCCGAAAATCCGAGCCCCATGCGGTCCATCGCATACAGGATGCGACGTTGCACGGGCTTCTGCCCGTCACACACGTCTGGCAGGGCACGGCCCTTCACCACGCTGAGGGCGTACTCAAGGTAGGCACGCTCAGCGTAATGCGCCAAGGTCAAAGATTCACCAGAATCCTCTCGCGGTGGATTGAAGTCGATCGATTGCTGCGTCGTCATGAACAGAGAAATGACATCCTGAATGTGGTCGGAAGTGTAGTGGCTCTGCAAGCCAACGCACTCTGGCATATCCTCGAAACGCCATGAGCCTGACACTGCGCCTGATTCTGGGAGACCAACTGAACCCGCAACACAGCTGGTTCAACGATGTTCAACCCGACGTCGTCTACGTCTTGATGGAAATCCGTCAAGAGACCGACTACGTGTTGCACCATGCTCAAAAGGTACTGGCCATCTTTGCGGCCATGCGTGCGTTTGCGGCAGCGTTGAAGGAAAGCGGTCACCGCGTCAGGTACGTGCGCATTGGCGATCCATCCAATCGCCAATCGCTGACCGACAACCTGGACGCCTTGATCAGGCACTACCAGGCGTCGTCCTTTGCTTACCAGGCCCCTGACGAGTACCGGCTGGACCAGCAGTTGAGCGAATGGGCGCATCGACAGCAGGCACTCGGCCTGACCGTGACATGCGTGGACTCGGAGCATTTTTTCAGCGATCGACGCGCCGTGACATCGCTCTTTGGCGAACGACGGCAATGGCTGATGGAGCATTTTTACCGGCACATGCGCCGTCAGCACCAAGTGCTGATGAGTCCCGATGGACAACCCGAGGGCGAACGCTGGAACTTTGACAGCGACAACCGACAGGCTTGGCGCGGCAGCCCACAGGCGCCGGCCGACTGGCGTGGCTCACACGACCACCGCGCCTTGTGGCAAGAGATTGAAGCGGCCGGCATCCAGACCTTTGGCGAGCCCGACGCCCACCAACTGCGCTGGCCGGTGCATCGCGCCGAGGCACTGCAGCACCTGGACAGCTTTGTCACGCACGCCTTGCCGTGGTTTGGCACCTATCAGGATGCGATGAGTCAAACGCACCAGCGCTTGTTTCATTCTCTGCTGTCATTCGCGCTGAACACCAAGATGTTGAACCCGCGTGAGGTGGTGCGTCGGGCGGAACAAGCGTGGACCGATGGGCACGCGCCGCTGTCGTCGGTGGAGGGGTTCATCCGACAGATTCTGGGCTGGCGCGAATATGTCCGAGGGGTGTATTGGGCGCACATGCCGGGCTATGCCGAGCGCAATGCCTTGCAGCATGATCGCCCCCTACCCGACTGGTTCTGGACCGGTGACACGGGCATGGCTTGCGTCAGCGTCGCGATTCGACAATCGCTGAACACCGCATACGCTCACCACATCCAGCGCCTGATGGTGATCGGGAATTTCGCCTTGCTGGCCGGACTGGCGCCCCAAGCGGTGCATCGTTGGTATCTGGGCGTGTATGCCGATGCGTTCGAGTGGGTCGAAGTCCCCAACACGCTCGGCATGAGTCAGTTTGCCGATGGCGGCTTGCTGGCCACCAAGCCTTACGTGGGCAGTGCCAGCTATGTCCACCGCATGAGCGACCACTGCGGACACTGCACTTATCGACGGCAAGACCGCATCGGCCTCCAGGCGTGCCCCTTCAATGCGCTGTACTGGGACTTTCACATGCGGCACGCGACACACCTGCGCAGCAATCCGCGCTTGAGCATGGTCTACAAAAACCTGGACCGCATGACCGTGTCGGAACGAGAGGCTGTAGAGACCCAAGCCCGAGCCATCCTGCTCAAGCTCGACACACTTTGACGATCAGCGGGCGGACGTCAGCAAGCCATCGACTCGAAGCATGTGGCCCCTGGCTCAACCTGCACGTCCAAGGTTTTCGCCTGGATGTCCAAGCGTGCACCTTGGGCGCTCACCAAGGTCAGCGTCACACCGCCAAAGTGACATGAAGGCAAGGACACGGCTCGCACCAAACGTCCGGCACACGTCAACGCCCCTTCAGTCAGACGCCCTCGCATGGCCGCGACATCCCCTTGGATACCGGCCTGATCCAAACGCCATGTCACCCCACGATGAAATGCATGCTGATCCCCCTGTCCCAAGACAGGCCGCTCTGGCTGCACCCATGCCGCCGAAAACACCAGCCGCACCAGACCTGTCTCGCAACACACCTCGCGCAACTCGGAGCCAGCCAGGTGCATGAACCAGGTCATGCTCACACGTCGATTTCGACGTCGTTGCCGTACAGCTCCATCAGCTCGCGCCGAGAAGCCGCTTCGCCCTTGC
Organism: Aquabacterium sp.; assembly: GCF_048860245.1. GTDB lineage: Bacteria > Pseudomonadota > Gammaproteobacteria > Burkholderiales > Burkholderiaceae_C > Aquabacterium. Next base: position 31,810 of record NZ_JBLIZW010000067.1, on the reverse strand, counting down.
CCATCAGCTTGTTGAAGGACCCTTCGGTCGACTCAAACCCGGGATCCCCGTAGGTCACGGGCAGCAGACGGCGCGTATCCGGGTTCAGGGTGGTTTCCCAAAGCTGTTCGGCGTTCATTTCGCCCAAGCCCTTGAAGCGGCTGATGGTCCAGGATCCCTCGCGGCAGCCTTCCTTGCGCAGCTTGTCCAAGATGGCGTTGAGTTCGCCTTCGTCCAGGGCATAGAGCTTGGCTGCGGGCTTCTTGCCACGGGCGGGTGCATCGACCCGAAACAGGGGCGGGCGCGCAATGTAGATGTTGCCGGCCTCGATCAACTTGGGGAAGTGACGGAAGAACAGCGTTAGCAACAACACCTGGATGTGGGAGCCGTCCACGTCCGCATCCGACAAGATACAGATCTTGCCGTAACGCAGCCCCGACAGGTCCGGCGAGTCATTCGGCCCGTGTGGATCAACCCCAATCGCAACCGAAATGTCGTGGATTTCGTTGTTCTTGAAGAGTAGGTCTCGGTCGACTTCCCACGCGTTCAGCACCTTGCCTCGCAAGGGCAAGATGGCCTGGGTTTCCTTGTCGCGGCCCATCTTGGCACTGCCGCCTGCCGAATCCCCTTCCACCAGGAAGACTTCGTTGAAGGCGATGTCGCGACTTTCGCAGTCGGTGAGCTTGCCGGGCAACACGGCCACGCCAGAGCTCTTTTTCTTTTCGACCTTCTGACCCGCCCGCTGGCGCGCTTGCGCCTGCTTGATGACCAGCTCGGCCAGCTTCTTGCCGTACTCGACGTGCTGGTTGAGCCACAGCTCCATCGTGGGTTTGACGTAGGTGCTGACCAGTCGCAAGGCATCGCGGCTGTTCAAGCGCTCTTTGGTCTGCCCCTGGAACTGCGGGTCCAGAACCTTGGCGCTCAGCACAAAGCTCGCACGGCCGAACACATCGTCCGGCATGAGCTTCACACCCTTGGGCATCAAAGAGTGCATCTCGATGAAGCCCTTGACGGCGTTGAACAAGCCGTCTTTCAGACCCGCTTCGTGCGTGCCCCCCGCCACAGTCGGGATCAGGTTGACGTAGCTCTCGCGCATGGGCGAGCCTTCTTCGGTGAAGGCCACGCACCAAGCTGCGCCCTCACCTTCGGCGAAGTTTTCGTCCTCGCTGCCCTCGGCGTATTGTTCGCCTTCAAACAAGGGGATCAGTGGCTCGCTGCTCAGCGACTGGCTCAGGTAGTCACGCAAGCCGGCCTTGTAGAGCCAGGTTTGGGTGTCGCCCGACTTCTCGTGCGTCAGCGTGATGGTCACGCCAGGCATCAGCACGGCCTTGCTGCGCAGCATGTGCACCAATTCACCCTTGGGCAATTCGGCGCTTTCAAAATACTTGGCATCAGGCCACACACGCACCGAGGTGCCGTTCTTGCGGTCACCCGACGCTGCAGGGCGAACTGCCACAGGTTCGATCACATCCCCGCCAGAAAACGCCAGGGTGGCCACTTGCTTGTCACGGCACACCGTGACTTGCAGACGCGTGGACAGCGCATTGGTCACGCTCACGCCCACGCCGTGCAAGCCGCCCGAGAAGCTGTAAGCCCCGCCCGAACCCTTGTCGAACTTGCCCCCCGCGTGCAGGCGGGTGAACACGATCTCGACCACGCTCACGCCCTCTTCGGGGTGCAAGCCGAAGGGAATGCCGCGGCCATCGTCTTCCACACTGATGGAGCCATCGGTGTGCAAGGTCACAGCGATGCGCTTGCCAAAGCCCGCGAGCGCTTCATCAGCGGCGTTGTCGATCACCTCCTGAATGATGTGCAGGGGGTTGTCGGTCCGGGTGTACATGCCCGGACGCTGCTTGACGGGCTCCAGACCCTTGAGAACGCGGATCGAGCCCTCGCCGTAGGTCGCGTTGGGCTGGCTGGAAGGTTTGGCAGGTTGCTTGGAAGACATGGGCGCCGATTCTACGAACGAAGGGAGGTTGCTGCACAACAGCACGCCATGTTCGACGCGCTCCCGACTGTGTGCGTCAGATTGACGCCAAAAGCATAACTTAAACTTCAGACATACTTCTTCACGCACACATGACCACGACACGCGTTTCCTATATTGACGGCCTCAGAGGATGGGCCGCACTCTCTGTGATGCTGTTTCACGTTTTCTGGGAAACCTTCGGCGCCAAATTCCCTGAATTTCGGAGCCACGCCTTAGCCTTCTTTCTAAATGGTCACGTGGCGGTTTTTGTTTTTTTCATTCTTTCTGGTGATGCGCTCTCACACCCATTCATCCAATCCGGCAATATCGCGAATATTCAAAAATCAGCCGGATATCGCTATTTCAGGCTCACCATTCCGATCATTCTGTCCTGTTTGATCACATACATCCTGATGAAACTGGGATGGACCCTCAATCACCAGGCTGCACCAATTGTTGATCGTCCTGACTGGCTTGGAGCATTCCTCCCTTTTGAAGCCAATTTCGGCGACTTGATCAAATACACCACCTACGCGGTTTACACCAACCACAGCAACGGTAATTCATACAACCCGTTCCTGTGGACCATGGGTATCGAGATGATCGGGTCTTTGCTCGTTTTTGCCTATTTGCTGGTGATGAAGTCCTCCCTTGACAAGGTCAAGCCCACGATCTTTGTCATTATCTTTTTCGTCTTACAACGAAGCTACTTCTGCCTGTTCTTTGTGGGCGTCTTGTTGGCCCAATGGCGAGCCATTCATGGGTTGCAATTCACACACATGCGCAAGCAAAAGATCATCGCGTCTGTACTGCTAGGCGCGGCCTTCAGCTACCAACTGTTCACAGGCCATGTGGGTGGAGGCTTCAATGGCCGAAACATCCTGGGTGCCATTTTCATCGTGGCGGCCATTTACCTCCACCCCAGTTTTCAACAGGCCATGTCATCCAGACTGTCCTTGTGGTTAGGTGACATCTCTTTCCCGCTCTATCTGGTGCATTTTGCGGCCATCATTTCGGTGGCTGCGCCTCTGGCCGTCTGGCTAGATCAACAGCATGCACTCAATTTCTGGACGGCCACGGCTGTTGGCTTGTGCACCAGCGTGATCAGCCTCGTCGCAGCGCAACTGTTCATGCGAACCGAGAACATGATTCAGGCAAGAGTGAGGCCCATTGTCATGCGCAATCTGGGACTGAGATGATGTCCACGACACCCACTCAGGGGCGTTTGAAGACATCCTGAACCGGTTGCAAAGCCAGCCATTCGCTCTCAGCCTCCGAACCGCCCCCGGCTGTCACCCCATGAAACTGCCTGAAGTCGGTCTTGAACGTGTCCAGCGCACCGTTCAGCCACAGCACGGTCGACAGCACATTCAGGTGGTCAATTCGCTGTGACGATTCACCTTGCTGAACGCCCGCCCCCACGAAAATCGTCGGGATGCGGTGGGTGCCGGTGATGTAAGGGTTACCTCGGGACTCGTCCGTGCTGCCATCTTCGTCAAAAGTGATGATCAGCAGGCTGTTGTGCTTCATGGCCCACTCCGCGTAAGGGCCGATGTGGGTTTGGAGCCAGTCGTCGGCCACTTTGGCGCTGTTGCTATGGGCGTCGTTCTGCTCGTTCGGCACCACGATCGACACGCTTGGCAATTGGCTGAACGGTAGCGCCCGCCCCTTCGCATCCTGCGCAAAACCGCGAAAAGACTGCTTCAAAACCGGGTCACGGGTCGCCTCGAAACCCAGATTCACCGATATGGGCAACACGTTATGGGCCAGATCCCCTTTGAGAGCACGCTCGCTGGTGGGCGCGATCTGGTCCGTCCAGTTGATGGCCGGGTTGTGCTTGCGTCGATAAAAGTCCGTGGGCGCGTGGCTGGCCGAGCACGGCACCTGCCGAGAATCGGTGCCGCAGTTCCAGCTTGGGTAGGGCAAAGATTCGCAAAAGCTCAAGAAGGTGCCACCAGTTTTCAGGATGGCCGCCCCCAGATTGGGTGACGTCAAGGGCAGCCATTCCAAGGGCACATTGTTGTTGGCCACCCCCACCTTGGTTGGCCGGCGCTCGGACAAAGGGCGGCCATCTCGATCACACAATGCCTCGCCCTGGTAGGGCGACTTCAGGTCTTCGAACCAGGGCGGCAACACACCTTGGTGATGCGCACTGAACAAAAAGAGGTAATTCGGTTGGCTGGACCGCGTTGGCAGGGCCGAGCCATAAGGGGTACGCGCGAAGTGGGCATTGGTAAAGCGCATGCCCTTGTTCGCCAACTGGTTCAAAAATCGCCAGTCTGACTGCGGTCTGTACACGGGCGCGTCGCCGGTCTTGCGTTGCGCGGCGGTGGCGTCATAGGCTGACAAGTTTTCCAGGATCACGATGACCGTGTGATCCGGTTTCCAGATCGGTGCCCCCGGCCCTGTCGCTTGCGATTCCGTCTTGGCGCTGACTGATTCGCTAGGCAGCATCGCCCCCAACCCAGCGCCCATCAGTCCGGCCACAGCCTGGCGACGGGTCAGATCACTGGAAGTGCGGCGCAAGCGGGCCGTGCGGAAAGATGAATGGCGTGCAGGCAGTTTCATGGCCGCCAAGATAGCGCCAAATTCACTCGAAAAGCGCCATCATGCGTTCGATGGCCATGGTCAGCGGCACCTGCATCATGGGCAGGGTCAGCCAAAGTCCCGTCAAGCCCACGCCCAAGGTCACCGGGAAACCGATGGAGAAGATGTTCATCTGCGGCGCCACACGCGCAATCAGCCCCATCACCATGTTGACCAGCATCAGCATGGACACCACGGGCAAAGCCACCCACAGGCCCAGCTTGAACACCTCGGCGCCCCAGACCTGCGGCTGCACTGTGTGCAAAAACGCCAACGGCTCCGGCGACACCGGAAATGCGGTGAAGCTGTGCAACACCGCGCCCGTCAGCAACAGGTGGCCGTTCACCACCACAAACAGCCAGGCGGCCACCGTGCCGTAAAAACGGCTGACCGCCGTGGCGGTACCGCCGCTCATGGGGTCGAAAAAGCTCGCGAAGTTCAGACCCATTTGCAGGCCGATCAATTCGCCCGCAAACTCGATGGCAGCAAACACCACGCGCGCCGCAAAGCCCATGGTCAATCCAATGAGCACCTGCTGCGCGATCACCATCAGTGCCTGCGGCGAATTGACAGCAATAGGTGGCATCTCAGGCAGGCTGGGCTGGGCACACAGCACGATCAACAGTGCCAGGCTCAGGCGCACGCGCCGAGGAATGCTCTTTTGCGACAACACCGGAGCAGCCGTGAACAAACCCAGCACCCGGAAAAACGGCCACAGCAAGGGCGTGATCCACGCCAGCACCTGGGCTTCGGTGAACGACACCACGTGTCAGCCCACCACAGTCGGAATCGACTCCAGCACCGAACGGATGTAATCCACCAGCGTGGACAGCATCCACGGGCCAGCCACTGCCAGGGTGGCAAACGCCGCCAACAGCTTGGGCACAAACGACAAGGTCGCTTCGTGAATCTGCGTCGCGGCCTGGAAGATCGACACCACCAAGCCCACGGCCAGCACTACCAACACGATGGGGCCACACACGACCAGCAGGGTCAGCAAACCGTCTCGGCTGATGGTCAATACCTGTTGCGGATCCATGGTGCCTCCTTACTGCACGAAGCTGGCTGCCAGCGAGCCCAGCAGCAGGTTCCAGCCATCGGCCAGCACAAACAGCATCAGCTTGAAGGGCAAGGCCACCATCACGGGCGACAACATCATCATCCCCAGGCTCATCAGCACGCTGGCTACGATCATGTCGATGACCAGAAACGGGATGAAGATCAGGAAGCCGATCTGAAACGCTGACTTCAATTCGCTGGTGACAAAGGCTGGCACCAGCACACGAAGTGGCACGGTCTCGGGTTTGACCTCGCCTTCCAGGCGGGCCAGGCGGGTGAACAAGCCCAAGTCAGACTGACGGGTCTGCTTGAGCATGAAGGTGCGCATGGGGCCTTGCCCCTTTTCCAGCGCCTCGTTGAAGCTGATCTGGTTGGCGGCGAAGGGCTCGTAAGCCTCTTTGTAGACCTTGTCGAGCGTCGGGCCCATGACAAACAGTGTCAGGAACAGCGACAAGCCGATGATGACCTGATTGGGGGGCGCGGCCTGCGCGCCAATGGCCTGACGCATCAGGCTCAACACGATCACGATGCGGGTGAAGCCCGTCATCATCAGCAACAGCGCCGGCAAAAAGCTCAGCGCCGTGAAGAACAGCAGGGTCTGGATGGGCACCGAGTAGCTGTTGCCCCCCGCGCCCTGCCCGATCAGCAGGGGCAAGGTGGCCGAACCTGTGGGCGCACCTTGAGCCATGGCCCATCCGGCCATGCCCGACAAGGCCAGAGCCAGCAGCCCCTTTTTCATGCCTGAACGCATCACACGTTCTCCTTGCCTTGCGCCTGCGACGTCGTCCGACGCAACAGGGCGGCAAAAGCCGGGTGCGCACCTTCGGGCAGCGAGGCGCCTTCAGGTAGGGCTTGAGCAGGCATGGTGTGCAGGGTTTGAATGCTTTGACCGGTCACACCCAGCACCAACCACGTGCGCGCGTCCCCCGAGCCCACTTCCACCGTCACGATGCGTTGGCCGGGGCCGATGTTGAGTTGGCCCACCGGCTTGATGATCTGCGCGGTACCACCGAGCGCACCAGCGGCCAGCCCTGAACGCTTGAGCAGCCACAACGACACCGGAATCAGCGCCACGATGACCACAAACCACAACACCATCAAGCCACTGGATGCCATCTGAGAAGCCTCTACCTGCGAGCGCAGCGGTCAGCCACCACGGCTGAGACGACGCATGCGCTCCGAAGGCGTCACGATATCAGTCAAACGGATACCAAATTTGTCGTTGACCACCACGACCTCGCCTTGCGCGATCAAGAAACCGTTGACCAGCACGTCCATGGGCTCACCGGCCAGTGCATCCAACTCCACCACCGAGCCTTGCGCCAGTTGCAGAATGTTCTTGATGGGGATGCGCGTGCGGCCCAACTCCACCGTCAACTGGACGGGGATGTCGAGGATCATGTTGATGTCGTTGCCCGCAGCCGCCGCAGGTGTGGGCGAGAAGTTGGCAAACGCGGCCGGCGTCATCTGAGGCGCGGGGTCTGACACTTCGCTGGCAGCAGAACTGCCGCCAGAAGATGCAGAGGACGAGCTGGACTGTTGCGCCAGCGCGGCCTCCCATTCAGCGGCCATGGCGTCCTGTTCGGCGTCGCCTGATGGTGGGAATTCTGCGGGATCAGACATTTTGTTCTCCAAGCCAGCTGCTGCCGGTATTGGTCAGGATCTTGTCAACACGAAGCGAGTATTTGCCGTTGGAGGTGCCGTAGTAGCAATCAAAGACCGGCACGCCATCCACTTTGGCCTGGATCACCTGCTCCAGATCGAGCTCAATGAAGTCCCCCGGCTTGAGCGCCAGCAACTGCTCCACGGTTGCGGGTGCGTGGGCCAGTTCCGCCACCAGATCAACCTCGGCGGCCTGAATCTGCTGCGTCAGCAACTTGACCCAGCGTCGGTCGGGTTCAGCCGAATCACCCTGGATGGACGAGAACAGGATGTCCCGGATCGGCTCCAGCGTGGCGTACGGAATGCAGATATGAATGGTGCCGCTGGTGTCGCCAATTTCCAGCGTGAACGAACAGCACACCACGATCTCGCTCGGGGTGGCCACGTTGGCAAACTGCGGCTGCATTTCCGATCGCTGGTAGTCCAGTTCGACCGGGTAAATGCCCTGCCACGACCGCTTGTATTCCTGCGTGATGACGTCTACGAGGCGGTGGATGATGCGTTGCTCGGTGGCCGAGAAATCACGCCCTTCGATCCGTGTATGGAACTTGCCGGCCCCGCCAAACAAGGCGTCGATCACCGAAAACACCAGCGAGGGCTCGCACACGATCAGGCCCGAACCACGCAGTGGGCGCACCGCCATGATGTTGAAGTTGGTGGGCACCACGATTTCACGCAGGAAAGCGCTGTACTTCTGCACCTTGATCCCACCCACCGACACTTCCGGCGAGCGGCGGATGAAGTTGAACAGCCCCACCCGGATGTTGCGGGCAAAGCGCTCATTGATGATCTCCATGGTCGGCATGCGACCACGGACGATCCGCTCCTGTTGCGCCAGGTTGTAGTCACGCACGCCCTCTTTGGGCGCATCTTCCTGCTCCAGCTTCTGGCTTTCGCCGGTGATGCCCTGCAAGAGGGCATCAACTTCGTCTTGAGAAAGGATTTGCTGGTTCATGGCCGGTGACTTCTCTGAGCCGGGTTAGGGTTGGTCAGCAAGCGATCACTGGATGATGAAGTTGGAATAATGAACCTGAACGATCGGGTTGTAAGACTCCGCTGGACGCTTCTTCTTTTTCTTCTTCGAAGAAGTCTCCGCTTCAGGATCTTCCCCCTCTTCATCGGGGTCGTAGATTTCGTAGCCCATGGCACGGGCTGCATCGCGGCGAATCTCGTGAGCGAGCTTCTCCTTGCCCTCCGCGCTCAACAGGTCCGCAGAAGACTTGTGAGACAGCACCAGCAACACGGCGTTGCGGATGGCTGGCATGTACGCCTTCATTTCCTCGCCGACCTTGGCGTCGTCCACTTGCAAGGTGATGCCCACCTGCGCATAACGCTCAGAGTCACGATCCGTCAGGTTGACGATGAACGGGTCCAGCGGCACAAACGTGGGCGGGCCAGCGTGCTTGTCCCCAGAAGGTTTTTTGGCTGTCTTGGCGGGCGCCTCATGATGGGCATCCCCACCCTCTGCGTCACCACCTTCTGCCGCAGCCGCATCAGCGGCCTTCTTTTTCATCATGAAAAAGGCACCGCCACCACCCAGCACGAGCAGCAACGCCACCACGGCACCGATGATGACCAGTTTTTTGGGGCCCTTCTTGGGGGCTTCGCCTTCAGCCGGCGCGGCTGCAGGTGCTGACATTCGCGTATCTCCTGGGTTTCATGGATCGGTCTCACACCAGAGACTAATCCATAGGTGGATTATTCGAAGTCAGCGTCAAACTGAAGAACCGATAAGCAGTAGGAAATCCGTTCGATTCTTCGTTACTGTCACCCGACGCTCAAGCGTAGAGGTCCAAACCACCCACACGCCCTGGACGTGGCGCTGCCACTTGACGCATGGACAGGCCCTCATCCGACTCGGCCAAATCACGCGAACCTGAGGTCTGCGCATTGGCCGAACGGGAACCCGACTCGGACTGGCCCCACTGCTGGGCAAACGACTGCTGCGAGGTCTGCGCAGACACGTCACCACCGGTCAAGGTCAGGCCCACATCGCTCAGTGACGAGGACAACATCGACATACTGGCTTCGATAGCCTGTCTGGTTTCTACCGCTGCCGCGGCGAAATCCACTTGGGCTGAATCACCATCTAGTGAAATTTTCACGTTGATGGGGCCCATTTCCGCTGGATTGAGGTGCAATTCAGCCGTCATTGGACCGTCAGACCGCGCCGAACTGACCCACATGCTGACCTTCTCTGCCAGCGCTTGAGCAAAATCGGTGCTGCCGAACGGCACACCCAAAGTGGCCGACTCGTGACGAACACCGGATGTGGCCGCATCAGCGCCCCCCAAACCCGGCGTTGGCGCACGCATGGCGCCGCTTGCCATCAAACCAGACAGCGTGTCCACATCCGCCTTGCGCTCACCCACGGCCCCCGCTTGGGACAACATCGCATCCACCTGCAGCGCGGCCGTCGATTGCACGCTTTGCCACAACTGTGGATCCAGCCCATGCGCCCCAGTGGTGCTGGCGCCCACGCGATCACTTTGCGCCTGGGTCACGTCCCCGCCTTGAAGCAGGTCTCGCTTTTGGGCCGCCTCACTGGCGTCGGACAAAGCATCGCCACCAGTCTGCCCCGCCTTGGCACCCGCATGGTTCAGGCTGGCCAACAACGCCATCATGCCGGACTTATCGGTGGGGGCTGCATCCTGGGGCGTGGCCGCTTGCTTTGCATCGACCGTCAAATTGGTCGGCGCCGCATCAGCAGGCTGTTTCTCTTTGTCTTCGACCTTGGCTTCGGCCTCTGCGGGCTTCTCGCCCTCAGACTTGGCAGTCGTTGTAGCAGGCTTGTCCTTGCGCGCCCCCGCCGAAGCCTCGTTCAGGCGAGCTTGCTCGGCTTGTCTCTGCGCAGCCATGGCTTGCTGACGCGCACGGGTCATGGCCTGCTCGTTCAGCCTCGCATTTGTCAACCCACGCTCTGCGGCAGTCTGCTCCGCCTGATTTGCCTCTGACTTGGCGGGGGAAGTCGCCTGAGCCGGTTTGGTATCTGGCTTGGTCGCCATGTCTTGGCCGTGCTGCGCCATCCAGCCAGAAAAGTCCTTTTGCGCCCCCAGCCCCTCTGAAGCACGAGATTGCGCGCTCAGGCGTGCCATCAGCTCACTGCTGGTCGACGACACATTGCCACTCAGGGCTTGCGTATTCGCGTTTTTGACCGAGGTGCTCATGGTCTCAGCTCCTTAGATGACCGAGCCAGCCAGCGGATTCACACCGCCAGACAACGCAGTCGAGACACGCGCCGCACGCGAAGCCATTTCGTCCATGGCCTTTTGATCTTGGCGATTCATGCGCGCCTGGGCTTCCAGGATGCGTTTGTCGATCAGCTTGGACACGGCGGCCACTTTGCGCTCGCGCTCGATCAACTCCAGACGGCTGCGCTCCAGCATTTGCTCGGCCTGGGCCAGTCGGTTGTCTTGCTCGGTCACGGCATCGGCCAGACGCTGCATGAAGTCGTTGTAGCAGCGCACGATTTCCATGCCACCGGACTGGCGGAACTGGTTTTGCCAGCGCTGCTGGTATTCCTTGCGCCAATCCGTGAGGGACTGCGCCTGCTGACGTGCAGCGTCACAGGCCTTTCGGCGCGCTTCAAGCTGCGCCATGGCTTCGTCACGCTCTTTTTCAGCCGACTCCAACACCATCAACAAAGCTTGGTTTGCACTCATGCTCGTCTCGTCCTTTTATCAACTCGCCACAATATGATGCAACGCGTTAACGCTTTCTTCCATAGGGGCAGGCGTATGCATACCCTGCTGTAACAAATGCACCATCGACTGGTGTGACTTGACTGCCATGTCCAAGTCGTAATCATGGCCGGGAACGTAGGCCCCCAACTGGATCAAATCCTTGGCTTTGCTGTACTTCGACCACAGCTGACGGAAGCGTCGCGCATCATCGATATGTTGAGGCTCTGCGACGTTGTGCATCACTCGAGAAGCACTGCGTTCAATGTCTATTGCCGGGAAATGTCCGGATTCCGCAAGTTCTCGTGACAGCACAATGTGGCCATCCAGGATGGCGCGGGCCGCATCGGCAATCGGATCCTGCTGGTCGTCACCTTCCGACAGCACGGTGTAGAAGGCTGTGATCGAGCCGTGTCCATTCAACCCATTGCCACTGCGCTCCACCAATTGAGGCAACTTGGCAAAGCACGACGGCGGATAACCTTTGGTCGCAGGGGGTTCGCCAATCGCCAGCGCAATTTCACGTTGTGCCATGGCGTAGCGAGTCAGCGAATCCATCAGCAACAGCACGTGCAGGCCCTGGTCGCGGAAATACTCGGCAATCGCGGTCGCGTAGTTGGCGCCCTGCATCCGGGTCAAGGGTGGGGCATCGGCCGGCGCGGCCACCACGACCGAACGGGCCAAGCCCTCTTCACCCAAGATGTCTTCAATGAATTCCTTGACTTCGCGGCCCCGCTCGCCAATCAGGCCCACCACGATGACGTCGGCCTGGGTGTAACGCGCCATCATGCCCAGCAGCACGCTCTTGCCGACGCCAGAACCTGCAAACAGACCAATCCGCTGTCCACGCCCCACGGTCAGCATGGAATTGATGGCGCGCACGCCCGTGTCCAGCGGTTGACGCACCGGGTCGCGCTCCATCGCGTTGATCGGACGACGGGCCAATGGCACGCTGCGCACATGCTGCAAGGCACCTTTTCGGTCCATGGGTACGCCTTGCGCGTCAATGACACGTCCCAGCAGGCCGCCGCCGATGGGCAAATGCCGTGTTCGGTCTTCGCTGCGACGCCAAGGGTGATTCGGACGCCCCAACACCGGCGGATTGATAGGGATGGATCGCGGCACCACACGCGCGCCGCTGGCCAGACCATGCACTTCAGCGGTTGGCATCAAATACGCACGGTCACCGGCAAACCCGACCACTTCAGCCAAAACGGGGGTGGCTTCCAGGCGGGCTTCCGAATGAATTTCACACACGGCGCCGACCGGCAGTCGCAAACCGGCAGCCTCCAGCACCAAGCCGGCCACACGCACCAGCTTGCCGTGATTTTCAAGTGGCAAAGGGGTCCCTGCGCACACATCCAGATCGTCGAGAAACCGCGTCCAACGATCCATACCGACGTCCTGACGATCACGCGCAGAGGCTGTCATACCCCGCCCTCCGGCCAGTCGTCTTCGTCGTCTTGCAACTCGGCAGGATCACGCACCACAGCGGTCGAGCCATGCGCCTCGTGACCACCGTTCCAGGGCGCGTCGTGCCCCATGGCGGCCGCCGCACGCTCCCAACTGGCCTCGATGGATGCGTCCACCACGGCAATATCCGACTCCACCACGCAACCACCCCGGGTGATGGTGGGATCCCCCACCACGCGCGCGCCACGTGCCGCCAGCAACTCTGCCAGCTGTGCCTGCACCATCGCGTGGTCGTCCGGATGAAGGCGCAACACAATTTGCCGCGCAGACGTCAGCAAGGCGCTCAAGGCCTGCTCAGCCACATCCACCACCAATTCCGGACGTTGCAGCAACTCGCTGCGAACCACCTGCCGAGCCAACTCCAGCGCCACACCAGCAATGCGCCCGGCCAATTGCTGTTCCAGCGATTCCAGACGCAGTTGGAACTCGTTGGCCAAAGCAGCAACCTGTTCACTCATGTGCGCAGCCAGCTGCGCAGCCTGCGTCTGCTTGTAAGACTCCAGCGCCGCCAAGCCGTTGCGGTAGCCATCCTGATAACCGGTGTTGCGCGCCTCGGCCACTAACTCATCCACATTGGGAGGCGGTGGCGATGGCGGCTCAGCAGCCGCACGCGCAGCAGCTTCGGCAGCGGCCGCTTCGGCTTCGGCCTGCCCCGGCACACCGCCTACGATCGGTCGGCGAACAGCAGGCTTGGGCTGCGCGGCAGGCTCTTGCTGAGGCACCTTGGCCCCCATGGCCTGCGCAGCATGGTGCGCGGTCGATGAACGCATGGGCGGCCGCACTTCGGCAGCGGCCCGTTCCGCCAAAGTCGGCTTGCGCACACCACCCACGAGGTCCGGCTGGGCGGGGGCTTTGGGCGCCTCAAATGCAGCAGGATTCCACGCAGAGAAGCTCCCCAGTTCTTCCCGAGGGATGAATCTGGCGTATGAGCTAGGGGCAGAGGGCGTACCAGTCGGCGTCCCCGACCCGCCCTGCGAGCCCAGTGGCGATTTAGGCTTAGACGTAGGCATCGTCGCCTCCGCTGCTCAACACGATCTGACCTTCGTCGGCCAGACGACGCACGATCTTCAGCAGCTCCTTCTGCTCGCCTTCCACTTCCGACAACTTGACCGGACCGCGAGACTCCAAGTCCTCGCGCAAGGTTTCGGCGGCGCGGCTGGACATGTTCTTGAACACCTTCTCGCGAATTTCCGGCGAACCGCCCTTGAGCGCGATGATGAGCGATTCGGTCTGAACTTCCTTGAGCAGGGCCTGGAAGCCCTTGTCGTCCAACTTGATCAGATCGTCGAACACGAACATGTTGTCCATGATCTTCTGCGCCAGATCGCCATCGGCCTCGCGGATGTAATCCAGGATCGACGTTTCCAGGCTCGACCCCATGAGGTTGATGATCTCGGCCGCAGGCTTGACGCCGCCCAGCGACGACTTGCGCAACTGCTGGCCACCCGCCAACACACGCGAAAGCACCTCGTTCAGGTCCTTCAGTGCCGCAGGCTGGATACCGTCCAGCGTGGCAATCCGCACCATCACTTCATTGCGATGACGTTCGGGGAAAGACTTCAACACCGACGAAGCCTGATCCGGATCCAGGTGCACCAAGATGGCGGCCACGATCTGCGGGTGCTCGTTGCGCAACAACTCCGCCACCGAACCGGGGTCCATCCACTTCAGGCTTTCGATGCCCGTGGTGTCACTGCCCTGGATGATCCGGTCAATCAGCAAATTGGCCTTGTCATCACCCAAGGCCTTGCGCAGCACAGTCTTGATGTATTCGTCGGTGTCGGGCACCAACATGCCCATCTCGGTCGACTCTTCCGTGAACCGATCCAGCACACTGCTGATACGGTCCTTAGTCACCGTCTTGAGCTTGGCAATCGTCTCGCCCAAGCCCTGCACTTCCTTAGGCTCGAGGTGCTTGAACACCTCGGCGGCTTCTTCCTCGCCCAGGGACATCAGCAGGATGGCGGCGTCTTCGAGGCCTTTTTCGTCCATGACTTGAGTCCTTGATCAGTTAGTGATCCAACCGCGCAGCACCGTGGCCATTGCCAGCGGATTCTCCTTGGCCAGTCGGCGGGCAGCATCCAGTCGTGGATCCACGCCAGGCGCTTCCAGGGCAGGCAGCGGGTGCCCGTCCGGGCCGACCACATGACCATCCACGATGGAACCTTCCAACGCAGGCAGTTCATTCGCATCATCCACCACGGCGTCCAGTTTGGCTACCTCGGTCTCGCTCGGTGGCACAGGGCGAGCGGCATGGATCGCCGGACGGATCGCACCAAACACCACAATCAGCGCAGCCAAGGTCAGTGCAGCAGGCACGGCCAAGGTGCGGATCATGTCCTGTGTCTCGGGCGACTTCCACATCGGTGTGTCAACTTCTTCTTCCTTGACCACCTGGAAGGGCGTGTTCACCACTTTGATCGAATCCCCGCGGCGATCATCCACACCAATGGCCTCGCGCACCAAAGACGTCAACTTATCCAGCTCTTCCTGAGGAATCGGCTGTGTCGAGGTTTTGCCCTTGGGATCGGTCACCGTGCGGTGATTCAGCACCACCGCAGCATTCAGGCGCTTGATGGTGCCCGTGGCGCTGCGGGTCACACGCACCGTCTTGTCCACTTCATAGTTGGTCAAAGCCTCACGACGGCTGTTGCCACCATTTGCCCCACCTTGCGCAGCCTGCAAGGGCTGCGATGCACCGTTGACCGGCGCCGTGGCAGGCACAGGTGGCTGATTCGATGTGGCACCCGGCACGCCGGAAGGCTGCGCAGTGCCCTGCCCCACCTGCTCGCTGGTCTGCTGACTGCGCACCGTGGCCGTGGTCGACTGCCCCTGATTGGGCTTGTATTCCTCGGCGGTGGACTCGACTTGCGAGAAATCCAGCTCCGCAGTGACCTGGGCACGCAAGTTGTCCTTGCCCACCACGGGCTCCAGAATGTCCTTGATGCGCTGCGTGTAATTGGCTTCAATCTGGCGCACGTACTGCAGTTGTTGCGCGTCCAGACCTGTCTGATCCACTCCCTCTTGCGGGCCGGACAACAGCGTCCCGGTCTGATCCACGATGCTCACCGCTTTGGGCGACATCTCGGGCACGCTGGACGACACCAGGTGCACGATGCCGGCAATCTGCGCGCGATCCAGGGTCCGCCCCGGATACAGCGTCAGCACCACCGAGGCCGACGCCTTTTGCTGCTCGCGGAAAAAACCATTCTGATTGGGCAGTGCCAAATGCACGCGGGCGCTCTGCACACTGGCGAGCGCCTGAATCGAACGAATCAACTCGCCTTCCAGCCCACGCTGGAAGTTCAAGCGTTCCTGAAACTGCGTGGTCCCGAACTTCTGGTTCTCCATCAGCTCGAAACCCACCACCGAGCCCTTGGGCAACCCCGCCGACGCCAGCTTCAGGCGCACGTCATGCACCTTGTCAGCGGGCACCAAAATCGCCGCGCCACCATCTGCGTGCTTGTAGGGCACCTGCATTTGCTGCAACTGCGCCAAGATGGCCCCACCGTCCTTGTCAGACAGATTGGTATAGAGCACGCGGTAATCGCCCTCGCGCCCCCAGATCAGCATGGCCGCAAAAATCGCCACGATGGCTGCGATCCCACCCGCCAGCATCAGCTTGCGTTGCATGGGCAAAGCCATCACACGTTGCGCGAACCCTGGCTGGGACGTGGTGGCGTCCACCACCTGCCCGGCAGAGGCATTTGCAACAGATTGAGGTTGAGCGACAGTAACTTCCATGGTGGCCGATACAAGAGGCTGCGCACCGTAACCATACGATGCCGCATTACCGCTATGACGGTCCCATTATTGAGAAGAAGGCAGACAAAAATGCTGAGAACAGCCTCGGAAATGCCGACTTCTTCCGTGCATTGAACAATGCCTGAACGCTCTAGAGTCCAAATCGTGGTGATTGGCACCACACCCACGTCGGACTTATCGGCATCATGGACCTCAAACTTAAGCCCTTTGATTTCGCGCAGGCAGCCGCCAAGGCTGGCATGGCCGACGTCGCACGGCGCGTCGAGGCCAAGACCCGAGCCGAGGCCGCAGGCAGCACTGGCGCCGTTGACAAGCCCAGTTTTCAAAACGCCCTCACAGGCGCTTTGGGCTCGATCAGCAAATCCCAGGAAGCCGCCACGGCCTTGCAGCGCGAAGTACAGTTTGGCAATCCGACCGTCAGCTTGGAAGAGACGATGGTCGCCATGCAAAAAGCCCAACTCGGCTTCCAGTCGGCTGTTCAGGTGCGCAACAAACTCGTTCAGGCGTACACCGATATCATGAACATGCAGGTTTGAGGCCCCCTGCCCGCCCTGCCAACTTCATGACGTCTTCCCCCGGTCGATTGCCCATGCGGCAGATGCTGCTTTGCGGCGCCCTCATCGTCACTCTGTCCATGGGTATTCGCCACGCTTTTGGCTTGTGGCTGCAACCCATCACCATGGCGCATGGCTGGACGCGGGAAGACTACTCCCTGGCCCTGGCCCTGCAAAACCTCGTCTGGGGCGCCAGTGGCCCCTTCATCGGCTGGTGGGCCGACCGCAGCGGCGCGTTCCGCGTGCTGGTGCCCGGTGCCATCTTGTATGCGCTGGGCCTGGCGGGCATGGCCCTGTTTGAACAGCATCTGCCTTTCCTGCTCGCAACCGGGGTCACCATTGGCCTGGGGCAGGCCTGCACCACCTACGCCGTCATCTACGGGGTGATCGGCCGCAACATCGACGCATCGCAACGATCGTGGGCCATGGGCATCACTGCTGCCGCCGGCTCCTTCGGTCAATTTCTCATGGTGCCCCTGGCCAGCACCCTGCTTCATCGACTGGACTGGTCCACGGCCTTGCTCGCGCTGGCCGCTTCCGCCTTGCTGATTGCCCCATTTGCATGGGGCCTGCGCGAGCCAGCGCGCCAAAATCCCTCCCCCCATGCGCCCACAACCGACTCGCCCACTCAGTCAGCGGGTCAGGCGCTGCGTGAAGCCTTCGCGCACCGTGACTACCTTTTGCTAACGGCAGGCTACTTCGTTTGTGGATTTCAGGTCGCCTTCATCGGGGTTCACCTGCCCAGTTATCTGGCCGATCAAAAGCTCTCACCCGAAGTGGCCACCACCGCCCTGGCCCTGATCGGTCTCTTCAACGTGATTGGCACGTATGCGGCAGGCGCCTTAGGGCAACGCCTGCGCAAAACTCGCATCCTGTCGACGATCTACTTCAGTCGCGCCGTGGTGATGACGGTGTTCATCCTCACACCCATCAGCCCCCTGTCCGTCGGGATCTTCGCGGCCATCATGGGCGCGCTGTGGCTATCCACCGTTCCGCCCACCAATGCAGTCGTGGCGCAAATGCACGGCGTGCAGCACCTCACCATGCTCGGTGCCATCGTGTTTTTCTCCCATCAAATCGGGTCATTCATGGGGGTGTGGCTCGCTGGGCGACTGTATGACCTCTCCGGCAGCTACAGCGTTGTTTGGTGGATTGCCATTGCGTTGGGCATCGTCGCCTGCGTGCTGAACCTCCCGATTCGGGAAAACCGTCAACCCGCGACCCGTCTTGTCACAGCCTGAGCATGCGCAAGTCCAGCCCCTGGCCCAAGCGACTGGCCTACCTCGGCGCCGCCATGGTGCTGGGCTGCGTCTTTGCGCTTTACCTTCAGCCGGGTTTCATCGTGGACCTGGCCGGGCGGCTCTGGAATTGCATGTGACGCCCAAGTAAAACCCTGCATTCAAGGCCATCACTGTCATCCGGATCGCGCCTGAAACGTTGAATCAAACCGGCGATCTACCGAGAGCGACACGAGTGCGTCAGATTGCCCTCGCGCCCCAGTAGAATCGTCGGATTGAAGGAATCACCATGAAACCCATTTTTGGCAGCATCGTTGCACTGGTCACCCCCCTCCATGAAGACGGCAGCGTCGATTACGACAATCTGCGCAAACTGATCGACTGGCACATCGCCGAAGGCACCAATTGCATCGGCGTGGTGGGCACGACGGGTGAGTCCCCCACCGTGTCGGTGGAAGAGCACTGCGAAATCATCCGTGTCGCGGTGGAGCAAGCTGCTGGCCGCGTGCCCGTCATGGCTGGCGCAGGCGCCAATTCCACGGCTGAAGCCATCGAGCTGAGCAAGTTCGCCAAGAAGGTCGGCGCAGACTGCACCCTGCAGGTCGTGCCGTACTACAACAAGCCAACCCAAGAAGGCATCTACCAGCACTTCAAGGCGATTGTCGAAGCCGTCGACATCCCCGTGGTGCTGTACAACGTGCCCGGCCGCACCGTTGCCGACATGACCCCCGAAACCGCACTGCGTCTGGCGCAGTTGCCTGGCGTCATCGGCATCAAGGAAGCCACCGGCAACCTCGACCGTGCAGCCTGGCTGATCAAGCAAGCCCCCAAGGGCTTCAGCATCTTCTCGGGTGACGACCCCACCGCCGTTCACTTGATGATGATGGGCGGCCACGGCAACATCAGCGTCACAGCCAACGTCGCACCTCGCGGCATGGCCGAGCTGTGCAAGGCCGCCATGGCACAAGACGCCAAGCGCGCCATTGACCTGCACATGCAACTGCTGCCACTGCACAAGCAACTGTTCTGCGAGCCCAACCCGATCCCCGTGAAGTGGGCGCTGGCACGCATGGGCAAAATTGGCGGCACACTGCGCTTGCCTCTCACGGAACTCACACCAGCGTCTCAGACTCTGGTGGAAGGCGCTCTGCGCGATTCCGGGGTTCTGTAAACCTCTCCGATCCTGACCCTTGGCCCGACTCCGCTGGTGTCGGGATCAGAAGCACTTTTTCATGCCGATCACACCTCGTCACCAGACCACTATCGTTGCCGGCGCCGCGCTGGCCTGCGTCCTGCTCACATCCGGTTGCTCGTCGATCAGCGACACGCTGGTTGGCGAAAAGGTGGATTACCGCACCACGGGTACGCAATCCGTCAAGCTGGACGTGCCGCCTGATCTGAGCCAACTGCCCGGCCAGATCCGCTATGGTCAGGTGCAAGCATCGACCATCAGCGCCTCCAGCTTGCAACGCGCCGGCGCCAAGCAAGCTGAAACCGTCGCCAGCCCTGCAGTGGCCTCGACCACGCAAGGTGGCGTCAAACTGGAACGTCAAGGCCAAAACCGCTGGCTGAGCGTCAACCAGACGCCCGAGCAAGTGTGGCCTCAAGTCCGCGCCTTCTGGCAAGACGTGGGCTTCGAGCTGACCGTCGACAAGGCTGACGTCGGCATCATGGAAACCAACTGGTCCGAGAACAAGGCCAAGGTTCCTCAAGACGGCATCATTCGTCAGTCGCTGGGTCGCGTCTTTGACATGCTCTACGACACCGGCGAGCGCGACATGTATCGCACTCGCATCGAACGCACGGCCAACGGCACTGAGATCTACATCAGCCACCGCGGCATGGCCGAAGAGTACGAAGACAACCGCAAAGAGCGCACCACTTGGCGCGCCCGCCCCTCCGATCCTGGTCTGGAAGCCGAAATGCTGTCGCGCCTGATGCTCAAGCTCGGCGCCACCAAGGAAGCTGCCGCTGCCGTCAAACAAGAGAAGGCGCCTGAGGTTGCTGCTGCCCCCACACCAGCACGCCAGGCAGCTCAACTGAATGCCGCCGGCAACGCACTGACACTGGACGCGGATGCCGACACGGCTTGGCGTCGCGTGGGCTTGGCATTGGACCGCAGCGGCTTCACGGTTGAAAACCGCGACCGCAAGCAAGGCACCTTTGACGTTCGCCTGTCGGACAACGACCCGGCTGCCGCCAAGCCCGGCTTCTTCGCACGCATGTTCAGCAGCGAAAAGGCGACTGAAAATCTGCAACGCTACCAAGTGCGCGTGCAAGCCCAAGGCAACCGCACCAGCCTGATCAGCGTGCTGACCAGCGCAGGCGAGCCCGCCACATCGGCAACCAGTAAGCGCATTGCCCGTCAATTGCAAGACGAGCTGAATTAATTCAGCCCCCCCCCTTATTCAAGGGGAAACAAAAAGCCCGATACGCAAATTGCGGTCGGGCTTTTTTACTTCACGGGAAACCTGTAATAACTCGGTTACAGAATATCTCTGAAGCAGGGACGAAAAAAAGCCGCTCCGAAGAGCGGCTTTTGATTCCGTGCGAACTAAAGATTAGTTCGAAGCAGCGGAAGCAGCTTCGGAAGCAGCGGAAGCGGCTTCGGAAGCAGCAGGAGCGGCGTCAGAAGCAGCGGAAGCAGCGTCGGAAGCAGCGGAAGCGACTTCGGAAGCAGCGGAAGCGGCTTCAGGAGCGGCTTCTTTCTTACCGCAAGCAGCCAGGGCCATGGCAGCGATCAGGGAAGCCAGCAGGAGCGACTTTTTCATGCTTGTATCCTCAAAAGGAGTGTCAATAAAACCGGTGATATTGAAACTATGTGCCAAGCCCTCAATGAGCTGAGCGCCATATTCAGACAATGATTATACGATGCCTCGGGCTAATCCCTATAAACCGAGTGTCGTCGGAGGCATACCGTCATGCGATCGTTGCGAAATAGCATCACAGTCAGACAGCCAGTCCGACAAGACACCGGGATCGCGAGTCCAGACGCCTGTCCCCAAGCGTTCTTCAACCAAGCGCAACCCCAAACGACCATGAAGCACCAACATAGGGCGAACTTGTGAGGCCAACTCCTCCGGAGCTTCCTGACAAACCACCCGATGTGACCAGTTTGCACGCCACATCAGCCATCGAGGATGACTTCGCGCAAACTCTTCGAAGGTTCCAGCCAGCACATGACACTTCACCACGCTGGAACCGTGTACAGCCCACTGCTGAAAGGCCTCCATGACGCTGCGCTGCCCCAAAGGCCAGCGCACAAAATTGGTGTCCGTCATGGTGATGCTGACCGGCTCTGCTGCTGCCATGGCCATGGCAACGCTCACCCGATCACCAAAATCAAGCCAACTGGTGATGCGCCCCGATAACTCGGTCACATCACGCGATTCAGCCGGCAATGAAGGCTCTTGACTCATGACCGAATCCCATCAAGCGGTCAACGGATGCAGCCAACCATCTTGCGCCCACTGATCCAGCAGCTCGCGCAAGTCTTCACTGACCTGAGACACCGTGCGCGCATCCAGGAACCGCTTATCAGCCAGTTGACGCAGGTGTCTTGCATCCTTACCCGCAGCACGCCACGACTCGCCGTTGGCAAACACACGGTCATCGTCGTACACCATGCGCGTGCGCGCATCGAGGCGAACCCCAACACCCGCTTGCAAGGGCTCACCAGAGTGGAACCACACACGTGGCTTCGGCTCCGTGAGGATTTCACCCAAGGCAGACTTCAGACCATCCGGGTCCTTGAGCAGACGCTCGATGGCATCTGCCGTGAACTTCTGCAAGGCTTCCGGAACGCGGCCAGGATGGGCCGTCGCGGGTTGCTTGGGATCTTGATACAGGCGCACCTTGTCGTCGCACTCGATCTCTTCCACCCAACGCACCAGCACCTCGCGCGCCAGCTCGGTCGCTTCCGGCACCCGGAAACCGATCGAGCAGGTCATGCACTCACCCTCGGCGATGCCATCGTGGCCCCACTTGGGCGGCAAGTACAGCATGTCGCCCGGCTCCAGCACGTACTCGTGCTCAGGCTCGAAGTTCGTCAAGATCTTCAGCGGCACGTCTTCTTGCAGCGAGGTGTCCTTCAGGCGACCAATGCGCCAGCGACGCTTGCCATGCACCTGCAGCAGGAACACGGCGTACGAGTCGTAATGGGGGCCCACACCACCACCATCGGTGGCATACGAGATCATCAGGTCATCCAGACGCGCATCCGGCACGAAGCGGAACTGCTGCATCAGGTCATAGGCTGCAGGCACGTGCAGATCCAGCCCTTGAACCAGCAAGGTCCAGCCAGGTTGTGTCATGGCAGGCAAGCTACGGCGTGCAAACGGGCCGTGCGCCAGCTTCCAGCCCGGTGACGGTTTGGCGTTCTTGGCAACCTTACCGCGAGCGGCCTTGGGGGCCTCGTCAGGCATTTCACGCACGATCAGGCGGGACTCCACCTCCTCTTCGCCCGCCAGCGCAAACAGCTTGGCTCGGTCAATCGGCGGCACCACACCGGGCACGGCCTGGCGAATCAGCAGGGGCTTCTTCTGCCAGTACTTGCGCATGAAAGTCTCTGGCGAGATGCCTCCGAGCAAGGGCGTGGCCTCGTCAATCGCCAAAGGGCCGGCGACCTTGGGTGCCTGGGCCGATTCGGTGGCAGAAACCTTTGTAGAGGGCTTGTCAGTGGTGCGAGCTTTTTTCATGCTTAGATTGTGCGCTGAAGCAGCCCTGTCATCACCTGATCCGTCTCAATGATCACCGATGCGCACCACAACGAAGGTCGCCTCGTGAGATGATCTCGCCCATGATCATTTCCTCTCCCTGCGTTGTGAGCCTTGTCTGGTGTCTTGAAGACGCGCAAGGCCAGTTGATTGACGAATTGGCCGATCCGATGGAGTTTCTGTTGGGTGGCGATGACCTGCTGCCCAAGGTGGAACAAGCCCTGATCGGACAGACCACAGGCTTTGAAGCTCATTTGCACCTCGAGCCCGAACAAGCGTTTGGTGATTACCACGCCGACCTCGTGTTCTTCGAGAAGCGCGAGATCTTCCCCGAGCAGGTCTACGAGGGCATGCAGTTTGATGGCCCGCCCGAAGGCGCGACCACGCCTGACTTGCCCAAGGATGCCATCTACACCGTCACCGAGGTGTACGACAGCCATGTGGTGCTCGACGGCAATCACCCGCTTGCCGGCATCGCCATTCGCTTGAACCTGAAGGTGTGCGACGTGCGCTCAGCCACTGAAGAAGAAGTTGAACACGGCTCCGTGTCGACCTCCCCCTTCAGTTTTGCGCCCACTCCTGCACCGGGCGAAACCGTGCACTGAGACGCTGGTGCGTCTCAACTGACGGGTTGCGCAATCAGCCGCGGCCCGTCGAACCGAAGCCACCTTCGCCGCGTTCGCTGGCCTCGAAGGACTCGACCTGGCGGAAAGTGGCTTGCACCACGGGCACGATGACCAGTTGGGCGATGCGTTCCATGGGCTGAATGGTGAAAGCCGATTGCCCACGGTTCCAGCAACTGACCATCAAGGGACCTTGGTAGTCTGAGTCAATCAAACCGACCAGGTTACCCAGCACGATGCCGTGCTTATGCCCCAAGCCGGATCGGGGCAGGATCATCGCAGCCAAGCCCGGATCCCCCAAATGCATGGACAAGCCGGTTGGAATCAGCTGCGCTTGCCCCGGCTCCAGCACCAAAGGCTCGTCAATGCAGGCGCGCAAATCCAGACCGGCACTGCCGGGTGTGGCGTAAGCAGGCAGAGCCTCTGCCATGCGTGGATCCAGAACGCGAATGTCTACGGTGGTCATGCTGTTTTAACTGCTTGAAGTCGTTGGGCCAGTTCCTGCATGAGGCTACGGGCCAAGGTCAATTTGTCGGCGCGACTGCCGTCCGGTGGCAGCGCCTGGTGGTCACTGGCATCCACCAGCAACAAAGCGTTGTCGTCGCGACCAAATGTCGCGGGCCCCAGATTCCCGACAATCAGCGGAATCTTCTTGCGCGCCAGCTTGGCACGGGCATGCTCCAGCAAGTGCTCGCTCTCAGCCGCAAAGCCCACGCAATAAGGTGGCGCAGGCAACGCGGCCACGGCCGCCAGGATGTCAGGGTTCTCGGTCAACTCAAATGAGGGCACGGTCTTCTTGCCCTCTTTCTTGATCTTGTGCTCGGCTGAGGTCGCGGGGCGCCAGTCGGCCACGGCGGCGGTGGCAATGAACACGTCATGCTCGGCAGCCAGGGGCAACACCGTGTCATACATCTGCTGCGCGGTGGTGACGTTGCGGCGCTGCACACCACGCGGGGTGGGCAAATGCACCGGGCCGGCCACCAGGGTCACGTCCGCACCGGCTTCACGCGCAGCACGGGCCAATGCAAAACCCATCTTGCCGCTGGAATGGTTGGTGATGCCGCGCACCGGATCAATGGGCTCGAAAGTCGGCCCCGCAGTGAT
The DNA here is from genome assembly GCF_048860245.1 of Aquabacterium sp. Lineage (GTDB taxonomy): Bacteria > Pseudomonadota > Gammaproteobacteria > Burkholderiales > Burkholderiaceae_C > Aquabacterium. The sequence goes on along the minus strand of NZ_JBLIZW010000067.1, from coordinate 7,403 downwards.
GAGCAGCCGATGGCCACGCAACACTTTGGGCTGGAAGAAGGCAATCAAATCCGCCAGCAACTCTTCGGGCTCGAGCATGCGGCCGTCACCCACTTCGCCACAGGCCTGATCGCCGCATCCTGGCCCCAGAATCAAAGCGCCGTCCTGGGCCAACTGTGCAACGTTACGCTGCGTGGCCGGATGAGACCACATCTCGCGGTTCATCGCAGGGGCCACCAGCAAGGGACAGGCTTCACGCGGGCGCGCCAAGCACATCAGGCTCAGCAGTTCGTCTGCCCTGCCCTGCACCAGTCGGGCAATGAAGTCGGCGCTAGCGGGTGCCAGCACGATGGCGTCAGCCTCACGACTGAGGTTGATGTGCGCCATGTTGTTGGGCTCGCGCGCATCCCACTGGCTGGTCACCACGGGACGACCCGACAAGGCCTGCATGGTCACCGGCGTGATGAAGGCTTCTGCAGCCTCTGTCATGACAACCTGCACAGTGGCGCCCGCCTTGGTGAGCAGGCGCACAAATTCTGCAGATTTGTAGCAGGCGATGCCGCCTGTCAGGCCCAGCACAATGTGCTTGCCTTGGAGTTCGGAGCGTTCTGACATGAACGGGACTCTAGCAGGCTCCGCAGCACCTGCTTCGCCCGTCAGGCTGGATGAACTCAGCGCAACACGCCGCCAATCTTGTGGCGGTAGGCGCTGGGCGACATGCCGGTCCAGCGCTTGAACGCAAACGTGAACGCACGGCGATCCGAGAAGCCCAATTCGTCAGAAATGGATTCCATGCTGATGGCACGGCGGCGCAGCATGACCTGCGCACGGCTGCACTTGGCTTCGGACTGGATGTCGACGTACTTGACGCCTTCTGCCTGCAAGCGACGCTGCAAGGTGCGTGGATGCAAGCGCATGGCGTGGGCCGTGGCTTCCAGGCCTTCGCGCAGCAACTCGGGACGACGCTCCAGTGCCCAGCGCACATCGTCCACGATGCTGCGATGCGTGGACTCAAGGTTCAGTCGGCGCTCAATGCGCTGACGGGCTTCGGTTTGCGCATCGGGCATGGCGCTCGACAGCGGCATGTCCAGCCAGCGACGATCCATCACCAAGGCATCGGCGCCTTCGTTGAAAAACACCGGCACGCCGAAATGCTCGGAAAAACGTTGGTGGTGAGCAGGTTCAGGCATCGCCATGCGCACCGACAGCAGCCAGCGCGCCCCGCGTGTGGCACGGCACATCACGGTGTGAATCGCAGCCAACACCACTTCACGCACATGCCCCATTTGAGCGGCTTCTTCGTCAGACACGTTCATCACGACGCGCAGGTGCGCTTCGGCACCAAACTCGTCAAGGTGCAGCGTCATCCACGGTGCGAGCAACTCACGGACCCAGCCCGCCAGTTCCAGGATTTCGCGGATGGTGGTGCACGACGAAATGAACGCCTCGAATTCGCCGTATTGCTCGAACACGAACTTTTCGCCCAGCGCAAACGGGAAATGATGTCCGTGCGCTCGTTCCACACACAGCTTGAATGCCTTCAGCAAACTGGTGGGTTTGACCTTGACCGGCACGTTGGGCTCAGTTGGCGTGATGCCCACTTCGCGTAGTACCGGGTCGATGGTGAACCCGCAGACCATGGCGGCCTGGCGCCAACTTCCAAGAGCAGGAACAGGGATAGGCGAACTGAGCTCAAAACGGTGCATGATCGAAACAAATCAAGTTACTGCGCGACTAGTTGTGACAAATTCCACAACTTTCGTCACCGTTTAATCTATTCCCTGACACCCCCACAAGCAAGGAATTCGCTGTGCCACCAAGGATGAAACAGCGACACTTCACCCCGTTTGGTGGGGGTCCATTGCACAGCACTCATTGCACGTAAACCCGAATAGGGTTCGCACTCACGCTTGGGTGTCTCGCCATGCACTGGGCGTCACGCCTTCCCACCTCTTGAAAGCAGCGGTGAACGCACGTCGGTCCGAAAAGCCCAGTTTGATGCTGATGTCATCAATCGACAGCGCCCCCTGCCTCAGCCACTGACAGGCCAGCTTGTGACGCATGCGGGCCAGCACGCCCAGGTAGCTGTCGTCTTCGTCCTTCAGGCGGCGTTGCAAAGTACGGGGATGCAGGTTCAGGCGCTCAGCCATGTCTTCCACACCCAAAGCGAGCAGGCCGGGATCGCGGCTGATCAAGGCTTCAATTTCAGCTGAGACCCCCTGACGCTTGGCTTCGCGGCCCAGTCGCTGCTCGGCCAAGTAGTGCGCTTGCTCGTGCAGAGCTGGAAACGCGCCTTCCAGCGGGGTGTCCAGCAAGCGGCGCTCAAAGACCAAGGCGTCCACCTCCGCCCCAAAGGTCACAGGCACACCAAAAAAAGCCTCGATCTGGGCAGATCGGTCAGAGCGGGGCGACTTGAGCATCACCCCCAAGAAGCCATCGTCCGAGCCCTGCAAGGTGCGCCCGAACTTGCGGATGCAGGCCATGGCCGCATGGATGACCAGATGCAAGGGCAAGGCATAGCCAGCCAACTGCGGCAAGGGAATGTCAAACCCCAGCGCCACCTGCACCTGCTCGGTCTCGTCTCGGACCTCCAGCGTCAGCCATGGCAGCACGACCAGTCTGGCCAACTCGGCTGCCTTGAGCGCATCGCGCAAGGTGGGACTGGTGGTCAGCAGGGTTTCAATCTCGGGCAGTGATTCAAAGGCAAACGTGTCGCCCAGCATGACCGGGAAATACTTGTCGGGCGACAAGGCCACGCACTGCTCCAGCAGCGAGATGAGCTGCAATGGAGACACCCTCGCCTCTTCCAGACGGATGAGGTCGATCTTGATGCCCGCCTCTTTGAACAGGGGCTGAACATTGAAGCCGCAACGCGTCGCAGCCTTGATCCAGGCTGAGAGCATGAACATCGGAATGGGCTTGATGCCCATGGCTTCGAGGACGGATGGCGGTGGCAGTGGAAGGCGCATAAAAAAACGACACACCTTGCGTAAGGTGTGTCGAAGTCTAACCAGTTCCAGCCCGATTAACGGGCCGCCTGTCACGGTCAGTGCGCGAGCAGTGCAGAGCGGATGCTCTCGCTGGCTTCTACGGGGTCTTGACGACGGTTGAAGCCGGCCAGCCACTCTTCATAGCCAGGCTGATCGGCTTCCTGCCAGGGGTGATAACCGGGCTTGTAGTACTTGATGTAGTGCTTGTGTGTGGGGGCCAGGAAACCGCCCGGTTTGAGCACCCAGTGCAGCCCCTTCACGTTGAGCTTGACGCGTTGCCAGAAGCTGAAGCCATCAGCCTTGAGCATGCGATTGGCGAACTTGAAGATGACCCAGGGGAACATGAACGTGGCATGCACCAGTGCGGCCACACGACGGAAGTAACCCACCTTGGCGTAATCCACCATCACGTCATAAGCCACGCCCTTGTGCTCGACTTCTTCAATGGCGTGCCAAGCGTACATGGCGCGGACATTGGGGTGAGCATCGCCCAGGATGTCGCGCTCATCAAACATGGCGTGGGCCCCCAAGGCAGTCAGGTGCTCCAGTGCGCCGGTGATGGCCAAGGTGTACTGGCGGCTGAAACGGCTGCGGTATTTGGTAAACAGCAGGTTGTCGAGCCAGGCAATCAGTTCGTCAACGGGCATGCCTTGCTTGCGCAGCAGGTCGTTGTACTGGTTGTGCACCATGCTGTGCTGGGCTTCCTGACGGTTGAAGTCCTTGATGTCTTGCAGCAGCTTGGGGTCGGTGACCTGATCGCGGAAGTCGCGCACCGTGACCATGAAGAACTTCTCGCCGGGCGGGAAGATCAGCGACATGGCATCAAAAAAGCGCGTACGGAAGGGGTCTCCGCCGAACCAGTACTTGGGAATACTGTCGTTCAGTCCGAAGTCCAGCTTTTCGCGGGGCACGATGGGATGCTGTTTGTCGCTCTGGAAGGCCATGGATGTCGTCCTCGTTCGTTTAATCCGAATAGACGCATGTTAGAAATAGCCATTGTTTGCCAACAGGATGACGGGTGACAGCAGGGTTTCCTGTACGACACCGCACCCCTAGTGAAAACACCGAGGCAAAGAAAAAGGGCCCCTTGCGGAGCCCTTTGAACAGCTTGACGCGGAGGTCAGCGCTGCAGCGCCCCCATCAGACGCGCTCGGCCACCCAGGCTTGCACGCTGGCCAGTGCAGCAGGCAAGCCCGATGCATCGGTGCCACCGGCCATGGCCATGTCAGGCTTGCCGCCGCCCTTGCCACCCACTTGCTGGGCCACAAAGTTCACCAACTCGCCAGCCTTGACCTTGCCCGTGCTGTCGGCGGTCACGCCCGCAGCCAGTTGCACCTTGCCACCGTCCACGGCGGCCAGCACGATGGCGGCGGTCTTGAGCTTGTCCTTCAGCTTGTCCATGGTTTCACGCAGGGTCTTGGCGTCAGCGCCTTCCAGCGTGGCAGCCAGCACCTTGATGCCATTGACGTCCACAGCCTTGGCCATCAGCTCATCGCCCTGGCTGGAAGCCAGCTTGCCCTTGAGGGCGGCGATTTCTTTTTCCAGCGCGCGGATCTGGTCCATCGCAGCGGCCACGCGAGCGGGCACTTCTTGCGTGGTGGACTTGATCAGAGCGGCCACGCCGTTGAGCGTGGTTTCCAGGTTCTGGGTGTAGGCCAGCGCAGCCGCGCCGGTGATGGCTTCGACGCGGCGCACGCCAGCAGCCACGCCGCCTTCGGCCACGATCTTGAACAGACCGATGTCGCCCGTGCGCTTGACGTGGGTGCCGCCGCACAATTCCTTGGAGGAACCGATGGTCTGCACGCGCACGGTCTCGCCGTACTTCTCACCGAACAGCATCATGGCTCCGGACTTCTGAGCGTCTTCCAGGGCCATGACTTGGGCCAGGGCATCGGCGTTGGCCAGGATTTCGGCGTTGACGATTTCTTCCACTTCGCGGATTTCCTCGTCGGTCATCGGGGCGTTGTGGGCGAAGTCGAAACGGGTGCGATCAGCCGTAACTTGCGAACCCTTTTGCTGCACGTGATCGCCCAGCACTTCACGCAGGGCCTTGTGCATCAAGTGGGTGGCGCTGTGGTTGCGCACGGTCTTGGCGCGCAGGTCGCCATTGACCTTGGCGGCCACGGTGTCGCCCACCTTGATGCCACCTTCGACCACGCGGCCGTGGTGACCAAACACATCAGCCTGGATCTTCTGGGTGTCTTCCACCAGGAAGCGGCTGGTGTTGTTGCGCAGTTCACCGGCATCACCACATTGACCGCCAGACTCGGCATAGAACGGGGTGTTGTCCAGCACGATGACAGCGTCGTCACCGGCGTTGGCTTGCTCGACCGCAGCGCCGTCCACGTACACAGCAGTGACCTTGGCGCCTTCCACGCTCAGGTGCTCGTAGCCGTGGAAGGTGGTGGCGGTGCCGGTGTATTCCAGACCAGCGGCCATCTTGAACTTGCCGGCGGCACGGGCTTGCTCGCGCTGGCGGGCCATGGCGGCGTCAAAGCCAGCCTGGTCCACGGTCACGTCACGCTCGCGGCACACGTCGGCGGTCAGGTCAACAGGGAAGCCGTAGGTGTCGTGCAGCTTGAAGGCGGTTTCGCCGTCAACCTGCTTGGCGCCCGAAGCCAGGGCGCCTTCCAAGATTTCCATGCCGTTGGCGATGGTCTGGAAGAAGCGTTCTTCTTCGGTCTTCAGCACGTCGGTGATGCGCTTTTCGTTGGCGCGCAGTTCGGGATAGGCGTCGCCCATCTCGGCGGCCAGGGTGGCAACCAGCTTGTGGAAGAACGGGGTGCGTGCGCCCAGCTTGTAGCCATGGCGGATGCCACGACGGGTGATGCGGCGCAGCACGTAGCCGCGGCCTTCGTTGCTGGGGATGACGCCATCGGCCACGGTGAACGAGCACGCGCGGATGTGGTCGGCGATCACTTTCAGCGAGTGGCTGCTGCGATCGCAGTCGCCCGCACCGGCTTCGTCCACAGCCTTCTTGGCTGCGTCGATCAGCGCCACGAAGGTGTCGATTTCGTAGTTGGAATGCACGTGCTGCAGCACAGCGGCAATGCGCTCCAGGCCCATGCCGGTGTCCACTGAGGGCTTGGGCAGCGGGTGCATCACACCGTCTTCCGTGCGGTTGAACTGCATGAAGACGTTGTTCCAGATTTCGATGTAGCGGTCGCCGTCTTCATCGGGGCTGCCGGGAGGGCCGCCGGCCACGTCTTCACCGTGGTCGAAGAAGATTTCGGTGCAAGGGCCGCAAGGACCGGTGTCGCCCATCATCCAGAAGTTGTCGGACATGTAGCGTGCGCCCTTGTTGTCGCCAATGCGCACGATGCGCTCGGCGGGCACGCCCACGGTCTTGTTCCAGATGTCGTAAGCCTCGTCGTCCTCGTGGTAGACGGTGACCCACAGCTTGTCCTTGGGCAGCTTGAAGTGCTCGGTCAGCAGCTCCCAGGCGAAGGTGATGGCGTCGTGCTTGAAGTAGTCACCAAACGAGAAGTTGCCCAGCATCTCGAAGAAGGTGTGGTGACGTGCGGTGTAGCCGACGTTGTCCAGGTCGTTGTGCTTGCCGCCAGCGCGGATGCACTTTTGCGCCGTGGTGGCACGGGTGTAGGGGCGCTTGTCAAAGCCGAGGAACACATCCTTGAACTGGTTCATGCCGGCGTTGGTGAACAACAGGGTGGGGTCGTCACCAGGCACCACAGGGCTGGACGCCACGATGGCGTGTCCCTTGGACTGGAAGAACTCCAGGAAGGTCTTGCGGATGTCTGCGGCTTTCATAGGGGCTTTCTCGTTATCGGATGCGGCCAAGGGCTTGAAGGGCTGCCCAGGCTCGCCGGGCGTAACCTGTGATTATAGATTTGAGGGCGCACGCCGCATAAACCCAACAATGTGGCGCCATTTGTGATCTGCATCACATCAGACGCCCCAATTCGGGGCTAGGACCAACCCTAGCCCGTACACTCACTAGTTAACTGAATGAACACCCTGCGTTCCAAGATGTCATCCCCGTCCACAGCTCGCTCTCTCACATTGCTGAGCCATCGGACGTGGGGCATTTCTGGTTTGTTGGCGCTGGGTGTGGCCCTGTTGGGCAGTGGCAGCGCACATGCGCAAACCTACTCGTTCGGAGTGTTGTCGCAGCGCAGCGCCGTGCTGACGGCCAATTACTGGAATCCCATCCTCGATTACGTCAAGCGCAAGACCGGCATTGACCTGCAACTCAAGCTGGCACGCTCGGCCTCCGAGTCGATTGAATCCATCTCGCGTGGCGAGTACGACTTCGTCTACTCCAACAACTTCTTCCTGCCTGAAGCGCCCCGGGTTTCGCGGAGGCCAGTTGGTTTAAGTCAGGCGGTCACGGCCTGACCAGCGTGTTGTTGGTGGTAGTTTGCCTCGAACTCGGCTGGCGGGACATTGCCCAGCGGCCCCATCAATCGATGGTGA